>NZ_JBFUDU010000004.1:0-403784 GCF_056404555.1 Asticcacaulis sp. P2_C5
ATGGTCGCAGCCTCCGTGCGGCTTCGCCCTTCCAATACAAGCGCCAGCGCAAGCATCCGTCGGGCGGCATCAGCGTCATGGCTTCGAGATGCCGCCTGACGAAGACCTGAAGCATCCAAATCCAGACGTGTGATCAAAATCGATGTCGACAAGCCTAAACCCTCCAGCCAAATCAATGACCATAGGAATCACAATCCGCGCCTAAAGGGAATCCCCAGCCAGAGTCACCGCCTATCGCCGTTGGTATAAGCAAGAAACCCCACCACCACCCTTCGGCCGCGGCTTCACTTCGTTTCGCCGGCCTCGGGCGGTCCCCCTCCCCAAATTTCTTCGAAATTCAGGAATGTATAAGTTTCTCTGTCAGACAATCACGCCTTATACACATCTTCATTGAAGTCGGGCGCTGGACGATCCACCTCGCGCGCGAGCAACGGCAGATCAATACTGTTATCCCCACTAAACAATTGCCGCGACACGGCCCAGAGATCAGAGCCTGCAATACTGCTCACGGCCGCTTGCAGAATGACCCGAATTTCTTCTTCCAGAGCATGACCGTGCATCTCCGCGCGCAGCCTGAGCCGCACTTCGAGTGAATCTTCGAGATCATGAATAATCAGGGTTGGCATTCCGTTCCGCTAAAGGACGTTTCGGCGATTATATCACGCCGCCAGCTTTGCCTGCAAGACGATCGCCCTTCAGCGGCTTCTATCGTCCCTCCGCCTCCAGCCCATCCAGCACCTTCTGCGCCATGACCTTGAAGCGCTGCGCCATGTCACCGTCGGGTTCCAGTGCCGTCAGCGGCCGTCCCTCATCACAGCCCAAGCGCAATGCTGGGTCCAGGGGCACCTCCCCCAGGAACGGCACCTTCGACGCATCGGCCAGGCCGCGCGCCCCGCCGCGGCCAAAGATCTCGATCTCCGACCCGTCCGGCCCCTTGAAGAAGGCCATGTTTTCGACCACGCCCAGCACCTTGACGCCCGTCTTGCCGAACAGGGTCACCGCCCGGCGCGCATCGCTTAGCGCCATTTCCTGAGGCGTCGAAACGATCACCGCGCCGTCGATCAGCGTCTTTTGCGTCAGGGTCAGTTGCACGTCACCCGTACCGGGCGGCAAATCGACCACCAGCACATCCAGCGGTTCGTCCTCCGTGCCCCAGCGCGTCTGGGTCAGCAGTTGCGTCAGGGCCTGGGACGCCATCGGCCCACGCCAGATCATCGCCTGGTCGGCATCAACCAGGAAGCCGACCGAATTGACCTTCAGCCCGAAGGCTTCCAGCGGCACCATCAGCTTGTCCGGCCCGAATTCCGGCGGCCGGCGCACACCCACCATGACGGGCGCCGATGGCCCATAGATGTCGGCATCGAGAAAACCGGTGCGCAGGCCCAGGGCATGAAGCCCCAAAGCCAGGCTCAGCGACACGGTCGACTTGCCGACTCCGCCCTTGCCCGAACCTACCACGACAACGTATTTCACGTGGTCGGGCCGGGCATGGGCAATGGGTGCCGCCTTTTTCACCTGGTCGATCGCCTGGGGCGACAGCTTGGCCTGAGCAGGTCTTGTAGGGGCGGACTCCGACTCGGCCGTCAATACCACCTGCGCCTTGGTCACGCCTTCGAGGCCGGCCAACAGCTTTTCCGCTGCCTCACGCACCGGGCCGTATTGCGTTACACGATCCTGCGGCACTTCCAGCATGAAACCGACACGGTCGGGCGACACGACCAGCGCCCGCACCATGCCGGCATCGCTCAGCCCCTGCCCGGTCATCGGGTCGGAGATGGCGTTAAGAGCTGTCAGCACCTGGTGACGGTCGAGCATGGACGGGCCTTTTATAAATCGCTAAGAGGGCGTTCACATAGGCGCTATGTCCGTCGCTTTAAAGCCCAAAATGTCCAAATCCTCCAAGCCGATCTTCCTTCTCGCCGGACCGACCGCGTCGGGCAAGTCGGCGCGCGCCCTGGACTGGGCCGAGCGCACAGGTGGGCTGATCCTCAACGCTGATTCGATGCAGCTCTATGCCGACGTGCCCCTGCTGACCGCTCGCCCCTCGGCCGCGGACGAAACCCGGGCTGATCACGTCCTCTACGGTCATTTGGCGCCCGACGTCCTGTGGTCGGCCGGCGACTGGCTGCGCGCAGCCCGCTCCTATCTCGATGCGGCGTTGAAAGGCGGCCGGCCGGTCTGCGTCGTCGGCGGCACGGGTCTCTATTTCAACAGCCTGGTCTATGGCCTGGCCGAGATCCCCGAGATCGGCGACATCGCCCGCCGCGACGCGCGTGAGGCCTATGAGACGCTCGGTGAACACGCCTTCCGCAACAAACTTGCGCTCCATGACCCGGAAGCCGCCCTACGGATTTCCCCGAACGATCGCCAGCGCCTGACGCGGGCCTATGAAGTCTTTCTCGAAACCGGTACGCCGCTCACCACCTGGCAAGGCCTTACAAAGCCAGCCCTTGTCGATAGTTCCTACGATCTGGAAATTTTGTATCCCGACCGCGCGGAGCTTTACGCCCGCTGCGATGCCCGCCTGCAGATCATGCTGGACATGGGCGCGCTCGACGAGGTGCGCGACCTGATCCAGCGCGGCCTAGAGGATGCCTGGCCGATCAACCGCGTCCTCGGCCTGCGCGAATTTGCCGCCCATTTGAGCGGTAAGATGACGCTCGAAGCGGCCCTGGCCCAGGCGCGCCAGATGACGCGCAACTATGCCAAACGCCAGATGACGTGGTTTCGAAACCAGTTTTCCGCGAACTGAACCGCTTTTCGCTGCAACAGGATTTGCCAATCTCGTTTCAAGAGATTAGCATCTTTGCCAGTGTTGCTTTTGGGGGTGGTCTCAATGATATCGAATTTCAGCCGTCGTATGTTTTTCGGCGTGTCCAGCGCAGCCTTGCTGTGCAATTTCGTCATGCCGCGGATAGCGCGCGCACAAGCCGGTGTAGCGACGACGCTCGTGCCCTCCGTCGAGTCATTCAGTCGGCCGGCAGCCATACAACACATTGCCCTGTCTCCCGACGGCAAGCGCGTCGCGTCCGTCATGCGTGACGGCAGTGTGGTTGACGACGGCGGCAAGAAGGTTCTGGTTATTTTCACGATTGGCCAGGAGGCACAGACCCGTGTTTCACTGGGTGCCGATAAAGTTCGCGACGTCTTCTGGGGCGACAATGACCACGTCATATTGGTCGATTCCTCGACCGAACACCTGGAAAGGTTCGCCTCGCAAAAGCAGGAATTGTACGCGGCGCAGAGCATCGACGCGACGACCGGGGACGTAAAAGTCTTTTTTACGAACCAACCGGATATCGCCGCCTCCACCGGATCGATGATCGGCCGGGCAACGACCAACGGTTTTTATCGTATCGTGTTCGGTCCGATCAAACGCATCAAGGTCGACGGCCAGTACCGCGTCACGGCGTCCAACTTCCACCTGTCAAACGACGCCGAGCTCTGCCTGTTCAACTTCAAGATGAATAGTACAATCGGCGAATTGATGACCAAGGGAAGCAACGACACCGAAGACTTTGTTGTAACGCCGGACGGTGGCGTTGTGGCCATGTCGGTGTTCGAAGAACTGACCAAGGAATGGAGTCTCGCTTTTAACAGCGCCCTGGCGCAGAAAAAGCAGAAGTTCAGCGTTGTCTACCGCACGAAAGGCGAGGTGCTCAATCGTCCCACGCTGATCGGTCTGGGCAGGGACGGCAATTCCGTCATTATTCACGTTAGACAGGGCGACAAGGACGACGGCACCTATCACGAAATTTCCGCCACGGGCGTTCTGAGCGAACCCCTAAATCCCAAGACCGCCGGCGTACATTTCCCGTTGTTCCATCCGACAACCTTCCGTCTGGCGGGTTTTGGGCGGGTTGATGACAAGCGTATCTTCGACTGGTTCGACCCCGGCATGAAAGCGATCGAAGACGCGCTGCCAAAGGTTCTCGGCGAAGACTACCGTATCAGCGTCGAAAGCTATGCTGAGGATCCGCGCAAGTTGATCGCCTATATCGAAGGCGCGGACGATGCCGGCAGCTATTATTTCATCGACCTAACCACCGGCGATGGTTCTATGTTGGGCGCCGACTATCCGGACATTCCGGTCGAATGGATTACCCAAAAACAGGCCATCAGCTATCCTGCCGCCGACGGTCTGACGATCCCCGGCTATCTGACCCTGCCACCGTTCAAGGCTGCGACGAACCTGCCTTTGATCGTCCTCCCGCACGGCGGGCCTGAAGCGCGCGACTTTGTCGATTTCGACTGGCAGACCCAGGTCCTGGCGTCACGCGGTTACGCCGTGCTTCAGCCCAATTTCCGTGGGTCGGATGGCTACGGCCAGGACTTTGTCGCCGCCGGCCACGGCCAGTGGGGACGCAAGATGCAGACCGACCTGTCTGACGGTGTGCGTTATCTGGTGTCCAAGGGCATGGTCGATCCCAAGCGCGTTGCTATCCTGGGCGCGTCCTACGGAGGTTATGCCGCCATGGCGGGCGCGACACTCGATCAGGGCGTCTATAACTGTTCGGTCGCCATCGCCGGTGTTTCCGATCTCGAAGATTTGGTGCAGTGGGAAGATAACAAAACCGGCAACGACAATGGGACGGGTGTTCAGTACTGGAAGCGATTCATGGGCGACAAGGCCGGTTGGGCCGATGTTTCACCGGCCCGTCAGGCCGGCAAGGCCTACTGCCCCTTGCTGCTGATCCACGGTACCGACGATACGGTCGTTCCCATATCGCAAAGCCAGAGGATGGAAAGCGCCATGAAATCCGCTGGAAAGTCGGTTGAACTGATCACTTACAAGGGTCAGGACCACTGGGAAACGGTGGGACCCGCGCGTGTGCAGATGATGAAGGATGCCCTGACCTTCCTCGCTAAGCATAATCCGGCATAATCGGCCAGGGAACGGACAGAAGGCGTTTAAGACGCCGGTTGACGGGGGAAAAGATGAAACTGAATCGACGCGCGCTCTTTCGCCTGGGTGGTGCCACCGCTGCTGTCAATCTGGCCGCGCTCAGCGCACGTGCCGACGACGCGACGCCCGCGACAGCGACAACGCCCATGCCACCGGTCGAAGTCTACGCGGCATCGCCGTTTGTCGATGAGATCGCGCTGTCGCCGGACGGTGAAAGATGTGCCTTGGTCACCCAGAAGGGCGACGAAAAGATTCTGGTGCGCTTCAAAACGGCCGATCCCGTGCTGACGGGCGGTTCGATCGGGCCAGCCAAGATTCGCGACCTGTTCTTCGCCGACAATATGAACGTCATTCTCGTCAATTCCGTGACCACGGCCCTGCGTGAATTCGCCGGCTACAAACACGAGTTTCGGGTCGCGCGACGGATCAACCTCGACACGCACGACATGAGAGTCCTGTTTGACCACGAAGACAACTTCTACGGCATGGTGGTTGGCAATCTGAAGCGCATAAAGGTCGACGGCGAATATCGCGTGACGGCGTCGAACTATCGCATGAGCGGCGATTACCCCTTGTGCCTGTACAGCTTCGGCATGACCTCAGCGCGCGGACATGCGATGGATGAAGTCAGCCAGAACGCCGAAGGCTGGGTGGTGGCGCCAGACGGCCGTATTCATGGCTATTCCGAATTCGACGACAAGACCAAGGAGTGGCGCCTGCGCTTCAACACGGCTCCCGCCGATAAACGTCCGCATTATGAGCTGATCTACAAGATCAAGGACGCACTGAATTCGCCCGACGTGGTTGGAATCGGCCGCGACGGCGCATCGCTGGTCTTGAAGCTCAATACCGGCGAGAACAGCGGCGAATATCACGAGATCAAGGCCGATGGCTCGATGGGCGGAGCCCTCGATCCCGGCGGTGACGATCGCCAGCGCTCGCCCCTGTTTCACCCCGTGACCGGCCGACTGGCGGGTTTCACGCACCACGATGACTGGTTTAGCTACGACTATTTCGACCCGTTGATGAAGAAGGTCACGGACGGCCTGAAAACCTATATGGGCGATGACTATCGCTACACCGTCACCGACTACGCCGAAGACGTCCGCAAGATGATCGTCTACGGGGAAAACGGCGAGGATGCCGGCACCTATTGGTTTGCCGATTTCGTAACCGGCGATGTCAAGGTCCTGGCCGAGAACTATCCCGACCTGCCACCGGAATGGATTACCCAGAAGACGGCCATCAAATATCCGGCGGCGGACGGACTGGAAATCCACGGCTATCTCACCCTGCCCCCCTTTAAGGCGGCGAAAAACCTGCCCCTGATCGTCCTGCCGCACGGCGGACCTCAGGCGCGCGACTATATTGACTTCGACTGGCAGGTTCAGGTGCTGGCATCGCGCGGCTATGCCGTCCTGCAACCGAATTTTCGTGGCTCAACCGGATATGGTCCGGTCTTTGTGTCCAGGGGCCACGGCGAATGGGGCCGCAAGATGCAGACCGACCTGTCGGACGGTGTCCGCTGGCTGGTCTCGCAGGGGACGGTCGATGCCAAACGCGTGGCGATACTTGGCGCATCCTACGGCGGCTACGCCGCCCTGGCGGGCGCCACGCTCGATGCCGGCGTTTATCGTTGCGCCGTCTCGATCGCCGGGGCATCCGACCTGGACGCCATGGTCAGTTTCGAGGCCAGCAATCACGACAGCAACAAATCGTCGACGGTCCTGTACCTG
This sequence comes from Asticcacaulis sp. P2_C5, assembly GCF_056404555.1. Lineage (NCBI taxonomy): Bacteria > Pseudomonadati > Pseudomonadota > Alphaproteobacteria > Caulobacterales > Caulobacteraceae > Asticcacaulis > Asticcacaulis sp. P2_C5. The sequence continues at coordinate 6,643 of NZ_JBFUDU010000004.1, forward strand.
AAGCAGTTTCTGGGCGATCCCAAGACCTATGACGAAATATCACCGGCCAAACAGGCGGCCAGGGCCTATTGCCCAATCCTGCTGATCCACGGCAGCGACGATACCGTCGTACCGATCGACCAGAGCAAGCGCATGGAAAAAGCGCTGAAGGCGGCCGGCAAGCCGGTCGAATTCGTCACCTATAAGGGCCAGGACCATTGGGAAACCATCGGCTCCGCCCGTATCGAGATGATGAAACAGGCCCTGGCCTTTCTCGACAAACATAACCCGGCAGCCTGATTACAGGATGCGGACCTTGGCAGTATCGTCGCTCGCCTGGGCCAGGGTGTTGCGCAGGCCGAATTCGAAGGCGTCGGCGGTGATCTCGAACACGTCGCCATCCTGCGTCTTGACACCATCGGCAAACGACGCCGTGGCCGTGCCGAAACAGTGGACGTGGACGTCGCCCGGTGTGCGGAACAGCGCATATTTGAAGTGATGGTGTTCCAGATTGTCGAGCGAATGCGACATGTTGTCCTCGCCCGAGATAAACGGCTTTTCCCAGATCACATCATTGCCGCGCCAAATCCGCGACGTACCCTGGACGTGTTTCGGCAGATCGCCTGTCAGGATTTCAACGCCCAGGGACGCCGGCCTCAGTTTGGAATGGGCCAGCCAGAGATAGTTCTGTTTTTCGGTCACGTGGTCGGAAAACTCATTGGCCAGGGCGAAGCCGACACGATACGGCAGGCCGTCGTCGCCGATAACGTAGATGCCCGCCATTTCCGGCTCCTCGCCGCCATCCTCGGCAAAGCTGGGCGAGGTCAGGGCTGCATCCGGCCCGACCAGGGTATTGCCATTGCCCTTGTAGAACCATTCCGGCTGCGCGCCCACGGTGCCGGGTTCCGGCTTGCCGCCCGCAACACCCATCAGGAACATGCGCATGGAATCGGTCGGCGTGTCCGCGGCGGCGGCGGCCTTATGCATCTTGTCGCGGCCCTCGGCCGAACCCAGATGCGTCAACCCCGTCCCTGTCACGTGCAGATGCGACGGGTCGGGATGGTCGATCGGGCACAGCACCCTGCCCTCGACCAGCGCCATGCCGACATCGACCGTGTCGCCCAGGCCTTGCTTTGCAACCTGATCGGCCAGAGACATACCACCGGCAATCGCTGCCCGCGCCAGTTCATAGGTCGATGCCACCCCCAAGACGACAGAGGCTTCGCCGTCACCGGTCGCCGCCAGCACCTGGCGCTGACCTGAAGGTGTCGTGACCTGTATAAGACGCAAAGCATGTATAGGACGCAAAGACATGGGACTTTCTCTCCGAGGCATCTTGTATTTACTCAGACAATTGCAAGTTTAGGCCGCGCTAATAGCTTGTAAATTGGCTTTGTCAAACAGACAATTCAATGTCATGTGTTGCGCATGAGAAAACCTACAAAACCTGAGTCTGGGCCTGAGTCTGGGCTTGATGTAAAGACCATGTCACGGCGGCTGAAAATAAGCGGAGCACGTCCGCTGCGCGAAGGTGGCCAGAATCATTTCATGTATCAAGGCCGCCTGCACGGCGCCCTGGCACACCGGCTGGGTGTCGATATCCTGCGCGGTGTGTACAAGTCAGGCGAGATCCTGCCCAACGAAATCGAATCATCGAGCACCTTGGATATTTCGCGCTCGGCCTATCGCGAAGCCATCAGGATTCTGGCGGCAAAGGGCATGGTCGAGAGCCGGCCCAAGACCGGGACACGCGTTACCGAACGCGCACGGTGGAACCTGCTGGACCCCGAAGTGCTGGGCTGGATGTTCGAAACCGAACCCAGTCAGGATTTTATCAAGGCCCTGTTCGAGCTGCGCCTGATCACCGAACCGGCCGCGGCCGAGCTGGCCGCAACGCGCCGCACCGAAGAACAGGTCGAACTTATGCGTGTTGCGCTCGACGTCATGCGCCGCGAGACACTGCAGACCGAAGCCGGACGCCGCGCCGATCTCGACTTTCACCACACGCTGATCCAGGCGACCGACAATGAAGCCCTGGCCAGTCTCAGTTCGTCGATCGAGGCGGCCGTGTCATGGACGACGCGCTATAAGGCACGCCACAATGCCCTGACGCGCGACCCGGTGCCTGACCATGAACGCGTCTTTGAGGCCGTCGCGGCCAAGGACGGACGCGCCGCGCGGTGGTGCATGGAATCACTGATCCGCATGGCGCACGACGACACCTTGCGTACGTTTATCACCTGAGAAGAGCTGGTCTCACCTAAGAAGACCTGGCGACACTCGAAACTAATCGCGTTTTGCGTGCTTTCGAACGTGTCCTTGCAGCCTCAGCAGCGATTCACGGCGGTATGGGGTCCTCATGCGTGTCTTATTTTGTGTGATTTATAGATTAAGTATTGTCTGACTTTATACAGGCGGTTATGACGGGTTATGCATAGACGCACGCGCCAGGCGCACAGAAAGCCGGCGGTCACAGGAGAGATGACATGATGAGATTGACAAACAAGTGGGCGACAAAACGATGGGTGCTGGTTGCCGGCCTGGGTTTGGCCCTCGGCACGACACTGTCGATTACCGGCTGCGAAAAGCCGGCTGTACCGAAGGCCGATGCGGCCGTCGGCGTGACCGCGACGCGTTCCGACTGGGGTAGCTTGAGCGACGGCACCAAGATCGAAATGGTCGAGTTGAAGAACGGCAAGGGCGTGGTCGCCCGCTTCATCACCTACGGCGCCACCATGCAGAGCCTGCTGGTCCCTGACCGCAACGGAAAGGCCGAGGACATCGTGATCGGCTACGACTCGATCGAAGGCTTCGAAAAGACGCCGAACTATACCAATGTGACCGTCGGCCGGTACGCCAACCGTATCGCCAAGGGCCATTTCTCGCTGGACGGCAAACAATATACCCTGGCGATCAACAACACGCCGAACGCGCTGCATGGCGGCGTCAAGGGCTGGGACAAGCGCGTCTGGACCATTAAGGACGTCAAGACCGGCGGCAGCGACGCCTCGGTGACCTTTGCCTATACCTCGCCCGACGGTGAGGAAGGCTATCCCGGCACAGTCAATGCCGAAGTGACCTTCGACCTGAACGACAAAAACGACCTGACGATCAGCTACAAGGCGACGACCGACAAGCCGACGGTCATCAACATGACCAATCATGGCCTCTACAATCTGGGCGGCATTCCGGCCACCCGTTCGGCCCAGGACGCTTATCTTACGATCGAATCCGACGCCATTACGCCGGTCGACGCCACCCTGATCCCGACGGGTAAGGAACTGGCCGTCAAGGGCACGCCGTTCGACTTCACCACCCCGGCCCTGATCAGCGAACGCCTGACCTCCAAGGATCCGCAGATCGTCATCGGCAACCAGGGCATCGACCATAACTACGTCCTGCGTGGCGGCCTGACCGCAACGCCGAAGTTGGCCGTCACTCTGGAAGACAAGGTGTCGGGCCGCGCCATGACGATTGCGACCACCGAGCCCGGCGTGCAGGTATATACCGGCAACTTCCTCGACGGCACCATTGCCGGCAAGGGCGGCCAGAAGCTGGTCAAGTATCAGGCTGTGGCCTTCGAGACCCAGCACTATCCCGACAGCCCGAACCAGCCGCAATTCCCGACGACGCGCCTGGATCCGGGTCAAACCTACACCTCGACCACGGTCGAACACTTCTACACCGTACAATAAAGTTCAAAGAGCCTATGTCCTCTGATAAGCCTGCCTCCAAACTGCGTTCGCGCGCCTGGTTCGACAATCCGCATAATGCCGACATGACGGCGCTCTATCTGGAGCGTTACATGAACTTCGGCTTGTCGCTGGAGGAATTGCAATCCGGCAAGCCGATTATCGGCATTGCGCAAACGGGGTCGGACCTTTCGCCCTGCAACCGGCATCACCTGGTGCTGGCTGATCGCATCCGGGCAGGCATTATCGAGGCCGGGGGTATCCCTTTGGAGTTTCCGGTCCACCCGATCCAGGAAACCGGCAAGCGTCCGACGGCGGGTCTCGACCGCAACCTGGCCTATATAGGTCTGGTCGAGATCCTCTACGGCTATCCGCTCGATGGTGTGGTGCTGACCATCGGCTGCGACAAGACCACGCCGGCCTGTTTGATGGCGGCGGCGACGGTCAACATCCCCGCCATCGCCCTGTCGGTCGGCCCCATGCTGAACGGCTGGTACAAGGGCGAGCGCACGGGTTCGGGCACCATAGTCTGGAAGGCGCGCGAACTGCTGGCCGCAGGCGAGATCGATTACCAGGGCTTTATCAAGCTGGTGGCGTCGTCGGCGCCATCGACCGGCTATTGCAACACCATGGGCACGGCGACGACCATGAACTCGCTGGCCGAAGCTTTAGGCATGCAACTCCCCTATTCGGCCGCCATCCCAGCGCCGCATCGCGACCGCCAGGAATGCGCCTGGCGCACCGGCAAGCGGATCGTCGACATGGTCCATGAGGACCTGAAGCCGTCGGATATCCTGACCAAGGACGCTTTTATCAACGCCATCCGCGTCAATTCGGCGATCGGCGGATCGACCAATGCGCCGATCCATCTCAATGCCCTGGCGCGCCATATCGGCGTCGATCTTCAGGTCGAGGAGTGGCAGCAATACGGCGAAGAAGTGCCGCTGATCGTCAACCTGATGCCGGCCGGCGAATATCTCGGCGAAGACTATCACCATGCCGGCGGCGTCCCAGCCGTCGTGAAGCAATTGATGAATCACGGCCTTATCAATGAGAGCGCCCTGACATGCACCGGCAAGTCGATCGGCGACAATTGCCGCGATGCCGTGACCGAAGATGAACGCGTGATCCGGCCGTTCGACCAGCCTTTGAAGGAACGCGCCGGCTTCCGCGTCCTGTCGGGCAATCTGTTCGATTCCGCCGTCATGAAGGTCAGCGTCATCGCGCCGGAATTCCGCCAGCGCTATCTCAGCAATCCTGACGACCCGGAGGCCTTTGTCGGCCGCGCCGTCGTGTTTGACGGGCCGGAGGATTATCATAGCCGTATCGACGACGAAAGCCTGGGGATCGACGAGCACTGCATCCTGTTCATGCGCGGCGCCGGTCCGATTGGTTATCCGGGCGCGGCCGAAGTGGTCAATATGCGGGCGCCGACCTATCTGATCAAACGCGGCATTTCCAGCCTGGCCTGTATCGGCGATGGGCGGCAGTCGGGAACGTCGGGATCTCCGTCGATCCTCAACGCATCACCGGAAGCGGCGGCGGGTGGTAACCTGGCCCTGTTGAAAAGCGGTGACAAGGTGCGGGTCGACCTCAACAAGAATACGGTCAATGTGCTGATCTCGGATGAGGAACTGAGCGTCCGCCGTGTGGCCCTGGAAGCGACGGGCGGGTATCAGTATCCAAAGAGCCAAACGCCGTGGCAGGCGATGCAGCGTGCCTCGGTCGGCCAGATGGGCACGGGCGCCTGCCTGGAAGACGCCGTCCCGTTCCAGCGGATCGCCCAGACCATGGGCCTGCCGCGAGATAATCACTAACAAACGGGGTGTGGGGCCAAGGCCCCACGAGCCTTCCCTTCCGGCCAAGCGCCCCTTGGCGTGGGCGCATTAGCCGGAATTGCGGTTTGAGCGGCGGGTTACGCGTATTGGCCTCTATGGCGGCCTGCCAACAACATACAATTACCCTCTCACCGTAATCCGCCGCCCATTCGTGTCAGGGCCTGCGAAACTGGCGGAGCAGGAAGAAGGCCAGCGCGAAGCCGCCAAGTGTCACCAGGACAAAAGGCAGCATGAAGTTGATAAGGGCATAGGGAATATCGACGGCACCGGTGACAGGATCGTAGTACTCACCCTGGCTGTTTTCGCGGAAGCCAATGTAGAGGACCAAGGCGCCAGCCACGAAGCCCATCACCGCGCCACAGCCCAAAGCCATCAGGATGTTAGATGTTCCGGGAGGCCGTTTCAGCTGTTGCCCGGGTATCGGCGCGTCTTGCGCAGTCCGTCCCTGCCCGATAGCGACTTCTATCGCGTGGATATAATCGTTCAGCACCTTCAAGGTCTTCGGCTCGATATCGCCGTGTTGGCTGGCGCGGACGAACCACGGGTGAGCCTGCTCGAACGCTTTCAGTTTGAAAAAGCATTCGCCGATTGAAAAGTCAGTGAGCAGCGTGTGGCCATTGCAGGCAATGGAGTCTTCGAAACAACCGACAGCTGCCGCGAATTCGCCAAGGGACATGTAGCAGAAGGCCTCGTTGTCCTTGGCTTCGAAAAAGGATGGGAACAATTCGAACGCCTGATGATATTTTTCGATCCCTTCGCGGTAATTGTCATTTTTGCTCGTGAGATCGAGGCCTTCCAAATAAAGGCGGTTTGCCTCCGCGACAATTTGGTCGATATCCTGATCCGTCTCCTGCGCGTAACGGCTGAAATCCGTATGTTTCAGGTATTCCTGGAATCCGCGCAGGTCTTGGTCTGTCACAGGCCGTTTTGCAAAGGTGGTCCAATTGGTGAACGAGGACGCCATGACTGGCGCATGCAGAATTGTGGCCCGCAAGTCGTTGAGTGATTCCTGCGACGGCTTGCGCTCTGTCGCCGCAAACGAGGTGACATGCGCTGTATCCGTCTCCGGATCGAGGCGCAATATCCGGCAAACCTGATACGTATCGTCGCGATCCTTAAGGTAGATATAGTCTCCCGCTTCCATGCAGCCGCCCCCAAAAGACTCCGTTGAGAAGCGATATCGGAATGGGAGGCGACGTTCAAGCGCTGGCGGCAAGAAAGGCGAACGACTGCGCGACGCGCCTTAAGAGGTGCCTACCGGCGCAATACCTGCCGAAAGCGCAGCGACATTCATATGGATCTGCCTATGTGCTAAGTCGTTGTGGCCAGTGGCACGACCACGCTCGAGCCCATGGCCAGGCTATGGTCGTCCAGCAGCGGTATCCACAACATGAAATCATACGTCCAGGCGACGCGTTTGACCTGAACCTGGCCGGTGACGGTCTCGGTTGTCACCGTAACCGCCAGGTTTTCCACAGGCACGGTCGACAGCATGGTCAAGGCCTTGGTCTTCAATGTGGCTGCCGTGGCCGACGGATTGGCGATCAGCGTGCGCGACGATCGCTCCATGGCGTTGCGCACGGACCCGCCGCAATGGATGGCGTAACCTATGTTGAAGATACCGATCAGCGCAATGATCATGACCGGCGAAATCAGGGCGAATTCCAGCGCGTTTGCGCCTTTTTCATCCCGCCACAGCTTGAGGCAAAGCTTCTTCACCGAATCCGGACCTCCTGCTGAGCGGTCAGGGACGTGTCGACATACCAGCCATCGTAGGGCTGAGTGGCGACGATCGTGATATAGGCCTTGGGCAGGGTCTGGTCGGGGCACAGGGTCGTGCAATCGCCGACCACGGAATTGCAATAACACATCTTGGCGGTCGTGACGGTTGCGTTATTGGCGTGAGACGCCCAGGCGATAAGGCCGACCTGGCGTGCGGCGTCCAGACTGGTGCCGCCGCCCATGATATATTGGGCGGCACTGCTGACACCCGCACGCATGGCGCGTTCCTGCTGGATGACGGACGAGAAGTCCGCAACGCCGGCCACGACGCCCAACAAGATCGGTGTCAACAGGGCGAATTCGACAATGGCGGCGCCGCTCTGGTTTTTCCACGCTGTTCGCAAAGCCGACACGGGTGACAATCCCTTGATTCGCTTCATGATCTTTACTCCGCAAGCTTGACAACGCCACCGACGGGAAGAGGACTCATCCCGTAATTCGTACAATTCACGGCCAGGTTGGTATTTCCGCTCCAGTCGATGGTACGGGCAACAACCTGGGTGCAGCCGTTGGCGCCCTGGAAATTGCCCAGGTACGAGACGTTCTGTTTCGAAAAATAGATGGCGCCGGTCATGACCGAGCTCGCTGTCCCGTTCAGGGTAACGGCGGTCGAGGTCGAATTTTTGCGGCTGCCGAAGAACAACAAGCCTTTGTAGGTGCCTGTGGTCGGCGCCGACAGGTTCATGGTGGCATTGCCGTTCAGGCTGACCCCGGCATTGTTGGCCAGCACGATGGTTACGCCACTGCCGCTGACATTGGCATTGGCGTTCATCTTGAGCGTGCCGCCGTCGATGATGAAGACACCCGGCTTCAGATTGACGGAATTCTGCAGGGTCAGGCCGTTGCAATAACGGCCAGGCTGGAGATTGTTGCCGTTGCTGTTCTGGCAACTGCCGGTAACGATCGGTTCCGGTACCGTGCGGAACGGATCGGCGACAGGCGGTAATTGAGTCATGGCGGCAGCGCACGCCGTCTGGGTCACGGGCGCGTTCAATGACACGCCGCCGACCGTCATCAGGCAGGGCACCGAGACCTGGGTCGAGCCTTGGCTATAGATTGACGACGCAGATACCGAATTGGCCATCACATTGCAGCCGACAAAGCCGATATGAGAATTGCCGGAGAAATAGACGGCCTTGGTAGCCGAGGGGTCCAGCGCCAGGATGCAGGCATTGGCCGCCGTCGCGAAATTGGCCAGCGCCGCCGCCCGGATGGTGATGGTGCTGTCGTCGAAGACCTGGGAAAAGAAGCGCGGTTCGCGCCGGGTCAGGACGACCGAGGTCGCATTGGCGTTGGCGACGCCGTTGATGACGGCCGGCGACACCAGGGCCAGGGTGTCGGTCGTGCTGTCGTAGCCGTTGCTGATGGCCGCGGCCTGGGCAGCCGCTGACATGACCGAGGACGAGCTGCCCATCCGGTTTTCGAGGCCGGCGGCATAGGCCGCAGCATCGGCCGCCTGCTGCAGCTTGGACTGATCGAGATACCAGATACCGGTTTCCAGCCCGAACGCCGCCCCACCCGCCACGACCGGAAGACCGAAGGCAAACAGGATAGCGACGTTTCCGGAACAGTCCCGCAGGAAGCCGCGCTTGAGAGAAAAATGAGACCTTCTCGCCATATTGAACACCCGCCGTCATTGAAAGACTTGATAGTTCGGACGCAAGCCGGCAGGCGGCGGGGCAAGGCATGCCTCCGCCATATCGGATCGCGTTTCAGGGTGCAGGGGCGGATAAAGGAAGCCTGGCGCTGCGTGAAGACACGTCATCCGCCGGGCCTGGACAGCCGCGCGGTTGGCGGTTGTCGTTTGTAAATTGCCCCGGATGGCGAAAGGCTTCGCCGCAGAGCCGTCGACGCGGTTCCATGGCTGGAAGAGCGTCGCTGGCTTTCTTAATCTGTCCCTACCGTGTTAACGGTTACGCCTCGAAAATTTCACACGTCTTAACAAATACGGTTGATATCCGTTAAGAAACGTAAAAAATTCTCCAGACAGGAGAGCGGACTGAGTTGGGGCCTATCGTCCGGGTACGGCATAATCCGTGGACCGTCTTTGTAAAGCCAAGCAACAATATGCCACACTTACCTGGGCCGGCGGCAGTCGTAAGGTAGCCGCGCGCGCAGGCCGTAAGTCTGATCGACGGAAAGACTTCATATAACCTGCAGCGCCTTGAGCACGCCTATGCCTTCGCGCGCGAAATTTTGGGCGCGGGTACGCAAGGCCGCCTGGTCGGCTTCGGAACTGGGCGCCAGGGTTGCTACCACAGTTTCCACGGACTGGCCTGCCACGATCGCGGCAAGGAATGCCTGCTCGGCCGGCGGCACCAGTATGCCCGTGCCCGTCACCGGCGAGGCCAGCGCGGCGACAGCGCGACCGGCAGCCGCCGAACGCAGGGCCGCGGCATTGAAGCGGTCGGTCGATACCTTACGCAACGCATCGCCAGTCGCGGCCAGGGCGGGCTGGACATAGTCGAGCGCGCACAAGACACCCAAAGCCTGTTCGATATGGCGCGGTTCGAGCTTCGCCAAGGCGGGTCTGGCGGCCAATTCCGCCAGGGTCGCGGGACCTGAGACCAGGGCGTCGAGAACTCCGTTGAAGACGTGCGGCGTCAGGTCGAACTGGCCGCCCGGCCGCTTGATCTTAAGCGGACAGGCGCTGCGCAGGCGCGACAGGGCGAAGCGTCGCCCGCCCATCCACTGCGCACCCTCGGCTGGCGTCAGGTTGGGCGCACCGCGGCCGTAGAGGTCACGGCGGAAACGACGGTCGAGCAGGAAATCGCGCGCAAGCTCGCTTGCCGCAGGAACATCAGGGCCGGTCAGCATGGTGCGCTGTTTGGCTGTAAAGTTGAACTGATCGAAGCCATCAATGAGGCGGCCCTGGGCGATATAGCCGAGTTTGGCGGGCGCCAGGGCGTCGGCGACTTCGTCGTGATAAAACAGCGACCAGCTGTCGTTGAGATATTCGTGGGCGATATAGGCGCGGTTATCCTTGGCGATATGCTCGAGAATGGCGCCGACCGGTGTCGGGCCGGCAAAGAAAGCGGCGCCGGCGTCACGCATGGCGCGGGCATAGGCCACGGCCTGGTCGACGCGGGCATCGGCGGGCGCGGACGGATTGGTGATGCCCAACTTCATCAGGCGGCGCAGCGGAGCGGCGCGCGACCAGCCTGGCAGGCAGTTGTAGCTGACATAGACCAATCCGCCGGGCTTGAGGCGGCGGCGGATCAGGTCGACAATATAGTGCCGGTTCTCGGCGCTGACCCACGACCAGATGCCATGCATCGTAATAATGTCGAACTCAGGCAAGTCGGCCTGCGACAGGTCTTCGAAACTGGCTTCGAGGAAGTTGACATTGCCAAGCTGGGCGGCATCGGCGGTAGCGCGGGCGTTCAGGATATGGGTCGGGTTGAAGTCGTTGGCCCAGAACTGGCCATGGGGATGGGCGGCGGCCAGCAGCGCGGTCGAAAAGCCGTTGCCGCAACCCAGTTCGAGATAGGTGAAGTCGCCGTCGGGATCGATCCCGCGGCGCCCGGCCAGGGTCGCGGCCATAACCAGGTTAAGCGGCGACAGGTCGGGATAGAAGCCGTGCGTGTATTCGACGTCGACGATATATCCGCCGGTCCAGGTTTCTTCGGACAAAGTAGGCTCCCTTCGCGACGAATAAACGCCCCTGAATCAATACTCTACTGAAAGACCGTCATGCCCCCTCCCCGTAAACGGGGCTGACGAACTTGTCACGGCACGAATGTCTTTGCGCGTTGAATTCAGATTACGAGAAGATGTCGGGATGCGGTGGCGTCAGGGTCGCCGGCACTTCGTCGACATAGTCCCAGCCGTAGGTTTCGGCGTGAAATGCCTTCCCCTCGCCCAGATAGTGCGCCAACTGAATCTGTTCAAAGGTGAAGGCGAGCGCGCCGGTGACACTGGGTCCGGCCTCGTACTGGGAATTCAGGTGGACGCCGTCGAAGAGGTACTCGTCGATGATGCGCGGCCCGTTCGGGCTGTTGATATAGCCCTCGATCTCGATGCGGGCGAGCGGGTTTTGTTCCATCAAGGCTTCGAAGGCCGCCAGGAAGGCCTGATCCGAACCGAAGGAGATGGCAACGGACGGGTACGGGTCGTCAGTAGCGAGGTTAAACGAAAGAGCGGCAATCTGGTTGAAGCTCTGGTTGTTGTCAGTGGCAATGGTCTGGCCGTTTTCATCGACAAGGCGGACATAGTAGGTCGTGTTGTGAGCCGTCCCACCTGCGGTGACAGACGTATCGAAAGCGCCGGCACTGGTCAGGCTGGTGGCTGAGTTCGTGCCCAAATCCCAGCCGAAAGTTGAAACCCCTGCCTTGGTCTCGGTATCGTGCGATACCTGGAACCTGTCGTAGTTGAAGGTCGTGGTCGTCTGGTTGCTATCGACATTGAAACGGTCGACACTGACATGTTCGAACAGCATTTGATCGACGAGATGGGTCCCGTCGAAGCCGTCCACTTCGATTTTCAGCGTTGTATCGCCCGTCGTCACCGCCTGTAACAACGCCAGATTGGCCAGATCATCGCCGAACTTGATTCCGAACGAACCGTTGGGCGTGGCGGTGAAATGATCCTGGTCGTTATCAAAGGCGGACAGGGCTATCCAGCCGCTGGCGCCGTCGCTGCCGTACGGCGTGCCCTTCGCGTCGAGAATGCGGGCGTAATAGGTGAGCGCGACCGGGGCTTCGACGGCGACCGATGGCGTCCCGCCACTGGCGTAATCGCCGGCATCGCTCACCGACGCCTTGGAGTCGGTGTTGAAATTCCAGCCCGTACTGCCGGTGCCCGTAGCGTCGCCATTGGCATCGTACGTGGTATGTTCGTGGGTGTACTGGCCAATCCGTAGCTGGACTGCGGATGTACCGTCGCCAACATATTCAACCGATATCGGCGTCACGTTGGTGAACAGGTAGTCGTCGACGAGTTGAAGCCCCGACGACGTGGAGCGATAGGCCTCGATATCCATTCTCAGGTTGCCGCCTTGCATCATGCTCTGGCTGAGCCCCCCCAGCACGGCGTCGTCGGCCATGCGGACCATCATGGTCGCTGGTCCCGAGTTGCTGCTGAGCAAAAAGTCAGAACCGCCCGAGATCCAGCCGCTGCTGCCCGCGTCGCTGGCCAGAACCGTGGAACCCTTGCTGTCGAGGAAGCGCACGACATAGGTCAGGGTGTCGTCATGGCTAGGGGCTTCTTCGGTAAGCGGGTCGAAATCGGCCGGATCGGTCAGGATTACCGCTTCACGGGCATTCAGGTCCCACCCTGTCAAGTCGGTCGAGGTCACCGTTCCCTTGACGTCATAGGTGGTATGGGTATGGGTAAAGGCATTGGCCACTCCTGCGACGATGGTCGCGGAACTGAGGACGACCCGAGCGCTATCAAACAGGTATTCGTCGATCAACTGGTACTGCCCATTGACCAGCACGAGGGATTCGACCTGGAACGAGAGGCTGCTGTCGTTCACAAGCCGCGTTTCAAGCCCGAGCGACAGGGAATCCGACCCGGTCAGTTGCAGGCTGACGAGAAGCGGCGCGACTGTAAGTGGCGATTCGGGCGCAGGAAAATTGTCCGGATTGGCGCCGAGACTAAATTCTTCGAGCCTTATCCAGCCATCCGTGCCTTCGCTGTTGATGACATTGCCTGAGGTGTCGACGAAGCGCGCGACCAGCAGATGGTCGGCTGGTGCTACGACGGTCGTGTCGCTGTCAGTGAAGTCGCCAGGGTCGCTGAGCGTGGCTGTGGCCTTGGTTTCGAAGTTCCAGCCCGATTGGCCGGTCGCTACAACCTTGTTATCGCCGTCGAGCGTCGTGTGCGTTTCCTGAATTGTGCCGAAGCTCAGGGATGCGAACCCACCCTGCATCCCGCTGAAGGCGCGGTTTGCCACATGAACATGGTCGAACAGCAGGTCATCGACCGTCACAATGCCGTTCGCCGTGGTCTTGTAGGCCTCGACCTCGGCGCGCAGCCCCGCATCGGTTTCCAAAGCGGAGGTAAGAGCAACTGACAGCTTGCCGTCATTGAAACTAAAGCTGAAGGCGCGGTCATTGAGGACGTTCAGCCCAAAATTGTCAATGTGAGCCCAGCCGTTGCTGCCTTCGGTGGCGACCAGTTGGCCTTTCGAGTCGAAGAAGCGCACGACATAGCTGAGGGTGGCGGACTGGCCGCCGGCAACACTGCCGTCCGTCAGGAAACTGGCGTGGTCGGTCAGGTTGACCGGCGCGCTGGTGTCGAAGTTCCAGCCGAATTCGGTCGGGCCATTCAGGGCGCCCTTGCCGTCGCGTGCCCAATGGTCGTGCTCGAATTGACTGACGCTGAGATTGTAGCTGGATACGCTCGGATATGTGCTATCTGTGATAATTTCGCTACCGGTAAATAGATACTGATCGACCAGTTGCAGCACGCCGCCCAAGGTCTGATAGGCTTCCACTTCCAGATCGACCCGGGCTCCATGCGTCATGGCGTCGAACAGCGCCAGGCCGGCACGGTCTTCGCCGAAGGCCAGCGACACATAGCCATGGGATTCCACGCCAAACGTACTGAGTGACAACCAGCCATTGTGGCCTTCGCTCTGGATCACATTACCTTTGCTGTCGGTAAAGCGTGCGACATAGGTCAGCGTTTTGCCTGGCAACAGGCCGGTGCCCAATTCGGCCAGGCTGCCGACGGCGGCCTCAAGTTGCTGAAGCGCCGTGCCATTGCCGCTGACGTCGCTGATGTTGATGGTCTGCTGATGGCCATTGGCGCCCGTCAGGGTAAACTGCGCCGAGCCCGGCGTGCTGCCCTGCGTCACCGTAGCGCCGTCAAGGAACCTGGCCAACTGATTGTAGTTGGTGATGCCGGTATTCGTACCGTGAAAGCCGATGAGTCCCAAGGTGTCGCCCGACGTGAAATCGAGATCGACAATCCTATCGGTACCCGTTGCGGCATCGCTGTCGGACAGATTGACTATTAACTTGTCGGCGCCCGCACCGCCGGTCAGGGTGTCATTGCCGGCAAAGCCGCTCAGCGTATCGTTTCCGTCCATGCCGGACAGGCTGTTGCTGCCGGTGTTTCCGTAGAGGGTGTTGGCCTGGGCGTTTCCTGTACCATTGATCGCGGCGGAACCTGTCTGGACTAGCTTTTCAATATCGTCGCTGAGTGTATAGCTGACCGAGGCCTGGACCCGATCGCTGCCGCCGTCGTCGACACCGGTAACTGTGTGTTCCGACGCGACATCGCCGGTATTATCGACATAATAGGTGTCATCGCCCGCGCCACCATACATTGTATCCAGCCCGACGCCGCCCGAAAGGACATCACTACCGGCCATGCCATACAGATGGTTGGCGCCGGTATTGCCGTCGAGACGATTGTCCTGGGCACTACCTGTGCCGTTGAGATCGGCCGAGCCAGTGAGGATCAGGCGTTCGATATAGGCGCCCAGCGCGTAGCTGACCGTGGACTGAACACGATCGGCGCCGCCGTCATCCACGATTCCCACCGTCTGCTCAGAGGCGACATCGCTTGTGTTATCGACGTAGTAGGTGTCGTCGCCAGCGCCGCCGTACATCGTGTCAAGCCCGGCGCCGCCGCTCAGGACGTCGTCGCCGTCCTTGCCATACAGGTGGTTGGCGCCGGCATTACCGTCGATACGGTTGTCCTGCGCATTGCCGGTGCCACTAAGATCATCGCTACCAGTCAGGATCAGGCGTTCGATCCCTGCCCCGATAGTATAGCTGGCTGTGGAGCGGACGATATCGTTGCCGCCATCATCTGTGCCGGAGACTGTCTGTTCAGAGACGACATCGCCACTGTCGTCGACATAATAGATGTCGTTTCCGGTGCCGCCAAACATCGTGTCAGCCCCGGCGCCGCCGGTCAGTGTGTCGTTGCCGGCTAGGCCGTACAGGTGGTTGGCACCGGTATTACCGTCGAGACGATTGTCCTGGACATTACCGGTGCCGGAGAGATTGCCTACGCCCGCCAGCATCAGGCGTTCGATATCGCTGTCGAGCGTATAGCTGACGGTTGCGCGGACGATATCGCTGCCGCCATCATCTATGCCAGATACGGTATGTTCAGAGACCACGTCACCGGTATTGTCGACATAGTAGATGTCATCGCCGGCGCCACCGAACATCGTATCGGTCCCGGCGCCGCCGACCAGGGTGTCGTTGCCGCCCAGGCCGGAGAGCGTGTCGTTGGCCGAGCCGCTGGAAAGCCGGTTATTACCACCGTCGCCGACAACGGTTGCGGAATTGATGCCCGAGTTGAGCGCCTGAGTTTTTGCGACGGCGCTGAACCCAGACTTTGCGGGCGCGAGGGTTGCCACGATCTGCGGGGCACGCGGCGGCTCGCCCGCAATCGCAGTAGCGAGTCCGACCTGGCCGATGATATCTGTCCGTGCGTCCAGCGAAGCAATCGAAAGTTTGATGTCTTTGATCTTGTTCGCCATTGCAGCATTTCCCGGTATACAGACGCCGCTTTTTTGCGGCGTTAAGATTTCCTTTAGCATGGAAACAAGCCTGCGAAAGCGATAATATGGCCACTCGCCGACTGGTGGAGTTTTACCGTCACTCAGCGTGTGCCAACGCCTTTTGAGGACGTAGAGACTTCCGCAATGGCAGCGGCCGTGCGATGAAGCAGCGGCCGGTCGCAACATCGGCGATCCCCTTAAGAAGGAGCCCGGACATGCTGAAACGTATCTGTCTGCTTGCCAGTGTTAGCGCTACCTTGGTATTCATCACCCCGGCCCTTGCTTTTGATACCCATGACGGTGCCGGCGCCTACGCCACCCACCGCTATCATAATCTGTTCGTCGAACGGCTGGGACGCGATCCGGCGCAGACGCGGCAAAAGGTCGAGACGGCCTTTCAGCAGCTTTTCCACGGCGACGGTCAGGAGCAGCGGCTCTATTTCGAGACCGGCGCCAATGGCGACGGGCCGCTCGCCTATATCACCGACTGGGCCAATAACGATGTACGCAGCGAAGGCATGAGCTACGGCATGATGATCGCCGTCGAACTGGGCAAGAAGCGCGAGTTCGATGCGCTGTGGAACTGGTCGAAGACCTATATGCTGAACACCGATCCGGACAATCCGTCCCAGGGCTATTTCGCCTGGTCGATGAGCACCGACGGCACGCCACGTTCGGTCAGCGCCGCACCCGATGGTGAAGAATACTTCGTCATGGCGCTCTATTTCGCAGCCCGTCGCTGGGGCAATGGCGAAGGCATCTACAATTACCAGGCGCAGGCTGACAAGATCCTGAGTGGGATGCGCCATCACCCGACCACCACCGGCACGACGCCGTTTCGCGTTCATCCTGGCGACGCGCCGTTCGTCGAGCCCGACACGCCGTGGCCCAGCCCCAACAACCGCACGGCCCAGGCTCAGGCCCTGAAGGACGGCAAGCCGTGGCCGCCCTATCGCCCCAACCGGTCGCCACATCCTGTGACCGTCGGGCCGATGGTCGACGAAGCCCACGCCATGGTACGTTTCGTGCCTGAGACCAATCTGCCGGGTACCGACCCGTCCTATCACCTGCCCGCCTTTTACGAATTGTGGGCGCGCTGGGGACCGGTGGAGGAGCGTGCCTTCTGGGCCAGGGCGGCGGAGAATAGTCGCGACCTGTTCGTCAAGGCGAGCAACGAAAAGACCGGTTTGTCGCCCGACCGGACGGACTATGACGGTACGCCCTCGCCAGGTTGGGACGGCAAACCCAGCGCCTTCAGCTATGACAGCTGGCGGACGGTCAGCAATTGGTCGGTCGACTATAGCTGGTGGGCCAAGGATGGGCGGCAGCGGGCGCACAGCGATCGCGTGCAGGGATTTCTCAACAGCCAGGGGATTCATAGCTTTGCCGATCGCTACACGCTGGATGGACAACCCATGTCGAACCGGCACTCGGCCGGCATGGTCGCGGCGGCGGCCGTCGGCAGCCTGGCGGCGACGCCCGGTCCGGTCTCCGATGCCTTCCTGCAAGAGCTGTGGGACATGCCGGTTCCGTCCGGCGAGCAGCGCTATTTCGACGGCATGCTGTACCTGATGAGCCTGATGCATGTCAGCGGCGAGTTCCGCATTATCGAGGCGGATACGACCGCCGGCATGTAGAGCCGCAGGTCCGGCCCCGTCGCCGGACAAGGTCGCCTAATGATAGATACCGGCGGGGCGATAGGACTTTTTGATCCTCATGGGCGAGCTCCAGGTACGGCCGCCGTCGTGCGTGCGGAATTCATAGACGACATGCCGCGCCTTGCCGTTGACGTCGAGATCGCCCGAAGCGACCAGCACGCCGCGGCCGCGGGCGTCGATATTGACGTCGTCAAGGCTGAGATATTCCATCTGCCAGTCGGATTCGCCGGTAGCTTCGTGGCGGTTGGTGACCGAGGAGAAGTTGACCGTCGTGCAGATGGGTGCCGCGCCCGGCCGGTAGATAACGCCGTCGAAACTCTGGCCGGGACCTTCCGAGGTCAGCCAGCCCCAGACCATATGGCGGCCGTCGCGCGCTTTTTTGTCGGCGACGAGTTCACCGGTATATTGCAGGGCGTCGTAGGCCAGCCATCTTCCCTGTTCGCGGACGAACAGGCGCAGGCCCGGCGGTGCGTCCTCGGGCGCGACACGGGCGACAATAAAGCTGTCATTGGCCCTGGGCAGGCTTCCCGTGGCCGACGCAATCTCGGCCGGGCTGACCGGTTCAGGGGCATTGCACGGCGTGGCGGCCAGGGTGGAGGCCAGGGCAAACGCCAGTGCAAGGACCATGTGGCTCTCCTGTGAGACGGTTACAGGATACTGAGGCAGGATCGGGGCCGGGTCAAGCCGGCCCCTCCCCCTACCAAACTACCGCCTACCAGACCATATGGCTTTGAACATCGGCCTTCAGCGCGCCGATGACGGTGACGGTATTGCCGCCGCCCAGATCGATGACCGTATCGCCACCGACCTGGGTCAGGGTGATACCTGCGCCGCCGACCACGCCGTTGGACAGCAGATGGACATTGATCCGGTCGTTTTGCGCCTTGCTGAAGTCGCTGACGCTATCGACGCCCGAACCGACGCCGAAGACGAACTGATCCGCCCCCAGTCCGCCGAGGAGGGTGTCGTTACCCGCACCACCGGTCAGCAGGTTGTTGGCGCCATTACCGGTCAGGACATTGTTCAGCGCGTTGCCGACGCCGTTTATGGCGCCTGGTCCCGTAAGGGTCAGGTTTTCGATATAGTCCTTGATCGTATAGGAGACCGACGCGCGCACTTCGTCGATACCGCCGGCGTCGACCCCGCCCAGCAGTTCCGACACCGTCGTCCCGGCCGTGTCGATAACATAGGTGTCGTTGCCGCCGCGGCCATACAGCCGATCCGCGCCACCGCCCCCTGTCAGCAGGTTGTTGCCGGCATTGCCGACCAGGGTATTGACCAGGGCATTGCCGGTGGCGTTGATGTTGGTCGAACCCGACAGGGTCAGGTTCTCGAGATTGTCGCCAAGAACCCAGGTCAGGGATGACTGAACCGTATCCGTGCCTGCATTCAGCCCTTCGACGACCTGGTCGCCGGCGTTTTCGACGACATAGACGTCGTCGCCCGTGCCGCCGTCCAAAGTGTCGGCGCCCGATCCGCCGTTCAGCGTGTTGTTGCCGAAATTGCCGTTGAGCGCATTGGCGTAGCTGTTGCCGCCGGCATTGATATTATCGATCCCGGTCAGGGTCAGGGTCTCGATCGACGACGCATTGGCCAGGGTCCATGTCACGGCCGACAGTATCAGGTCCGTGCCCTGCCCCGTCACTTCGGTCACGACGTCACTGGCGCTGTCGACGACATAGGTGTCGTTGCCAAGGCCGCCGATCAGGCTATCGGCCCCCAACCCGCCGTCCAGCCAGTCATGGCCGGCCAGGCCGCTCAGGCGATTGGCGCCGCCATTGCCGCTCAACAGGTTATTGCCCGCATTGCCGGTACCATTGATGTCGGACGCGCCGCTTAAGCTCAGGTTTTCCAGATTGGCGCCCAGCGTCCAGGTAAGCGAGGCCAGGACGCTATCGGTCCCCTCGCCGGCGCTTTCGAAAATCGCGTCGCCGGTCACGTCGACCGAGTAGTTGTCGTCGCCGGCGCTGCCGTACAGGGTATCGTTGCCGGTGCCGCCGTCCAGCGTGTCGTCGCCGGTGCCGCCGTTCACGACATCGTCGCCGTCGCCGGCACTCACAGAGTCATTACCGCCCAGGCTTGAGATCATATCGCCATCGGACGTTCCCGCCAGCGTTTCGGCGCCATCAGTCCCCAGGGTGATGGTGCGATCGGAACTGGTCAGGGACCATGACAGGATATCGTGATTTTCCGTGGCGCTCGACGTGCCCGCCGTAAAGCCCAGGAAGGCCGTCGATGAGCCGATGACCGCGGCTAAATCCACCGTCCGGCTCAGTTGCGCGGCTTCCGGACGCACGCCGTTCGTGGCGTAGCGCAGGGTGAGCACGCCACCGGAATAGTCGACCCAGACGTCCCAGACGTCGCCGCCGTCAAAGGCCTGAGGCACGTCGACGGTCGCCGCCGAGGTCAGGTTGCCATTATAATCGATGCCGATATGGTTGCCGTCCGGATCGCCGGCCTCGGCATTTAACCAGGTGTCGAATTCGATCGCCAGGCTGTGGCTGAGCCCGCCATAACCCAGCCCGTCACCGGCCTGGCTGTTGTTTTCAGCGCTGATGACAAAGGTCAGTCCGTCCGCTCCGCCATTGACCGGATCGCTGATCTTGAATTGAAAATGGGTGCCGAAAGTGGTGACGTCATAGGCCTGCTTGGTGAAAAACGCCCCAGACGACGCCGTGTCACTGCCCGTCAGCCGGATGGCCGGATCTGCAAAAACGCGCGACGCCGCGCCGAAGAAGCCGAGACCAGCCGTATCATCGAACGAGGTGTGCTGAATTTCGGTGCGGGTAGCACCGCTATCATAGCCGTAGGACCAGCTCAGAATATTATGGGTTTCACGCGCGCCACCCGTGCTGCCGGTAAAGCCGGCATAGGCTGTCGGGCCGCCGATGATGTTTTCCAGATCAACCGTGGTTTCAAGTTGGGCGGTCTCAGGACGAATGCCGTCGTCCGCATAGCGCACCGTCAGGACGCCGTCGACATAGTCGATCCATGCGTCCCATACCTTGCCGTTATCGAGCGCGTCGACGGGCGTGCTGACGGCGACAGAATTCAGGCTGCCATTAAGGTCGATGGCGATATGGTTGTCGTTGGGGTCGGCGCCGCCATTGGGATAGGTGTCGAACTCGACCGCCAGGCTGTGATCCATACCGTCATAGCCAAGCCCGCCGCCCGTACCGCCCATGGCGCCGCTGACGGCGCTGAGCACAAAGGTAAAGCCATCAGCGCCGGAATCGGTGCCACTGTTCCCGACGGTGAACTGGAAATGCGTGCTGAAATTGGCCAGGTTGACGCTGTCCAGGGCGTAAAGCGCGCCGGTCTTGTAGAAATCGTCGGGATTTAGCTCGGCATAGGCCCCCTCAGGCGGCTTCGCGGCGCCGGCAAGGTCAAAATCCGAGACGTCCGAAAAATCTGAATATTCAAATGTCATACAACTTCCCCACACTGTTAAGATTTTTTCAATTGTTTATCTCGCCTGGTATCCCTTGACAAGTTGAAGAATCGGCAATTCACTTTTCTTGTTTTGTTGAATACTTTGACTGCCCAGCTGCGGCTGAGATTCCTGTCGCTGGACGATCATCACTTGACACCGGTGTCACCGTGAGGCCTATTCGGGCTGGACAATCGGGCCGAAAACAGGCCTGATAGCTATAATAAAAAGCACGGACAGGGTTTCAACATGCCGCAGGACCATGATCGCGACGCGATCACATCGGCCGCCGCGCAAAAAGCCGGGAATTACCGTTGGGTAATTTGCGGCCTGCTGCTGGCGGCCATCGCTATCAACTATGTTCACCGCCAGATCATCGGCGTGCTGAAGGATCCTCTGTCGGCCGAGTTCGGCTGGAACGAGGAAGGCTACGCCAATATCGTCTTCTGGTTCCAGGCCGCCTATGCCCTGGGCTATGTTGCCTGGGGCCGGATACTCGACCGTTTCGGAGCCCGGGTCGGCTACACGGTTGCCTTCGTGCTGTGGACGGTTGCCCATACCCTGACCGGCGCGGTGACCACGGGCCTTCAGTTCACCATGGCGCGGATCGCGCTGGGCCTTGGTGAATCCGGCAGCTTCCCGTCTTCGATCAAGGCTGTGACCGAATGGTTCCCGCAGAAGGAACGCGCCCTGGCGACCGGTATTTTCAATGCCGGCTCCAATATCGGCGCCATCATCGCACCCATCGTGGTACCGATGATCACGGTCGCCGCCGTTACGCTGAATTTCGGCAGCAACGGCATTACCCTGCCAGGCCTGGACCTTGGCTGGCGCGCCGCCTTTTACATTACCGGCGCCGTCAGCCTGTTATGGGCCGTGGTGTGGTGGATCGTCTATCGCCGCCCCGCGGAGCACGCTAAGGTCAAGGCCGCCGAACTGGCACTGATCCAGAGCGATCCGGCAGACCATGTCGCGAAAGTGCCGTGGATCAAGCTTCTGTTCGTCAAGGAAACCTGGGTGTTCGCCCTGGCCAAGTTCCTGATCGATCCGATCTGGTGGCTGTGGCTGTTCTGGCTGCCTGACGTGTTCAAAAAGAATTACGGCATGGATATCAAGACCTTCGGCCCGCCGATCGTCGCGGTGTATCTGTTGTCCGATGTCGGTTCCGTCGCCGGCGGCTGGCTGTCGTCCTTCCTGATCAAGCGCGGCGCCTCGGTCAATGTGGCCCGCAAGGTCACGCTGTTCGTCTTCGCCCTGCTGGCCCTGCCCGTCCTGCTGACGCCACAGATCCACGATCTGTGGACCGCCGTGCTGGTCATCGGTATCGCCACCGCCGCCCATCAGGCGTTTTCGGCCAATATCTACACCCTGCCGTCGGACCTGTTCCCGCGTTCAGCGGTCGGATCGGTCATCGGTATCGGCGGCATGTGTGGCGCCATCGGCGGCATGTTCATGTCGAAGTTCGTCGGCTTTATCCTGGATACGACCCATAGCTATACGATCATTTTCATGATTGCCGCCGGGGCTTACCTGACCGCCTTTGCCGTGGTTCACATCCTGAGCCCGAATCTTAAGCGCAATGAGACGATCGGCCTGACCTAGAGGGGCGCTAGTCTTTCAATGAATAGCCCGGAAGCCTAACGGTTTCCGGGCTATTTCATGTGCGGTTCCGGGTCGCGACGCTACACAAATTTAAGCAATTCCAGCCTAGACTTCCGGTCTCAGATAAAGTGCAGCGTACACATAACCGGGAGCTTGCCCATGTCGATCCGCACACGCATCCTGGCACTTGTCGGCAGTTTTGCCGTCATGGCCCTGATCGTGACCGCGTTGGGGTTGATGACCATCGGCGACTACAACGCGATGCTGGCGCGTTTCGACCACGCCTACCACAATGCATGGCGCGGCGAGCGTCTCAATCACCTGGTCAGCAATGTCGTCATGGAGTCGCGCGGTATCTATGGCGCGCACGACACCGGCGAGGCCCAGACCTTCGCCGCCAACCTGAACAGAAACCTTGACGACATGGAGCAGCTACTGACCGAGTGGCAGGGCGATGCCACGCCCGATGAGGCAGTGCGACTGAAGCCTCTGGTGTCCGATGCCTCGCAGTTCATAGCCCTGCGTCGCAAGGTGGCGCAGTTGGGGGCAGCCGGCGCATCGGAGCAGGCCGAGCAGCTCGGTTTGAGCAATCGCCAGACGCGCATCGCTTTCCAGGACAAGGTTGAAACCATGGTCACCACCACGCGGGCGCAACTGGCGACAGCCCGGACAGCGGTCGACGGCTATACCCGCCGCCGCGCCGCCAGCTTTTTCGTCACCGCCCTGATCGGGATCGGCGTCATGCTGGCCCTCGCCTTGTGGATCATTTCACAAACCATCACACGGCCCCTTCGCGAGCTGGCCATGGCCATCGTCAAGACCTCGAAGGGGGAGCACGACATTCCCCTGCCCCAGCCCCGCGGCACAGACGAGATATCGGAGGTGTGGCGCGCCGTGGCCGTGCTACGCGACCGGGGGATCGAACATGAGCTGCTGGCCACGGCGCAACGCGAGGCAGAGCGCCAGGCGGAAATGAAGCTGCGCGAGATTCTGCTGGATTGAGACGGGGGCGTTCCGCTCCGAACGGCCGAATGAACTATCGTTCCTCCGTGTCGACAGAGGCCCTATTCGCCAACTTCGTCGTCGATATCGGCAATGCCGTCGCAATGTCCATCCGGCCCTTCGGCCGCCGGCAGGTCTTCGACAAGGCCGCCCAAATAACCACTCTGCCGAAAGGGGCATGTCTTGGGCTGCGGTCGAGCCGGGCACGTCGAACGCACCACCACACCCTCCGTCTCGAAACGCAATACGGCTGGCGCCAGGGTCGCGACATCGCCGCGCAGGAAGGCGTTGGCGCCGAAGACGTGATTGCCGCGCAGAGCCACCGAACCGAAGCCCGTCGCCGAGACTCCGCCCCCAGGCCCGGCATCCAGTGTGTTGCCGATGACCGATACGGACACAAACTTTGTATAGGGATCGCGCTGCACGTCGCGTTCCGGAAAGCCCGGCACGGCGCGCGGATCGCCGACATAGATGTTGATGGCAGGATTGTCCAAGGTCT
The DNA here is from genome assembly GCF_056404555.1 of Asticcacaulis sp. P2_C5. Classification (NCBI taxonomy): domain Bacteria; kingdom Pseudomonadati; phylum Pseudomonadota; class Alphaproteobacteria; order Caulobacterales; family Caulobacteraceae; genus Asticcacaulis; species Asticcacaulis sp. P2_C5. The sequence continues at coordinate 30,592 of NZ_JBFUDU010000004.1, forward strand.
TGAGCGTGTTGCGGAAGACGCCGACATCGGTGCTGTTGCGTACCGTAACGCCGGTGCCGGCATTGCCGAAGCTGGTATTGGCGGCCAGGATATTGCAGGCGCTTTCATACACCGCCATCCCGTCATGGCCGTTGCTCCATACGCGATTGGCATAAACGACATTGCCGGTGGATGCGCGGTCCAGCATGATGCCGGTACCGTGGTTTTCAAAGACGATATTGCCGACAATCCACGAATTGTCGACCTCACGCGAACCAATGATACCGTGCTTCTTGATGGCGCCGTAACTGGTGTTGTAGGCAATGATCAGAGCGTTCGAGTAATCGTGCGGATCGATGCCATAGACGACATTGTTCTTGTATTCGTTGCCGACCAGGGCGACGCCGTCGGCCCCATTGGTGAAAAAGCCGAAATAGAGATCTTCGAAGCTGTTTTCCACCACAGTGCCAGTCGGATGCGGCAGGGCGCCCGGACGCGCCTCCTCTATCTCCACCGGCCCCTGAGAATACGAGAAGCCGTAACCCTTGTCGCCGCCGAAGCCGAGATGATGGAAATGCGAGCCATCGGCGTTCATCTCCGAACCGCCCCAGGCGATGATGAAGGGGCGGAACTGGCGCTTGGAGTCGAAGTCGAGGGTCGCATAGCCATTGGCTTTCGGGTCCCAACCGGCGACGGTGATGTCGTGGAACCACAGATGTCCGGCATTGACGATAAAGACACCGGTCGTGACGTTCATCCGTAGTTCGCGGGCATCGGTGCCCGACAGGATCAGCGTGGCTTCGGGGCCGATCAGCAGCGGAATGTTCAATTGATAACGCGAGCCCTGGTTGACCAGCAGGTCGCCATGGCCTGTTTCCGCCAACTGGCGCGACAGGCTTTCCAGGGTGAAGACGCCGGAATCGACATTGATATAGCGCGGATAACGCGTGCCCTGGGCCTGAACCGGAAAGGCACGTTCGCCTATGTCGCGAAAGACGTTGTTGACCTGGGAGATGAACTTCGAATTGTAATCGTCATATTGCATCGGAATGACATAGGCGCGTCCGGGACCAGCGACAGGAATGGCGGCACCGGCCCGGCGCCGGTCATAACGGTCAAGCCGCGGCGGGGACGGCAGTGCTTCGCCCGCCGTCCTGTTGGCAATGCCGTAGAAGACAAAGCTTGTCGACTGCATGATGACTTCGGGCTCGCCGTTCCACAGCCCCGGCCTGAGACGTTCGCCATCCAGGACCTGATATGAGTCGAGCGCCTTCGCGCTGGCCATGGCCAGGCTATGCATGGCCGCCACCCGCGCCTTGTACGACGGTATCTGCTTGGCATAGGCAGCCGCCAGTTCGAAATTCCCCCCTTCGGTAAGGATATCGACAACGCGCGGCAGGACCTGCGAGCGCTGCTTGTCGTCGCGCGCCAGGCGCAACAATTCGTCGACCTGATCGAGGCGCCCGCTGGACACATAGCCGACGGCCAATTGCTTGACAGCCTGGCGGCAGCGCTCGTCGTCCTGCAGCGCCGCCATCGGAAAATCGCGCCTGGCCTTGTCCAGTTGGCCGGTCGAGGCGTAGGCAAAGACCAGGGCGCACGCCGATTGCTGCCGGTCAGCCGGTGTCTGGGCCCGAAGGCGCAGGCTTTCCATCGCCGCCACCTTGCCAGCCGCCGTTGTCGCATTCCCCTGACCTGCGAAGGCGTCTGCTGCATAGGCCAATACCCAGACGCGCGTTGCCACCGACATTTGCGGTCCGACCAGGCCCTCAATCACAACAGGCCGACGTCGTGCCGCCAGAAGCTCGGCCTTGAGTATGACGGCGTCTTCCAGACGGCCGTATTTGCGGATCTCGCGAATGGCATTTTCGGCGACATTCCAGTTCGAGGTCTTGAGGCCTTCGGCAGCAATGCGCTGCAAGACCACGATACGGGATGCGTTCTCGCTCACCTTGCGGGCATTACCCAGGGCGGCAGGGTAATCGTCGAGCTCGATATCGGCCATGGCCAGGTTGAAGTGAGTCCGCGACTTCGCCGCAGGCGTTATGGCGCGCGACATGAAGGACCTGGCCTTCTGCATGTTCGCACGGGCGGGCTGCGTCATATCCGATTGCGCATAGCCCAGGGCTATTCTCGACCAGACCTCGGCCAACTCGCCGGAATTAGCCGAACTGCGGCCATCGCTGTCCGCCTTACCGTCCCCGGCAAGGTTGTCGGCCAGCCTTTCGGCAATGGTGAGGCGTCCTGCGGCGGCGTTGCGAAGAGCCAGGACATATAGCGCCCGGATCTGCAGATCATGCCTCGCGATACCGAAGGCGGCCAGTTCGGCGTCGTCGCGCTGTTCATGGGTTGCCGCCCGGTCGGTCAGGGCCAACAGGAAGGTGTCGCGTCCTGGAACCGCCGGGTCCGCCGCCAGCGCCGCCGTGACGGCGCCCCTCCAGTCACCCTTACCGAACAATTGCCCGGCAGCGGTCATAAGCTGGGCGCCATGGGCGCGCAGTCCGGCCAAGTCCATGCCGGCAAACGGGATCAGTTCAGGCGCCGTCAGGTCGCCCGCGCGCAATTGCCGGCCGGCGATCGCGGACGTCGTCACCGCGCGCAGACGCGGATTGTGAATGCCCGCCGCCCACAACATGGCCATGGTTCGTCTGCCCCGGTCGAGCGCCAACAACTCCGCCATGTCGGCAACCCGCCAGTCGCGCTGCTCCGGGGCCAAGGTTTCAAGGGGTTGATAGGCGGAGGTGAGGGTTTCCGTGGCGTCGTCATGGGCGCCGATACCCATCTGGTTTTGAGCGACGAGGGTCAGGCCGTCGGCCGCCAGGCCGACGTCGGGTTGGCGCTGCATGACGAAGCGCGCCAGAGTCAGGCGTCGCTGCCGCTCCGCCTGCGGCATGGCCTCATCCTCGGCCGAGGTCCGCAGCAGGCCGGAATAGTCGTCAAGAAGCCGGGCGAAGGCCGGTTGGCGAGCGATATCGGGATGGGCCAGGATCAACTGGTCGTAAAGTGCCAAGGCACCGGCCATACCGCCAAGCCGTTCCGTCATGCTGCCGGATTTCAGCGCCTCCGCGTAAAGCTGGCCAGCCTTTGCCAAAGCTTGCTTTTCCAGGTTCTGCAATGCAGCGTCGGCCTGCATGGCCTGGGAGGGGCGAACGCCCGGGCCGCAGGCCGACCCGCTGACCAGGAAGAGGCTGAAGAGGCAGATTGGGGCGAAGACTGCCAACAGCCGATGGAAGGCACTCCGACACGGTTTCCTGGCGGGCACATCCCGCCGAATATCCTTGGCCCGCCTGTCCACCACCCTGCCCCTTATCTGCCGGTATCCCTGCAGCCGCTATCCAAAGCCGCTCTTTACGCACTACGCCCGATGTTCATCATGCGATGCACAATCGTCGCATAGTTTTCCGTCCATAACGACACCTTTCGCCTGCCCCTTGCATAGCTACAGGTTGGCGATGCACCTCGCTCTGCGTGCGACACGCACGAGGCGAATTCGCACGCGGCGTCGACCGACATAGCCAGTGAAACCCCTTCAGGGCAAAGGGTGGAATCATCTCGCTATCGCGGTCTCAAATTCAAAATCCGTCATTTTTTTGCTTTTTTTGCGACCCGGAAGCAAATTGCCATTTGTTAACGCCGCGTTAAGAATGTACCGTGTGCATCGCAACATAACCGATGCACAGGTTATTCACAGGTTCAGCCGCTTGAAAAGGATTTTGTTGGACATGATTCCTTACAGCTTGAAGCATTTCGGTGCGGATGTTACCGCGGGGACACGCTTGGACGGTCTGTCGCCTGGCCATACGGGCGAATTGAGTCACATCGCGCCCGACGGCCTCTTTCAAGGCGGGGCGCTGTCCGGGCTGGCGACGGCCGCAAGCGCCGGATGGAACCATGGCGACAGCCTGCTGACCGCTGCCACCGCCCCCCTGGCAACCAGCGCCGTCACCACGCCTGCAGTCGCCAAGGCCAGCGCGCCGACTGTGAACTCAGCCGCGATATCAGCCGCTGGACTGACCTACAATGTGGTCGATTTCGGCGCACGGGGTAACGGTACGACGAATGACACCAAGGCGATCCAGGCCGCCATCAATGCCGCCCACGCGGCCGGCGGCGGCACCGTTTATATTCCCGAAGGCCTGTATATCCTGACCGGCAATAACCTGATGAATTCGACCGGCGCGCTGCGTCTGCTCGACAATGTCACCATCTATGGCGATGGCATGGGCAAGACGGTGCTGAAGGTGGCCGACGGATGGAGCGGCACCATGACCGGTATCATCCGCACCCCCTTCGCGGTCCAGACCCACGATGTCGGCATTCACGACCTGACCCTGGACGGCAACCGCGACCACACCAGCGGAAAGGTCGACGGTTTTTTCTGCGGTGTCGCGCCAGGTAATCCGGGGCAGGCCATTAATATCACCCTCGATCGCGTCGAAATCATGAACTGCGAAGGCTACGGTTTCGATCCGCACGAACAGACCGTCAATCTGACGGTCAGCAACTCGACCTCGCATGGCAACGGCCTGGACGGCTTCACGGCCGACTACCTGATCAACAGCACCTTCGTGAACTGCGTCGCCTATGACAATGACCGCCACGGCTTCAATGTCGTGACCAGTACGCGTGACTTCACCATCGTCAACAGCACATCCTACGACAATGGCGGCGCCGGCGTTACCATCCAGCGCGGCAGCGAAAACATCGCCTGGCCGACGCGTATCACAGTTTCGGGCGGCGAGTTTCGTGATAACGCCAAGGGCGGAATTCTGATCCAGATGGCGGACCACGTGACTGTCCGCAACGCGCTGATCCACGACAATGACACCTATGGAATCCGCGTCTATGGCGCGACCAACACGGTGATCGAAGACAATTCCATTTTCAACGATTCCGATGCCGGTGACGCCAAGTACAGCGAGATCAATATCCAGGCCTATGACGATACCGGTGGGACATCGGGAAAATACTATGCGGCACAGCAGACGATCGTCCGCAACAATACCATCTACGAGAACCAGACGGTAGGCGCGAAGAGCGCCGTCAACGAAGCGGCGGACGGATCGGACTATACGTCCGTGTTCGGCAATTCGATCCAGAACATGCACGGTACCGCCATCGTGCTGAAGGGCAGCCATTCGACCAGCACGTCGACACCGCCGCCTGGCAATGTCTACCAGGGAACCGACGGGGCCGACACCATTACCGGCACGGCGGCGGACGAGACCTTTTACGGCGTCAAGGGTAATGATCGCCTGGACGGCGGCGGCGGCAATGACACGATCGACGGTGGTTCGGGGGACGACGCCCTGATCGGACGCGACGGCGGCGACCTGTTGCTGGGCAATTCCGGCAATGACAGCCTGGATGGCGGCAACGGCCTCAACTATCTCGATGGCAGTTCCGGCAACGACACCCTGCTCAGCGGGACCAGCGACGATATTCTGCACGGTGGCACCGGCCTGGACGTGCTGACGGCGGGCAGCGGCAATGACGTGCTGTTCGGCGAGGACGAGGCCGACAGGCTTGATGGGGGGGACGGTATCGACACCCTGTCAGGCGGCAAAGGCGACGACACCCTTTTGGGCGGCGCCGGCAATGACGCCCTGAAAGGCGATTCCGGCTACGACAAGCTGACCGGCGGCACGGGCAACGACACCCTGAGCGGCAATAGCGAGGCCGACACCTTCTATTTCGACGTCGGCTCGGGCCAGGATGTGATCACCGACTTCACCCACGCCGTCGATCGCATCAGCGTCAGCTCGGCCATGGTCGGGGGATCGATGTCGCAACTGCTGGCCGATATTACCTATGCCAACGGCAATGCGATTATCGATTTCCACGATGGCGGTGACGTCATAACGCTCCAGGGCATAGCCGCCAACAGCCTGACCTCGGGCGATTTCCTGATTACCTGATTATTCCAAGCTGCGATGACGTTGACTTATCGCAGCTTGGCAAGGGCGCCAGAAAACGCCCCTTGGCCGCCGCGCACGCTTGCGCGAGCCACGCGGCGTTTGAGCTGAAAAAATACGAATACCAACCAGCACCTTGCCTGTCAGTATCTCTGCAGGTTGGTATTACGTCTGGCCCATACGGCGGTAGATGGTGCTGCGATGGATGCCCAATTGGCGCGCGGCGGCACTGACACTGCCGTTGTGCACGGCCAGGGCCTGGCGGATGGTGGTCAGTTCGATGTCTTCGAGACGGGCCACAGGCGCCGCCGACAAGGGCTCTCCTGCGCCCTCCCCGTCGATCTGGAGGTGGAATTCGCGACCGTCGCGACCGGTCACCGCACCGCTGCGCAGGCGTTCGGCCGCCGTATCGAACACCTCCTCGATATGCAGATGGTCGAGCCCGTCCCAGGTCCGGTTGATCAGCGACAGGCCACGGCGGTTCGCCGCCACGACCAGGTCGTCCTTGACAACCAGGATGCCTTCGCGGGCCACGCCCAGCAGGTTGGGATCGGTCTGGAAACGCAGGGTGCGGCAGCCTTCGAAGCCGCCGCGAAACAGGCGATGCTCGATCTGTTCGACCGCCATGCGGACCAGGCCCAGCATGTGACCGGCCTGGGCGGAGGCCGGGGTGGAGATATCCAACACGCCTAAGGTGGCGCCACGCGGGTCGATGATCGGTGTGGCCGCGCAGCTTAGGCCCTGATGGCCGCGGAAATAGTGCTCGGCGCCATTGACCGCGACGGCGCGGCGTTCGGCTATGGCTGTGCCGATGGCATTTGTGCCGGTACCCGCTTCGCTCCACACCGCGCCTGGTCGGAGCGCGACCTGGGCGGCCTTGTCGGCAAAGCTGGCATCTCCCACGGCATCGAGGATTTCACCCATGGAATTGGTCAGGATGACAATGCCGCTAACTTCGCGCGCCTCGGAATACAGGGCATCCAGCTCCGGGCGGCAGATCCGGCGCAGAGCTTCGTGGCGTTCCTGAAGCGATTTGAGCTCGGAATGGGTCGGGGCTTCGATATGCGGCGTGGTGCGTTCGTCCAGCCCCATATCCGCGCAGCGTATCCAGGAACGCAGAATGGCGTGGCCGATCTCTTCAACCGGCAGCCCCTTATGCGAAAAGAACACATCACGCGCCTTTTCTATGTGCGACGGGTGGTTGGTCGTCACAGTCGTCTCCCTTGCCTTCTCTCTTGGCCGCTCCCTTGTTTGACGGCAGTGAAGGCCTTTTGATCGCCACGCGCAAGCGCAATCGTTTGCCTTCACATAAGGATTGATGGCGCCCCCGCTAAACTGTCGCAGAATGCGACACGGCGACACCATGTGTAGCCGGACGCGACAAACACCTCACCAAGAGACGAATTTCGTGCCGAAACAGGCGCGACGGCCCCTCCGGACGCTTGTGGCGCGGACAAGGTGGGCGCAGCCTTCACCCAAGGGCTGAGCGAAGTGCCCAATCACAGGAGGACATCATGACCAAGTTTGAACGCGATCTTACCGCGGCGACACCCTTCAAGACGCGCTATGGCAATTTCATCGGCGGCGAATGGATAGAGCCCGTGAAGGGGCGCTATCTGGACAATAGCTCACCGGTCAATGGCCGGAAGTTATGCGAAGTGCCGCGTTCGACGGCCGAGGATGTCGAACTGGCGCTGGATGCGGCGCATAGGGCTAAAGATGCCTGGGGCCGGACATCCGTCACCGAAAGGTCGAACATCCTGCTGCGCATCGCCCAGCGGATCGAAGACAACCTGGCGATCATCGCCGAGGCCGAGACATGGGACAATGGCAAGCCGTTGCGTGAAACCCTGGCCGCCGACCTGCCGCTGACCATTGACCATTTCCGTTATTTCGCCGGCTGTATTCGCGCCCAGGAAGGCAGTATCGGTGAACTCGACAACGACACGGTCGCCTACCATTTCCACGAACCCCTGGGCGTGGTCGGCCAGATTATCCCGTGGAACTTCCCCATCCTCATGGCGGCGTGGAAGCTGGCGCCGGCGTTGGCGGCCGGCAATTGCGTCGTGCTGAAACCGGCCGAACAAACGCCCGCGTCCATTCTGCTGGTTGCCGAGCTGATTTCGGACCTGCTGCCGCCGGGTGTGCTTAACATTGTCAGCGGGACGGGGCTGGAAGCCGGCAAGCCGCTGGCGCAGAGCCCACGCATCGCCAAGATCGCCTTTACCGGCTCGACCGCCGTCGGCAAGGAGATCATGCGCTATGCCGCCGACAACGTCACCAATATCACCCTGGAACTGGGCGGCAAGTCGCCCAATGTCTTCTTCGCCGACGTCATGAACGAAGACGATGGCTTCCTTGACAAGGCCCTGGAAGGATTTGCCTTTTTCGCCCTGAATCAGGGAGAGGTCTGCACCTGCCCGTCGCGCGCCCTGGTCCAGGAGTCGATCTATGACCGCTTCATGGAAAAGGCGATCAAGCGCGTCGAGGCCATCGCGCTGGGCGATCCGCTGAACCCGGCCACCATGGTCGGTGCCCAGGCATCGCAGCAACAGATGGAAAAGATTCTGAGCTATTTCGAGATCGGCCGCGCCGAGGGGGCCAGGGTCCTGACGGGTGGCGAGCGCAACTTCCTCGGTGGCGAACTCGATGACGGCTTTTACATCAAGCCGACCATCTTTGAAGGCCACAACAAGATGCGCGTCTTCCAGGAAGAGATCTTTGGGCCGGTTGTGTCGGTAACGACCTTCAAGACGGTCGACGAAGCGATCGAGATCGCCAACGATACGCTTTACGGTCTGGGCGCCGGCGTCTGGACGCGCGACATGAACATGGCCTATCGCGCCGGTCGGGGCATCCAGGCTGGACGCGTGTGGACCAACTGCTACCATGCCTATCCGGCGCACGCGGCGTTTGGCGGCTACAAGCAGTCCGGTATCGGTCGTGAAACCCATAAGATGATGCTGGACCATTACCAGCAGACCAAGAACCTTTTGGTCTCCTACGCGCCACAAAAGCTGGGCTTTTTCTAAAATAGCGGCAAGTACGAAAGTTTGCCGGCCGCGATCACTGTCGTCGCGGCCGGCAAGTTTACTACGGCTTCAGATTCTTGACCTTGTCCTGATGCAGTTTCAGGGTCGGCAGGGTCTCGCTGGCGAAGGTCTGCAAGGCCGGGTCCTTGCCGTTCTTGGCGTAGTCGTCAAACAGGTCGACGGCCGCATCATGGGCGTCCTTTTGGGCGTCGATATAGGCGTCGTCGAAATCCTTGCCCGTCTTGGCCTTCAGGTCATCGATCTTTTTCTGATGGTCCTCGTCCAGGACACTGGGGGCTGACGGAGCGCCGGTCTTGGCCAGGACGGCGTCGAGGCTCGCTGCAGCCTTGCCGTGATCGGTGATCATCATATCGGCGAATGCCAGGACGGCCTTGCTCTTCGATTTTTCCTGCGCCAACTGGCTGGTCTGGACTTCAAACGCATTGCCGACACCGGCCTTGGTGACAAAGTCTTGCGTCTTTTGCGCATCCAAATCGGCGGCGATACTGCTGACGCCGGCACTGACATCGGCCGCAGCACTTTCAACCGCATCGCCTGCTTTTTCAGTTTGTGTCTTGCTGCAGGCGGACAGCCCGCCGGCCAGGGCGAAGGCGGCCAAGGTGGTGACGGCAGCGGCGGTACGCCATGTGACGGCGTGAGGAATATAGGATCGGGGCATGGGAACTTCCTGCTCTATGGATGTGCATTGAGGCTAGCAGGGGCCGTATAAGTTCGCCCGTTGGGCTCACATTATTCGTGACAAAGAGTTGATAAGTCCGTGCATCCCATGTTTTTGATTGGCCCCATCTTCCCATGACCTCCCGCAGCGCCTATATTGAGAGTGTTCGGGCAACCGGACTATGGGGATAAACGCCCACGTAATAAGCGAACTGGACCCGGGTGCGATTCCCGGCGGCTCCACCATCTCTTCCCGTCCGCGGGATCTATGGGGCCGATCAGCATCGACAGGCGTGTAAAGGTGAAGCCTTCCCTCGGTATGAGCCTCCGCGATCGGCTCATTTTTTAACTGCGAACGATAACTTCGCTCCGGAAATGGCTCTTGCTGCTTAATGCAGCGGAGTGAATTCCAAGCCTACAACTCCTAGGGAATAAGCCCCTTAGGCGGGGCCCGCCGGGCGCCTTGCAACAGAAGCCCGGCACTTTTTCCTAAAATACGAGGCGCCTTGCAACAGAAGCCTCCCCACTCGCCGTAAAGGCGCCTCCCCATCTTGGTGGAGAATTTCGGGCGCCTTGCAACAGAAGCCCGGCTGATTACCGGCAATTCAGAGCGCGCGCCAGCCGATATCGCGGCGGTAGAAGCCGCCCGGCCAGTCGATGGCGGTAATGGCCTCATAGGCCTTGTCGCGGGCCTCCTGAAGCGTTGCGCCGCGGGCGCAGATGTTCAGCACTCGGCCGCCTGCCGCACGCAAAACGCCCTTGTCGTCACGCGACGTGCCGGCGTGGAACAGGATGACGTCGCGGCCGAAATCCTGGTCGGCCCCACGGATGGTCGAACCGCCGATCGGGCTGTCAGGATAGCCGCGCGCCGCGTAGACGACGCAGACGGCGGCATCCGCGTGCCATTCCGGCGCCGGCAGGTTCTTCAGGCCGCCTTTCGCCGCCGCCAACAGATAGGGCACCAGATCACTCTTCAGGCGCAGCATCAACACCTGGCATTCCGGGTCGCCGAAGCGGGCATTATATTCAACCAGGCGCGGCTGGCCGTCCTTGACCATCAGCCCGGCATAGAGCACGCCCTTATAAGGATTGCCCTCGGCCTTCATGGCCGCCATGGTCGGATCGAGGATGTCGCGCTGGGTGATGTCGAGCAGTTGTTTCGTAACGATCGGCGCCGGGCTGTAGGTGCCCATGCCGCCGGTATTGGGACCTGTGTCGCCATCGAAGGCGCGCTTGTGATCCTGCGCCCAGCCGAAGATCATGGCGGTTTCGCCGTCGCACAGGGCGAAGATCGAGGCCTCTTCGCCAGTCATGAACTCTTCGATGACGATATGCGAGGAAGCGGCGCCGTAACGGCCGCCCAGCATGGCCTCGACCTCGGCGACTGCGTCCTGAAAATCCGGCGAGATGGCTACGCCCTTGCCGGCAGCCAGGCCGTCGGCCTTGATGACATAGGGCGGGCCGTAGGTCTTGAGGAAGGCGCGGGCTTCAGCGACATTGTCGAAGGTTTCCGATTGGGCCGTCGGGATGCCATGGCGGGCGCACAGGTCCTTGGTGAAGGCCTTGGAGGTCTCAAGGCGGGCGGCTTTGCGCATTGGGCCGAAACAGGCAATGCCCGCAGCGGCACAGGCGTCGGATATACCCTCTGCCAGGGCGCTTTCGGGGCCGACCACGACCAAGTCGGCGGCAATTTCACGCGCCAGACCGATGAGGCCCATGACGTCGGTCGCCTTGATGTCGCGGCATTCGCCCAGTTCGGTCATGCCGGGATTGGCCGGTGTAATCACCAGCCGCTCACACAGCGGCGATTGCCGGATTTTCCACGCCAGGGCATGTTCACGGCCGCCCGAACCGATCAGCAGAATGTTCATGCTTTTCGCTTCCCTTAAGCCGCTCGCAAGGTCAAGGGCCTTTTCGCGCAAATGGTGATTTTAACACGCCAGGACGATGGGCGTGCCCGTGGTGTCGCCCAGACAACGGTGCAGGGTAGCGTAGAACTGCGGCAGGTCGATGGGCTTGCACAGGACATGGCTGAAGCCCTGGCCGCGCGTATCCTCGAACAGCTTGCTCTGGTTGGCCGCCGACAGGGCGACAATGGCCGCCGGCTGGGTCGGCCCGCCGCGTTCGCACAACATCCGCGTCGCCGTGATGCCGTCCAGAACAGGCATCTGAATATCCATGAAAACCAGGTCGAAGGCGATTTTCCCGCACAATTCAACGGCTTCGGCGCCATCGCAGGCTTCGAAAATCTCGAGGCCATAATCCATCAGCAGCAGCCGGATCAGTTCACGATTGACCGGGTGATCGTCGACGATCAACACCTTGCGGTCTTCGAGAAAAAGCGGCCGCAGGTCCTGCGGGGCGACGACGGGCGCCGGTTCGGCGGCGATGGTCACCGGAATATCGAACCAGAAACAACTGCCGGCGCCGGCCGCGGAGTCGACGCCGATATCGCCCTTCATCAGCTTTACCAGTTCGTAACAGATCGACAGGCCCAGGCCCGAGCCGCCGTATTTGCGATTGATGCTGTTATCGACCTGATTGAAACGGGTGAACAGCCGCGTCTGTTGATCGGGTGTCAGACCGGGACCGGAATCGCGTACCTCGACCCGAAGGCGGTCGTTGGTGACCGCCACCTTGAGCGCGATGTAGCCATCATGGGTGAATTTGCAGGCATTGCCGACGAGGTTGTACAGGACCTGGCGTATCCGGATGTCATCCAGCATCAGCCAGGATGGCGAGTCCGCGGCATAGTCAAAACTGATGGTAATGTTGCGAGTCTCGGTCAGGGCCATAAACTGGTCAACCACGTCACCTGCCAGGGTGCGCAGGTCGGCGGGCCGCGGGTCCAGAGTCACCTGGCCGGCTTCGAGCTTGGAAAAGTCGAGCACGTCGGTGATGAGGCTGAGCAAGGCCTCGCCGGCCTTATTGATGCGGCCAACATAGTGGCGGGCATCCTTGGGCATGTCCGCGACGCCCTTGAGCAGGTTGGCGTAGCCCAGGATGGTGGTAAGCGGTGTACGGATTTCATGGCTCATATTGGACAGGAAATCCGACTTGGCCTGACGGTGGGCGTCCGCCGTTTCCTTGGCGGCGCGCAGCGTATCGGCGAGGCGGCTCTGTTCCGTTACATCGACCAGGATACCGAACAGGAATTCGGGTCGGCCCGATGCGTCGAATTCGGCGCCGCCCTTGGAATAGACAATGCGCTCCTCGCCGTCGGCTCGCATCAGGCGCAGCTTGAAGGTAAAATCTTCACCCGTTTCCATCGAAGCCAGGATACAGGCGCGCAACGGCTCGCGGTCGTCAGGGTGAAACAGATCAATCGCCGTATCCATTTCCGGCTGGTAGCTGTCGCGGTTCAGGCCATGTATGGCGTAGACACCGCGCGACCAGAAACACTCCGCCTCGTCGATCTTGACGTGCCAGTAGCCAACGCCGGCCACCTCCTCCATCAGTTCCAGCTTGCGTTGGGTTTCCTGCAGCTTCTTGACGGCCGCCTTGCTGACGTGGCCTTCCTTGCGCAGATTAAGGACAGCCGACACAGCCTCGGCCAGCTTGACCAGGCGACGTTGCTCACCAGCGTCAAAGTCGCGTCGTGGATGGAGGCCGAGAATGCAGAGCGTTCCGACCGCGACACCCTCATAATAGATGGGCGCCCCGGCATAGAAACGGACATAAGGCTCGTCGATGACGAACGGATTGTCGAGAAAGCGTGGGTCGTCGAATGTATCGGGCACCACCAGGACTTCGTCGCCGCGCAGGGTGTGGTCGCAGAACGATACATCGCGCGAAATCGAGTGAAGCGGGATGCCGACCCGGGATTTAAAACAATGCCGCTCACCGTCAACCAGAGAAATCAGCGCCATAGGGGCGTCGAATATATCGGCAGCCAGGGCCGTCAAGTGGTCGAAGCTTGCGTCCGTGTCCGTACCGACGGCGTCGGGAGCCGACGGCATTATCGGGTAAGACGGGTTGAGCGAAAGCGGCATAAAGGCAACTTCATCATGACGCGGGGTGCGATCTATTGAAACTACCTCGCGCCTGCTGAATAAAACTTAAACGATAGCCTATAAATTTCATAACTTCGTTCGCAAGAAAGGCTGGTATTTCTCGCGCTGCTACGCAATAGTCGGACAAATAACAAAGACGGAAACGCAACATGACCACTCGTCGCCGCCTATTGGCCGCAGCCCCAGCCCTTGCCCTGCCCCTGATCGGCGGGAGCGCAGCCGGTGCAAAGGCAACTACGCCCGTCCTGGCTTCAAGACCACCGATGGGTTGGAATTCGTGGAACAGCTTCGCGACCACCCTCACCGAAGAGCAGGCGTTGGAAACGGCGCGGATCATGGCGAACAAGCTGCTGCCGCACGGCTACAGCGTTTTCACGGTCGATATCCAGTGGTATGAACCCGGCGCCACCGGATACGATTATCACGATCAGGCAGCGCTGGTCATGGACGACCACGGCCGCCTGCTGCCGGCGCCCAATCGTTTTCCGTCGAGCGTCGATGGCAAGGGCTTCAAGCCTCTGGCCGACCAGATCCACGCCATGGGACTGAAGTTCGGCGTCCACCTGATGCGCGGCATTCCGCGCCTGGCGGTCGAGCGCAAGCTTCCGGTTTTCGGAACAAATTATACCGCCGCCGACATTGCCGACGTCAACAGCACCTGCGCCTGGAACAAGGACATGTACGGTGTCGACATGACCAAGCCGGGCGCCCAGGCCTATTACAATTCGGTCTTCGCCCGGTTTGCGCAATGGGGCGTCGATTTCGTCAAGATGGACGATATGAGCCGCGTCTATGGCGAGCACTATCGCGAAATCGAGGCCGCCCATAAGGCGATACTGACGTCGAAAAGGCCGATGGTTCTCAGTCTCTCCCCCGGAGAGACCGACCTGAAATGGGCCAAACATGTCCAGACCTACGCCAATATGTGGCGCATTTCCGACGATTTCTGGGATGAGTGGCGTCTGTTGAAGGACCAGTTCAAGCGTCTGGAAAACTGGAATCCCTACCGCATGCCCGGCCATTGGCCCGATGCCGATATGCTGCCCCTGGGCGTTCTGGCGCTCGGCAACCGAAAGACCAAGTTCACACCCGACGAACAGCAAACCCTGATGACGCTGTGGTCGATCGCCCGTTCTCCGCTGATCATGGGCGGCGATCTGCGCGCCTTGGATAGCGAAACCCTGGCCTTGCTGACCAATGACGAGGTGCTGGCCGTCAACCAGACCAGTTCGCACAATCATCCGCTGGCCTATAAAAATGACGGCGACGATTTCACCCTGTGGGCAGCCCGCAGCGCCACGCCTGGCCGTTATTATCTGGCCCTGTTCAATGTCGAAGACACGGCGAAACAGCGCTACGCCCTGTTTCATACCCTGGGTCTGAAAGGCAAATGGAAGGTGCGCGATCTGTGGACGCACCAGGACCTGGGCGCATTTACCGACAGGTTCGAAGTCGATCTGCCGCCGCATGGATCGGGGCTTTACGCACTGTCGCGGGCCTAGGAAGCCGCGCGCAATTGGCCTAAGATCATGGCATGACCGACGATCTGCTCTCGCCTACCGATTCGCCTGTAAATGGGTCGCCTGCCCCGGGTTCCAATGCCGCTGCCTATTCCGTTTCGGAACTGGCCGGCGCGCTGAAACGGACGCTGGAGACGACCTACGACCATGTACGTCTGCGCGGCGAAATCTCCAAGGTGACGCGCCATTCGTCGGGTCACGTCTATCTGACCCTGAAGGACGACAAGGCAGCGATCGACGGCGTTATCTGGAAGGGTCAGGTCAGCCGCCTGCAAACCCAGCCGGACTACGGCCTGGAAGTCATTGTCAACGGCCGGATCACGACGTTTCCTGCTTCATCGAAATATCAGATCGTTATCGAACAGATGGAAGTGGCGGGCGTCGGCGCGCTGCTGGCCCAGTTGGAGCGGCTGAAGCAGAAACTGCACGGCGAAGGCCTGTTCGCTCCTGATCGCAAGCGCGCCCTGCCCTTCGCGCCACGCACCGTCGGCGTGATCACCTCGCCGACCGGGGCGGTGATCCGCGACATCCTGCATCGTATTCGTGACCGCTGGCCGTGCCGCGTCATCGTCTGGCCTGTCGTCGTCCAGGGGGATGCCGCAGCACCCCAGGTTATAGCCGCTCTGCGCGGATTTGAATCCGGCGCGGTCCCCCAGCCCGACGTGATTATCGTGGCGCGCGGCGGTGGCTCGGTCGAGGACCTGTGGCCGTTCAACGACGAAAACCTGGCGCGCGCTGTTTCGGCCTGCCGGATTCCAATCATTTCGGCGGTCGGCCATGAAACCGATACGACCCTGATCGACTACGTCTCGGATCGCCGGGCGCCGACACCTACGGGCGCAGCTGAAATGGCGACGCCGGTGATCGGCGAACTGCGAGCACTTGCCGCCGACCTGGAACGACGACGCCAGGCCTGCATGTCGCGCGGCCTCGATGCGCGGCGTGAGAAGCTGGCCATGCTGGCGCGCGCCCTGCCACGGCCGATGGACCTGATCGATGCGGCACAGCAGCGGCTGGACTTCGTCGCACAGCGGCTGGGCGGCGCGCTGAGTAAGAACCTCAACCTGCACCAGACGCAATTTACCCACGCCTCCGCACGCCTGTCGCCGTCCCTGCTGGCGCGCATGGCCGATCAGTCGCGCCAGCGTCTCGACCACACCGGTTTGCGGCTGGGCGGCGCGCTGAAAGTCCATGTCGAGCGCCATCAGGCACGTTTCGCGCCGTTGGGCGGGCGGCTGGATGCCGCGCTCGAACGACGTGTCAAGCTGGCCGGGCAACAGGCGCGGCTGCCAGATATGATGGTGCGGATGGATGCCGCCATGACACGAACAATTGCGCTGCGGTCCGAGCGCCTGGCGCGTCTGGAGCAATTGCGACTGAGCCTGAACCCCGACCGTCCGCTCGATCTCGGATTTGCGCGCGTCAACCGGGCAGATGGCCATGTGGTGACCTCGCCCCTCGGCGTGACAACGGGCGAAGCCCTTGTCCTGACCTTCAAGGGCGACGCGAAACTCGATGTGATCGTGGGCGATTGTGGCACGCTGCCGCCCAAGCCGCAGCCGCAGGCTCAACCCAAAAAAACGCTGCCGCCTCAGGCGCAGCAGGGCAGCTTGTTCTGATCGATCGTACCTCCAAGATGGTTTGATTGTATCGAATAAAAAGCAAATTCGTCGATTTCCCCCCTCTACCCGCCTGAGGGGAGAGGCGGGGCGCCCCGTGGCGTGGCGCGAAGCGCCGGGTGAGGGGTCAATTCCACGTCAGAGCAGCTTCTTGGTTAGAAGAACCCCTCATCCGGGCCTTTGGCCCACCTTCTCCCCTCAGGTGGAGAGAAGGGAATAGTCCGCAATTTCAGTGCTTTTCAAGTTGAGGAAGCCCACGGTCGGTGGAAACTCAACGTGTTAACTCGGCTTGGGAGTTACAATCGATCAGCGCAAAGGTATATTTAACCGCGCCTTATCCGCGGTCTAAATCCTTCGAATCCGGCCGGCGCAGGCTGGTGAAAAAGGCGTCGATCGCCGCGTCATCGTCCAATGTAATAAAATCGCCCGATTCGATCTGAGCTTCACCTTTCGCGATGATGGCTCGCAATCGCTCAAGCTCGGCCAAGTCCTTGTCGACTGCGCACTTTTTGCATAATCAAACTCCGTCCTACGTGCTACATCTGTCGCACTCATAAACTACGGACGAAACCGATGACCACCACAACTGTCAGATCAAGAGGACGAATTACCATACCAGCGGCAGTTCGCAGCGCCCTCAGCCTGTCGCAAGGAGACAAGGTGCACTTTGTTCAAGTCGCAGACAAGCGCGTAGAGATATTCCCGGTCAATTGCTCGGTACAAGCTCTCAAAGGTCTGTTTCGCTCCCGTCGCAAGAGTGTTTCAATCGAGGACATGAATGTCGTATCGAGCAAGGCAAGGCCGCTTGATTAGCGGCGGCAATCGTCCTAACTTATTAGCATGAACATGCACGCCCCTCCGCCCCTGCCCGATCAAGCCGTCCTGCATTACGGAGACGGCGAATACACCATCATGCGTCCGGGCAAGTTCGTGTTGTGCGCGGTCACCGGAAAGCGGATTCCGCTCGATGCCCTGCGCTATTGGAACCCTCGCACCCAGGAAGCCTATGCCGGCCCCGAGGAGGCTCTGCAACGTTGGAAAAGCCTGAATCCGTAACGCGTCGCTTTGTATTGGGCGGCGGCCTGGCCGCAACCGGCGCAGCCCTACCTGCCTTGAGCCAGCCTGTGCCGTTCAATCTCAAGGGCCGTTTCGTACAAAGCGGCTATGCCATGGGCCAGGCCGCGCCCAAAGCGCAGTTCTGGGTCGATGGTACGCCGCGCGGCTATACGTCGGACAATGGTTATTTCTATGTCGGCCTTGACCGCGACGCGCCGGCGTCCTGCCTGATCGAGGTCGACAACGGCAAAGGCCGCGACAGCGCACAGATCACCGTCAAGCCGGGCACCTACGACGTTCAGCGTGTCGACGGCCTGCCGCAGCAGACGGTCACGCCCACCGATCCGGACGTCCTGGCGCGGATCAAGCGCGATTCGGACGTCAAGAACCTCGCCTTCGCCAGCCACGATCCCGGCGACGGCTTCAAGACCGGCTTTATCTATCCGTTGAAAAAATTCAACGTGTCGGGCCACTTCGGCAATCAGCGCATCCTCAACGGCGTACCGAAGAGCCCGCACTACGGCTTCGATATGGCGGCCCCCACCGGCACCCAGATCCATGCCCCGGCCCAGGGACTGGTCGTCCTGGCCGAGCCCGACCTGTTTTACGAAGGCGGCCTGATTCTGATCGACCACGGCCAGGGCATGATTTCCATGTACCTGCACCAGTCGAGGCTGCTGGTGAAAAAGGGCGATCGCGTCACTCAGGCCCAGCCGATCGGCGAGGTCGGCGCAAAAGGCCGTGCGACAGGTCCCCATCTGTGCTGGCGCCTGAAATGGGGTGAACGTCATATGGACCCCAGCCTGATGGTCGGCTGACGGGTGCTTGCCGCCGTCGGATGAATAATTCGCTTGAATTGGTTGCAAGATTAATCATAACACAAAATCAGCGCGGCCCCGGTGGGAGACTGCGGCGTGTGAGTTCGCTTCAACAGCAAGATTCCATTCCGACATGGCCGACTACAGCAGCCTGAAAATCCTTCTCATCGAAGACAATCAGCATATGCGATCGATTGTCAGCGCGATCCTGAAGGGCTCGGGCATGCGCAATATTCGCGAGGCACGCGACGGCGCCGAGGGGCTCGACATGCTGCGCCAGTACCCTGCCGACATTGCGCTCGTCGACTTCAACATGAATCCGATCGACGGCGTCGAATTCACCAAGCTGCTGCGCAATTCGTCAGACAGTGCCAACCCCTATCTGCCCATCGTCATGATCACCGGCCATTCAGAGCGGTCCCGCGTCATCCAGGCGCGCGATTCCGGCGTTAATGAATTCGTCGTCAAGCCCCTGACCGCGCGTGCCCTGCTCAGCCGGATTGATTCGGTCATCATGCGGCCGCGCCCGTTTATACGCTGCAAGACCTATTTCGGGCCTGACCGGCGGCGGATCGACGACAA
The DNA here is from genome assembly GCF_056404555.1 of Asticcacaulis sp. P2_C5. Lineage (NCBI taxonomy): Bacteria > Pseudomonadati > Pseudomonadota > Alphaproteobacteria > Caulobacterales > Caulobacteraceae > Asticcacaulis > Asticcacaulis sp. P2_C5. Next base: position 49,804 of record NZ_JBFUDU010000004.1, read on the forward strand.
GGCCTATCCAGGCCCCTTCCGCCGCAATACCGACGGCATGTTTTAGTGATACTCCAAGCGCGACTCTTCGCACTTGGCAAGGGCGACCGCCCGCCCGAGCTTATGCGAGGAGCCATGCGGCGCTTGAGCTGAAACAAAGCATTATACTTCTGTTAGTAAATGTTAACGACCTCTAGGCGACACGCTCAAATCACGCGATAGTCGGGCAGTGATTCTCTGCGCGGACGCGTGGGCTGGTTTTGGAAAAAGACTCCATGGGCAAGATTGTTACGCCACTCCTGATGCTGACCTACGCCATTTTGGGCGCGACGGTGGCGGTCATGATCTTCCGTGGCGGATCGGACAGCGGCACAGCCATTGCCGCCTTTATCGGCGTCCTGGCTGTCTGCGTCGCTTTTCACGCCTACGCTACCCAAAGATTGTCGGAAATCCGCATCGTCAAGGACATCGACATGGTGCGAGACGCCCACCGCCTGATGGTCGACGCGATCGATTCCACGCAAAAGGATATGATTGAACTGGCCGACCGGGTGCAGAACCAACGCACGTCGCGTTCCGAGGAACTGACGTCGGAGGTGCGCATGCTGGAAGACCTGGTCAAGAAGCTGGGTGAAAGCATCGAAGACCGGCTGAACGAATGGCAGTCCGCCCCGGCCGTTGTAGTGCCGCTGCGCGGTTCGCCGTCGATGAATGCCAAGGAAGCCCAGGCTGTGGCGCTGATCGAAACGATCCGCGAAGCCCTGACGCAAAACCGCGTCGATCTGTACCTGCAGCCGGTGGTTTCCCTGCCCCAGCGCAAGACCATCTTCTACGAAAGCTTTTCGCGTCTGCGCGACGTTACGGGCCGCGTGTTGATGCCTGCGGAATATCTCAATGTCGCCGATGCCGAGGGCCTGGTGCCGTCGATCGACAACCTGCTGCTGTTCCGCTGCGTGCAGATCGTGCGCCGCCTGGCCAAGCAGGATCGCCGCATCGGCATCTTCTGCAACATCTCCCTGACCTCGCTGCGCGACGAAATCTTCTTCCCGCAGTTCCTCGAATTCCTCAGCGAGAACAAGGACCTGGCTGGTGCGTTGATCTTTGAACTGGGCCAGGACGCGTTCGCGACGCGCGGCTCGATCGAAGCGCGCAACATGGCCAAGCTGGCCGATCTCGGTTTCCGATTCTCGATCGACAAGGTGATGACGATCGATTTTGACCTGCAGGATCTGCATCGTTCGGACGTGCGTTATGTCAAGATCGGCGCCGGGCTGTTGCTCGAACAACTGCTTGAGGTCGAGGGCAAGCCGGCGCTGAAGTTCCTCAAGGACATCCATGCCGGCGACTATGCCGGTCTGCTGGCGCGCTACGGCATCGAGGTCATTGCCGAAAAGGTCGAGAGCGAAAAGCAGGTGGTCGATATTCTCGATATCGAGATCGGCTATGCCCAGGGCCATCTGTTCGGCGAACCGCGCGCCATCAAGGAACAGGTCCTGGCCGAGACCGACCCGCCGGCGGGCTTTATCAAGTCCACCCTGCCGCAACTGCGCCGCCGGGCTTAAGATTTTTTGCCGCGAAAAACGCTAAAAGCGCGAAAAAAGCAATAAGACATTACGAGCCCGCAGGGTGTCACGCCCGCGGCCAAGTCGAAGACGTTTCGCGCGTTGCGTTTAACCTGTAAAACCCCTTTTTCGCGCTTTTAGCGTTTTTCGCGGCAAAAATGCTTTCCAGCCAACGCTCACAAACTCAAACGGCTTGTAGCCTAGGCGCTTACAAAGGGCGCTCCGCGCCTTATCCGCGGTTTCATCTCTTTCTTCCTTTTCATACAAGGCCCAAGCCGCTAAACAGCGCCGGTATAGTATCCTGGGGCCCCAATGACTCATCCTGTCTTGCTGAACGGTCTGGCCGACGTGGCCAGCGATTACGACGCCATTTTCTGCGATATCTGGGGCGTCATCCATAACGGCCGCCAGCATTTCCCAACCGCCTACGAAGCCCTACGCCGCTACAAGGCCGATTATGGCCCCGTCATCCTGATCTCGAACTCGCCACGGCCCCAGGGTGACCTGGTGACGCAACTGGCCTCACTCGGCATCATGGACGACGGCTATTCGGCAATTATCTCGTCGGGCGACGCGACACGCGAATATCTGCGCCGCTTCGCCCCCCAGGGGCCGGCCTGGCGGATCGGCGATCCGCGCGAACAGAACCTCTATGCCGGGATCGATATCGATCTTAGCGGCACGCCGCAAAATGCCGCCTTCATCTCGTGTTCCAGCCCGTTCGACGACGAGAACGACACGCTGGACCAGTACCAGCACGCCTTCACCATCGCCGCCGAGCGCAAGCTGGTCATGATCTGCGCCAATCCCGACAAGATCGTCCAGCGCGGCGACAAGATCATCATGTGCGCCGGATCGCTGGCCGACTACTATGCGACATTGGGGGGCGAGGTCATCATGGCCGGCAAGCCCTACGCGCCGATCTACGACCTTTGTTACGTCGCAACAGAGAAACTGACTGGCAAGCCTATCGATAAAAGCCGCATCCTGGCCATCGGCGACGGCCTGCCGACGGATATATTGGGCGCCAACGGCCAGGGGCTCGATGTGGTGTTTATCGCTGCCGGAATCCATGCCGTCGAAGCGACCAACGATCAGGGCACGCTCGATCCGCTGTTGCTCAAGGCGTTGCTGGAGGTCGAATCGGCCCAGGCAAAATACGTCGCCGAAGCCCTGCGCTGGCAATAACCTTACCTCCCAAACGGCAAAGGAGCGCGGCTGCCGCCCCCGGCTACCGCGCTCCTCGCACCATCGCAATATTATCATCGTCGGCTCTGACCAGGCCGGTTCGACGTCTTTGCTTGTTATTATCTCGTATTAGTCGAACAGGGCGTCGATATCGTCCTGAGACGCAGCCTTGTTCAGGTCTTCCGGCGACATGTCGAACAGCGCGTCGATATCGTCCTGATTGTTGCTGACCGCCTCCGGTGCAGGCTCAGGTGCCTTGGGCGCCGCGACTGGCGCTGCTGCCGCAGGTTTGGCGGGAGCCGGAGCTGGTGCGGGCGTATCGAACAGAGCGTCGATGTCGTCCTGGCGGGTACTGACCGGTTCCGTAGGCTTAGGCGCGGGCGCCGGAGCGGCCGGCTTGGGCGCCGCGGCGGCGGGTCTGGGCTCGCTCGGGACATAGGCCGGTACCGGCGGGTCGTCGAACATGGCGTCGATGGCGTCTTGCTGGGTTTCCGGTCCGCCGATGGCGGGACCGTTGAGCAGCAGGTCGTGCCGGCGCTTTTCTTCCGGCGTCATTTCCGCCGGCTTGTCGTCCACGCCCAGGGTATTGGCCAGCTTGCCGACCCGTTCCTCGATCTGCTTCAGGACATTGACGACCTTCGACACGCGCTGGCCGGTGATGTCCTGGAAGGAACAGGCCTCGAAGATCTTCATGACCTCATCGTCGACCTTCGCCTTGTAGTTGGCGTCCGAGCTGTCCATGCTCATGATGGCTTCCGCCGAGTTCATGATCGTATGGGTGGCGTTTTCGGTGTCGCGAGTGATGGCTTCCAGTTCGGCGCCGGCGGTCGGGATCCGTTCGTGCGAAATGTCGTGGGGACGCATTTCGCGAATTTCTTCCTTCGCCTTGGCAATGTAGCCAGCGATGATCTTGAATTCGTCAGAGCGCTTCTTGTCGAGTTGCTGGAAGAACCCGCGCATCAGGGCGACCAGAGCCTCGGACTGCTGCATCAGGTTTATGAGCTTGGGTTCGAGTTCGCCGACCATGGCGGGATCAAATCCCTCCAGGTCTACAACTCCGTCCCTCTTGGATGCAGGCTGAACCATGGTATTTCCAACAAAAATAAAGACTTAGAATTCGCCGAGAACGGCGGTGATCTTCTGCTTAAGAGTCGCGGCGTTGAAAGGTTTAACAATGTAATTGTTAACACCGGCTTTCTTGGCAGCAATCACGTTTTCGGTCTTGCTTTCTGCGGTTACCATGATGAACGGCGTGCGCTTCAGCCCGTCGTCGGCACGGACCTTGAGCAACAGCTCATAGCCCGTCATCGGCTCCATGTTCCAGTCGGAGATGACCAGACCGTAGTTGCTCTTCTTCATCTTGTCGAGTGCTTCGGTGCCGTCCGAAGCTTCTTCAACATTTTCAAAGCCCAATTGCTTGAGCAGGTTGGAAATGATCCGCAGCATGGTCTTATAGTCGTCGACTACCAAGACCGGCATGGACATATCGATGGCCATGTGTAAACGCCCCACTTTTTCTAAGGTTGGGCTCTGCAGGACGCAGGCCCTTCGTTTTGAAGACAGTGCCCATATTGCGCGAAATCCGATAAAATCAGGTTAAGAGCGTTTCGTTTTATTATTTATATAAATCAACGATATAGCCTATATTAACCACGAAATATAGTGAAAGTTCTGTACGATTTTGCAGAAAAAGCGTCTCAACCCGGCACAAATTTCATCGACGAACCCGCAGCAGCCCTTGGCACTGCGCGATGGTTCACCTAAAGCAGGTTTCATGAGCAACGCCTTTTATCTTGACGAACTAAGCCTCGAACAGACCGCCTCGCGCATCTTCACGGTCGATGACGCCGCGATCCGCGCCTTTGCCGATGTCTCGACCGATCACAATCCGGTCCATGTCGACGAGGACTTTGCCGCAGCCTCGCCGTTCAAGGGCCGCATCGCCCACGGCATGCTGATGGGGGCCTATATATCGGCCACCCTGGCGTCCGACCTGCCCGGCCGCGGCGCTATCTATGTGTCGCAAAGCCTCAACTTCAAGCGCGCGGTCCGTCCGGGCGACGAGGTCAGCGTCATCGTGACCATTATCGCCATCGACCTGAAAAGCGGCCATGTCACGCTCAGCACCGTCGTCAAGGTCCGCAACAAGACCTTTGTCGACGGTACGGCCGTGGTCATCGCGCCGAAAAGGCCGGCGGCATGAAGCCCTATATACTCGACAACCAGCGCTATCACTGGACCATGTTGACACCCGGCAATATGGAGATCGTCGAGTTGTGGATCGACGACACCGGCGAGGTGTCGATGCTTGGAGAAATCCCGCCCGGCAGCTTCGCCTCGATCGGCAGTTTCGACGGCGTCCATATCGGCCACCTCCAGGTCATGGACCAGGCCCTGAACCGGACGGTCGTCGGGCCGCATACGGTCATCTTCTTCGATCCCCATCCGCACAGCTTCTTCCAGCCCGACAGTGAGCCCTTCCGTCTCAGCCGCATCCAGCAACAGACGCGCATGTTCGATCGCCTGGAGATGGATTACGCGGTCATCATCCGTTTCGATGACAACCTGGCGCGGATGAGCGCCGAGGACTTTGCCAAAAAGGTCCTGAAGGATGCCCTGAAGGTCGCCTTTGTCGGCGCCGGTTTCGACTTCAACTTCGGCGCCCGGGGCGCCGGCAAGGCGAAGGATCTCATCGCCTATGGCGAAAAATACGGCTTCGAGGTGGCGATCCTCGATTGCCGGACCGACGCGGTCGGCAACAAGCTGTCGTCGACGGCGGTGCGCGAGGCGCTCAAGGTCGCCGACCTGAAGACGGTCGAGACGATCCTGGGCAGGCCGCAGGGCTTTCTGGGCGAGGTCGCCTTGGGTGCACAAAAGGGTCGGACGATCGGTTTTCCGACCTTGAACATGGATCTGGGCCCCTATCAGCGGCCGAAATACGGCGTCTACGTTACCGAAACGCGTTTTGAGGACGGGCGTTGGTTCGGCGGCGTCAGCAATATCGGCAACCGCCCGACGGTCGATGGCTTGACCGAAGTGTTCGAGACGCACCTGTTCGACTTCGACGAGGATGCCTACGGCCAATTTGTCGAGGTCTTCCTGATCGAATATATCCGGCCGGAAATGAAATTCGAATCGTTCCCCGAACTGCGGGCGCAGATCGAAAAAGACGCAGCCTATGCCCGCGAGGTGTGCAGTCGGTCGGAAACCCTGAACGGCGGCGATTGATTATCGATAGCGCACTGCACTCCGGTAAAGCTACAAATTGAATCTACGGTAATTTTCAACGCGGAAAGCGCCGAAAAGTCGGACAGACGCAGAAATTCAGGGTGTTGTTGCTATCGCGCGACCTGTTCCCCGAAGCTTTGGCGAAGGGGAAAGCGCCTTCTTGTATGCGTTGCAGCCTGCGAAGAATGAAAGCCCTTCGGACGAAACCTTTTCCGGATCTTCCTTTTCCGCGTCTGTCCGACTTTTCGGCGCTTTCCGCGTTGAAAATTGCTGTAACCTCAAAATTTCGCAGTGTCGCCGTAGCCGAACTCGTCACCTGCCTCAATACCGGCCGCTTTATCCAGCCAGCCCGCCTATTCGCTGATGCAGGCATTGGCCTGATCGACCAGATCGTCAAGCGTCCTATCCTTGCCCGCGGCCAGTTCTTCCGAGGTCGGCATGTCGTTTACGTCGAAATATATTGCGACCAGTCCGCCGCTAAGCGTGTCGAGCGTATCGACCGTCTTGGCAAGGTCGTCATAATCGGCCTGATCGGCAGCCGATGGATTGTCACCCAAGGCAATCTTGTATTGCTTCAAGGCTTCCTGCATGGCGGCGACCTTGTCACCCAACAACAGGCCCGTGACAGCGCATTCCTTTGGACTGGGCTTGGCCTGGGCGACGGTAGCGAGGCCAGTTGCGAGGACCAGGCTTAGGGAACCAGCACAGGCGATTGTACGGCAGAGCGAGACGAGCGACATGATGGACTCCGTGAGGTTTAGGCACGGATGAACTGAATATGGCTGCACGTCGAGCCGTATTTGGAACCTGTCAGCATTTGTAACCCTTGCCCTACAAGGGATTCAGGAACGCCCTGAACAAGCCACCAATGCCAATCTGTGGGAAATCGCTTCCCTAAATCCGCTCTACGGGCTGGCGCAGCAGGGTTTTCAGTTTTGCCGGCTCAACCTTGCGCGGGTCGCTGAGATAGATCTCGTGATGATGCCCCGTCTCTTTCAATCCATTGGCCGGCAGCCATTCCTTATGCAGCCGCGCCAGGGTCGGCGCTTCATCGGCATAGGATCCAACATGCAGGATCTGGGCGCACAGGCCCTCATTCAGGACTTCCAGGCGTACATCTTCGACGCCCGGCAGGCCCTTTTTCATCAGCACTTCCGACTTGGCGGCGGCGAGATGCGCCGGCTCGATCCATTCCGGCTGCAGGATCATCATGGTCCAGGACCAGTCGTCCTTCCTGCCCGATGTAAAGGCCGTCATGTCCTTTGCCCACCACAGACCCTCCAGCGGCCCCACGACATAGTCACGGTCGAAGGCGCGTTTGCTCATGAACTTCAAGGTATAGGACAGGGAATAGAGCGCTTCGACCGCCTGCTGGTAGACGGGCGCCGTGTTCGGATTGCCGTGACCGTCGAACATCAGATAGGGTAACGGCGGCACCTCGATCAGCGCAAATTCCTTCTGCGGCGCGCTGTACAGGCTCTTATATTCGGTCTTGAAATCGATCTTTGACATAATGTGGCACTCCTGTTTTGACCTACAGATAGGCCCCCTTCCTGCCAAAACCTGCCAGCAGGTTTATTGCCGTCCTGAACACCATATTTTGCCTAGCCAGCCGTAACACGCTCTGTTAAAGCCAAGCCATGTCGAAGTTGCGGGCCACTATACGAATTTAAGGCCCGGTGCGCCCTGAACGTTTCGGGCCGCGCCGGGAGTTTTGCCCTGCCCTATTGCCGACACACTCATACCCGACCTGAATGAACATGCTCGAAAACGAATCCCCATCTGCCGCCCGCGATTATCGCGACACCGTCTTCCTGCCGCAAACCGATTTTCCCATGCGCGCCGGCCTGCCCAAGGCCGAGCCCGAAATGCTGAAAAAATGGGAAGAGGCCGATCTGTATCATGCTGTACGCAAGGCGCGCCAGGCGGCCAATGCGCCGCTGTTCGTGCTGCACGACGGCCCGCCCTATGCCAATGGCAATATCCATATCGGCCATGCGCTGAACAAGATCCTCAAGGACTTCGTCGTCCGCTCGAAATTCCTCCTGGGCTACGACGTCGACTACGTCCCCGGCTGGGACTGCCACGGCCTGCCGATCGAATGGAAGATCGAAGAACAGTTCCGCGCCAAGGGCCGCAAGAAGGACGAGGTCCCGGCGGCCGAGTTCCGCAAGGCCTGCCGCGACTATGCGGCCGAGTGGATCGGCGTCCAGCGCGAAGAGTTCAAGCGCCTGGGTGTGCTGGGCGAATGGGACGAGCGTTACGCCACCATGGATTTCGCCACCGAAGCCAAGGTGACGGCCGAGTTCCACAAGTTCCTGATGTCGGGCCAGCTTTATCGCGGATCCAAGCCCGTCATGTGGTCGCCGGTCGAGCGCACGGCACTGGCCGATGCCGAGGTCGAATATCATCCCCATACCTCTCCCACAATCTGGGTGAAGTTCCCCGTCGTGCCAGGCGAATGGGAGAACGCCGACGCCGAATACGATAACCTGAAGGATGCCAGCGTCGTTATCTGGACGACTACGCCGTGGACCATCCCCGCCAACCGCGCCGTCAGCTTCAACCCGAAGATCAACTATTCGGTCTATGAGGTCGGCACGGTGAAGTCCGAAGCCGATCTCGGTTTCGCGCCATGGGCCATGGCCGGCGACCGCCTGATCCTGGCCGACAACTTGGCCCAATCCGTCCTGACCGCCGCCAATGCGACGGCGTGGACCAAGCTTGTCGACCTGCCGCCCGACGTGCTGGGCGCTTTGATCCTGCGTCACCCCCTGGCTGAAATCGATGCAGGCTATGGCTTCGACGTTCCCATGCTGGCCGGCGACCACGTCACGGACGAAGCCGGTACGGGCTTTGTCCATACCGCGCCCGGTCACGGCGCCGACGACTACCTGGTGTGGCTGAAGTCCGGGCGTTCGCTCGACACCATCCCCGACACGGTCGATCCCGACGGCGCCTACTACCCGCACGTCCCGCTGTTCGGCGGGCTGCAGGTGCTGGAGGTCGACGGCAAGAAGGCCGGCAAGTTCGGTCCGGCCAACGGTGCGGTCATGGAAAAGCTGATCGCCGCCGGCAATCTGCTGGCCCGTGGCCGGGTCGAACATTCCTATCCGCACTCCTGGCGCTCCAAGGCCCCCGTGATCTTTAGAAATACGCCGCAGTGGTTTATCCGCATGGATGGCGGCGAGCCGGCTGCAGACTCCTTGCGAGAAAAGGCGATGCGCGCCATCCACGCCACACAATTTTACCCCGAAGGCGGCCGCAACCGCATTGCAGGTATGGTCGAAAGTCGTCCCGACTGGCTGATCAGCCGCCAGCGCAACTGGGGTACGCCCTTGGCCATGTATGTCGACAAGGCGACCGGGGAGCCGCTGCGCGACGAAGCCGTCAATAAGCGCATCACCGACCTGATCGCCGCGGACGGCGCCGACGCCTGGTTCACCCGCCCTGACAGCGATTTCCTCGGCAATGGCTACGACCCGGCCAACTTTGAAAAGATCGCCGACATCCTAGATGTCTGGTTCGATTCCGGTTCGACCCACGCCTTCACCATTGAGGATCGCGTCGGATCGGCGTGGCCGGCCGACCTCTATCTCGAAGGCTCGGACCAGCATCGTGGCTGGTTCCAGTCGTCCCTGCTCGAAAGCTGCGGCACGCGCGGCGTCGCCCCCTATAAGGGCGTGCTGACTCACGGCTTCGTCCTCGACAAGAATGGCGAGAAAATGTCGAAAGCCAAGGGCAATGTTGTCCCGCCACAGGACATCGCCAAAGAGTTCGGCGTCGAGATCCTGCGCCTGTGGGTCAGCCTGTCGGACTATTCCGAAGACCTGCGCATCGGCAAAGAGATCCTGCAAACGACGGTCGACGCCTATCGCAAGCTGCGCAACACCGTGCGCTACCTGCTCGGGGCGCTGAAGGGTTACGACGCGTCCGAGGCCGTCGACTACCAGGACATGCCATCGCTGGAACGCTATGTGCTGCACGAGGTTCATCGCCTCGACCAGCAGGTGCGCGACGCCTATGACGTATACGACTTTGCCGCCGTCATCCGTCCGGTCAGCGAATTCTGCTCGCAGACCCTGTCGGCCCTCTATTTCGATATCCGCAAGGACAGCCTGTATTGCGACCAGCCGGATGCCGTGCGCCGCCGCGCCTGCCGCACCGTGCTCAACATCCTGTTCGACCGCCTGACCGCCTGGCTGGCGCCGATCATGACCTTTACCGCCGAAGAGGCATGGACCAGCCGCTTCCCGGACAGCCCGGCCAACCTGTTCCGCGTACTGGACGCCGTGCCCGACAGCTGGACCAACAGCCGCGAGGCCGACCGCTGGGCCAAGATCGAAACCGTCCTGTCGGTGGTCACCGCCGCGCTGGAGGAAAAGCGCCGTGACAAGGTGATCGGCTCGGCCCTCGAGGCCGCGCCCGTTGTCTATCTCGCCGACGCGGGCCTGCTCGACGCCTTCGATGGCATTGACGCCGCCGAGGTTTTCCGCACCTCGCAGGCGACGCTCAGCTACCATACCGCGCCGGATCACGCCTTCCGTCTCGACGGCATTGCCACCGTGGCGGTCGAATTCGCCCTTGCCGAAGGCCGCAAATGCCAGCGTTCATGGCGCATCCTGCCCGAAGTCGGCAGCGATCCCCGCTACCCCGACCTGTCCCTGCGCGACGCCGAAGCCGTCGCCGCCTGGGACGCCCAACAGACGCGTATGGATACGAGTGTGGTGCATGCCTGAGACGATCGAGACCCTGCGCGCCGAGTTGCGCAAACCGGTAAGCCAGTTGGGCCTTAAGTTGTTCTGGATCATTCCGCTGATCGTCGTGGCCGATCAGGCCTCGAAGGCGTGGATTCTGTACGGATTAAATCTGCCCTTACACGGCAGCGTCAAGATTTTGCCCTTCTTTGCGCTCAGCATGGTGCATAATGACGGGATCAGTTTCGGTCTGTTGAATTCCGGCGGGATCATGCGCTGGGTTTTGACGCTGTTTCAGTTGGTCGTGGCGGGGCTTTTGACCTGGATCGTGTTCAGGGTTCAGCGGCCGTTGCTGGGTGTTGCCTTCGGTCTGATCGCCGCCGGCGCCATCGGCAACGCCATCGATCGTGTCCGTTTGGGGTCTGTGGTCGACTTTCTCGACTTTTCGGGTTTGATGTTCCCGTGGGTCTTCAATGTCGCCGACAGCGCCATCTGTATCGGCATCGCCCTGCTGCTGTGGTATTTTTACCGGGCCGAGCAGAGCGCAAAGGCCGGCACGCAAGGTTAACCCCTTGGCAGGGGCGGATAAAACAAGTATCACTCCTTCGTCCGGGCCGTTAAGCCTGTGACGGGGGCATATGGAGCATACGAATGAAGTCGCTTAAGGTCGCGGCAGGCTTGGCAATTTTGGCGGCGGTTAGCCTGTCGGGTTGCGAGTCCACCAAGAATGCGCTCGGTCTGAACAAGGTCGTGCCCGATGAATTCCGCGTCGTCACCAAGGCGCCCCTGGTCGTGCCGCCGGACTACGCCCTGCGTCCGCCCTCGCCCGGCGAGCCGCGTCCGCAGGAACTGCAACCGGAAAGCGCCGCCCGTCAGGCCCTGCTGGGCCAGCGTGACTCGGTCAACCGCTCGCAGGGCGAACAGTTGTTCGCCGCCCAGGCCGGCGCCGACAAAGCCGATCCCTTGGCGCGCTATGTCGTCGACGACGAATTTGGCGACCTGGCCTATAAGGACGCCAGCTTTGCCGACTCGGTCATGTTCTGGAAAAAGAAGGATGTCACCGTCGCCGGCGCCAATACCAATGTCGGCAACGAGGTCGCTCCGGTCGATGCGGCCGCTGAAGAAGCGCGCCTGAAGGCTCTGGTCGGTGATCAGCCGATCGTCATCGCGCAGAAGCAGGACAAGAAGTTCAAGCTGCCCGGCCTGTAGGGTCCAGACGGCGATTATTGCCGGTTTGTAACTTGAGAATATCGTGAAAAAGGCGTTCCGTCGGGACGCCTTTTTTGCTGCCAAACATACTGGAGGATGCCATGTTGTCTCTGCGTCTCACCGCTCTTAGCCTTGTCCTGTCTTTGGGCGTCATGTCCTTAGGATTCACGGCTGCCCCCGTATTCGCAGCCGCGCCCGAGTGCGCCGCCGATGCCACGGTCGCCAGCCGGGTCGATGCTGCCTTCGCGCGTGCCGACCGTCCGGCCAAGCAGCGCGAACGCGATGAGGCACGCCACGCCGAGGTTGGCTTCTTCCTGTCCTACGTCAAGCCGGGCGATCATGTGCTCGATCTGGGCGCCGGTGGCGGCTATTCGTCGATGCTGCTGTCCGCCGCCGTGTGCGATGGTTCGGTCGATTCGCACGATCCGGAAGAATGGGACGTCAAGTTCAACGCCCTGCCCGGCCGTCAGGCCATGGCGGCGGCGCGGCCGAATATCCACCTGGTCCAGGCCGATTTCGACAAGCTGCCCGTGCCCGCGACACTGTATGACGTCGCCTTCCTGGGCATGATCTATCACGATACCTATAATTTCGACGGCCACGACTCGGCCAAGGTCCTGGGATCGCTGAAGGCGACGCTGAAGCCCGGCGGCCTCGTCATTGTGACCGATCACAATACGGCGACCGGCGTCGGGTCGACCGCCACCAATACGCTGCACCGTATCGAAAAGAAGACGGTGCTGAATGACTTTGCTGCGGCCGGCTTTGTGTTGGTCGCTGATGATCCCGTGCTGTCGAACACGACGGACGACCACAGCAAGAATGTGTTCGACGACAGCATTCGCGGTCATACGGACCGCTTTGCCCTGGTGTTCAAAAAGCCGTAAATCGGAGACGAGACAAGGAGGGGCTGGTGCAAATCAGCGCCTCCTATCTTCGACAGTGGAATTTTTGGCCACGAAAAACACGAAAAAACGAAAAGCACGAACGAGAGAAGCGGATACGACCGCGCGAAGCGCCCTATGTCAACGAAGAGGCCTCACTACCGATTGCCCTTCGGGCGCGATGTTTCAGCCACTGTTCGTGCTTTTCGTTTTTTCGTGTTTTTCGTGGCCAAAAATTCCACTGTCTGACTCAATGAAACGCCGATAACGCTATCGAAATAGTCGCCGATGCTTATCACTGCACGGCAAGACATTTGCGCCGACTCCGCCTATATTAGGCCTATGGCCCAGATACAGCGTCTTCCCCAGGATACCATCAACCGCATCGCCGCCGGCGAGGTCGTCGAACGCCCCGCCTCGGCGGTCAAGGAACTGGTCGAAAACGCCATAGACGCCGGCGCGCGCCATATCGATATCCGTGCCGAACAGGGTGGGCTGTCGCGCATCCTGATTGAGGATGACGGCTCAGGCATGGCCGGGCCCGACCTGGAACTGGCCGTCGAACGCCACGCCACGTCGAAACTCAAGCCCCAGGACGACGGCACCTGGGACCTGCTGCACATCCAGACCCTGGGTTTCCGTGGCGAAGCCCTGCCCTCCATGGGCTCGGTTGCCCGTCTCAACATCGTCTCCAAGCCGCGGGAAGCCAGCCAGGCGCTGGGCATCGATGTCGATGGCGGCGCTACATCCGGCCTGAAGCCCGCAGCCTTCGGCGGCGACCACGGCACGCGGATCGACCTGCGCGACCTGTTCTACGCCACGCCGGCCCGGCTGAAATTCATGAAGTCCGAGCGCGCCGAAAACATGGCGATCGCCGAGGAGGTCAAGCGCCAGGCCATGGCCCACGAGGGGGTCGGCTTTACGCTCGAACTGGATGGCAAGCGCGTGCTCAAGCTCTATGGCGAGCATCCGGGCTTCGACGGCCGCCTGCGCCGGCTGTCGGCCATATTGGGCGCCGATTTCGCCGACAATGCCCTGCTGATCGACCAGGGACGCGAAGATGTGCGCCTGACGGGTTATGCCGGCCTGCCGACCTTTTCGCGCGGCAATGCCATGCATCAGTACCTGTTCGTCAATAACCGGCCGGTGCGCGACAAGCTGCTGACCGGCGCCCTGCGCGCCGCCTATGCCGACTTCCTGGCACGCGACCGTCACCCCCTGGCCGCCCTGTTCGTCGAGATCGACCCGCAGGACCTCGACGTCAACGTCCATCCCGCCAAGGCCGAGGTGCGCTTTCGCGATCCCAACCTGGTGCGCGGCCTGATCATCGGAGCGTTGAAACACGCCCTGGCCTCGGCCGGCCACCGCGCCGCCACGACCGTGGCCCAGACCGCGATCACCGGCTTTCGGCCCGAAGCTTTCCAACCGGTGCTCAATCTGAACCGGCCGACACCGTCGCAGATTGCCGCTGTACGTCCCTGGCTCAGCCCTGACATGCCCATGGCCGCACCTGAACCCGCCACCTTTTATCCGGCTGGTCGCGTCGAGCATGATACAACACATGTGCAACCTTATGCGAGCGGCGTTTCCGAAGGGTTTGCCCCCGGCTTCTCATCCGGCGTTTCTGGCGGCGTTTCTGGCGGCGTTTCTGGCGTCCTGGAACGCCCGGAACCGGTTAGTACAATGGTAGACACCTTCCCGCTGGGCGCCGCCCGGGCACAGATTCACGAAACCTATGTCATCGCCCAGACCAGTGATGGCCTGATCATTGTCGACCAGCACGCCGCCCACGAACGCCTGGTTTATGAGCAGATGAAGGTCGCCATGGCCCAGGGGCAGGTATTGAGCCAGAGCCTGCTGATTCCGGAGATTGTCGATCTCGAGCGCGAGGAAGTGGCCCGGTTAATGACCCGCCGCGATGACCTGGCCGAGATGGGGCTGGGCGTCGAGGCCTTCGGTCCAACCAGCGTCCTGATCCGCGATATCCCGGTCCTGCTGGGCGACTGCGACATATCCGGCCTGGTGCGCGACCTGGTCGACGACCTGACCGAACACGGCGAACTTTTGGCGCTCAAGGAGCGAATGGCGGAGATTTGCGGCGATCACGCCTGCCGGCACAGCGTGCGCTCGGGCCGGCGTTTGACCGGTGAGGAAATGAATGCCCTGCTGCGCCAGATGGAGGCGACGCCACATTCCGGCCAGTGCAACCACGGCCGGCCGACCTATGTCGAGCTGAAGCTCAAAGATATCGAAAAGCTGTTCGGACGGCGGTAGGCGCCGCGACTTCTGTCGCTGCCGACATCATCACGCCCGGCAAATCATCAAGGGACGCTTTTGACAGCGTCCCTTTACTATCGACATAAAGATTTCATAAAAAAACCTGCGAACGAAACGATCGCAGGCACGTATGAAATCAGTGAGTCAGATTCAGAATGATGAGGCCTAACCCCATCACGACACCCCAGGCCTGCACGCTAAGTCCTGCAATAAGCAGGAGTTTCAGCGCGTCGGGTCGACGCTTCGACGTCTTCGTCTTAACCGCGTGAGCCGCTTGATAGTCCATCACATCACCCCTAATTTTTTTTAAGTGGTACGCTACTGACGCAGCAAGTTTTATGCCTTGCTTATTATTTACGCCTTGTTAAGGACATATTGTGGATAAGACGGCTCACCCGTCAATACGAAATATTTAACCGTGGGTTAAATTTACCACTATGACGGAAAAACCGCATAAATTTCTAATAAAAATCAAAAACTTAAGAAATAAAAATTTTTTGTTTCAGAAATAAAACCTGGGCTGCACCGTAGATTTTAACGTTGTTTATTTCCCACAGGTCTGTGACAAAATCATCCTCGTCGGCGGCCCTTTCGAAGACGATTGTGGCGTTTTTTGACAACCAGTTACCGTTCGCAAGTGCACTCAAAGCCTTCTCTCCCAAGCCTTTGCGGTAGGGTGGATCGAGAAAAACGAGATCAAAAACGTCGCTGTCAGGCCCGGGACGGGCTCCGATCTGCGTCGCGTCCCGGCGATGAATGCGCGTCGTGCCAAAAAGACCGAAGGTTTCGACATTGTCCCGAATTGCGCCACGGGCGGCTTCGTCGGTTTCGACGAACAGGCAGAAGGCCGCACCACGCGACAGGGCTTCGAAGCCCAGGGCGCCCGAGCCGGCAAACATGTCAAGCACGCGCGCACCTTCGATATCCGGCGCCCAGTCGGCATGGGCCAGGATGTTGAAGATGGCCTCGCGCGCCCTGTCGGACGTCGGACGGGTTGTCTGCCCATCCGGCGTGGTTATGGCCCTGCCCTTGTACTCACCGCCGATAATACGCATCGAAGCGCCTTACGCGTCGCGCGGCTTGCGGTTGAACGGGCGCGGTCCGGAAGGACGGGGGCCGCCGGGACGCGGGCCATCAGAACGGGGACCATCCGGACGGGGGCCTTTGCTGAAGTTGCCACGGGGCGCCGAGGATTTCGGCCCTCCGCCATAGGCCTTGCGGTCGCCGCTGGACGCGCCGTCACGAGAAGCATACGGCTTCTTGGCATAGGCAGGCTTGTCGCCGTCCCGCGCGGGACGTTCGCGGTTGAACGGACGTGCGCCGCCCTCGCCGCGATCGGCATAGGGCTTTTTAGCGTAGGCCGGTTTGTCGCCGCCATCGCGCGACGCATAAGGCTTCTTGTCGTAGGGCTTCTTGTAACCGCCGCCTTCACCGCTGCGCTCGGGGCGCGGGGTGTAGCTGGAACGGGCATCGCCGCTACCTGACGGCCGGTCACCTTGCGGACGATCGGCGCGGAACGGCTTGATATAGGACCGGCGCTCACCGCTTTCGGCGTTGTCGCGCGGAGCATAAGGCTTCTTGTAAGCCGGCTTGTCGCTGGCACCGTCCCGGGCAGGACGGGGGCCGAATTCACGCTTGGCACGTTCATAGGCGCCCGCTTCGCCCGACCTCGGTGCGCTGCTCTCGTCGCGTGCGCCATAGGTCTTGCGCGGCGCCGGACGATCGCCATAGGCCGGTTTGTTGCGGTCGCTGCGCTCGCCCTGGCCGGCACGGTCGGGACGCGGTGTATAGGTCGAACGCGCATCTCCACCGGCGGCACGATCGAAGCGCGGCTTGGCGGGATAGGACTTGCGTTCACCCTCGCCGCCGCTGCGTGGCGCATAAGGCTTCTTGGCGTAGGCGGGACGGTCGCCGTCACGCGCCGGACGTTCGCGGTCGAAGCGCGGCTTGAAATCACCGGCCGCTTCAGGCTTACGGTCGCGCGCCTCGCCATCGCCTTCGAAGCGCGGGCGCTGGTCGAAATCGCGTTCCTTGTACTCGCGCTTTTCGGCAAAGCCCGGCTTGCCACGCGGCCCCTCACCGCGTGGCCCATCTTCGCGTGGTTTGGCGCTGAATGGCTTGTCGGCAAAGCTGCGCTCACCGCGCGGCCGATCTCCCCCTGATCTGTCAAATGACGGCCGGTCCGACTTGAAGCGGTCGCCGCCGCCCCTTCGTCCCTGAACAGCCTCACCGGCCCGCTCGCGCGGTGCGCCTTGAGTCTGCGACGCACCTTCCGGCGGCAGGTTCTTCAGCGGCACAACGTCGGCCAGCAGTTCGCGGATGACGCGTGGGCCGACTTCCTCGACTTCACCCGATTCGAGATTGCCGAGGAGGAAAGGACCATAAGCCAGGCGGATCAGGCGGTTGACCTTCAGTCCGATCGATTCCAGCACCTTGCGGACTTCGCGGTTCTTGCCTTCGGTGATGGCGACCGTCAGCCAGACATTGGCGCGGCCGTCGGCCTTTTCGGCCACCTTGTCGAGCGATGCTTCCATGGGGCCGTAGATCACCCCGTCGACCGTGGTGCCGGCCTTCAGACTGTCGAGGCGGGCCTGGGACGTATTACCCAGTGCGCGGACACGATAGCGCCGCACCCAGCCCGACGACGGCTTTTCCAGCGCGCGCGCCAGTTCACCGTCATTGGTCAGCAGCAGCAGGCCTTCGGAATTGAGATCAAGGCGGCCGACGCTGATGACGCGCGGCAGGTCCTGCGGCAGCTTTTCAAACAGGGTTGGACGGCCTTGCGGGTCCGAATGGGTGGTGATCAGCCCGACCGGCTTGTGATAGCGCCAAAGGCGGGTCGCATCGGCCTTGCCGATCTGCTGGCCGTCGACCGTGATGACATCGGCCGACGACACCAGGACCGCTGGGGTCTCCAGGATGCGGCCATTGACGGCGATCTTGCCCAGGCCGATCAGGCGTTCAACTTCGCGGCGCGACGCCAGGCCGGCGCGCGCCAAGACCTTGGCGATGCGTTCCGTGGCCTTGGCCGGCATATCCTTTTTGGGCCCATCCTTCTTTCCACCGCCGGCCTTGGCGTCATCGCGCGCCTTCTTGCGGTCCGACACCGGCTTTTGCGCCTCACGGGCGTCGCGGAATTCCTGGGTCTGGTAGCGATGGCCGTCGGCGATTTCCTGGGCCTCGCGGGCCTGGGCTATCTCGCGCGGGGTCAGTTCGCGGGGCGCCTCGGGGGTTTCCATCTCGGTGTGTTGCACCTGGGGTTCGTCACGCTCTCCAGCGTTACTGTCTTGGGTCACGGGTATGACTTTCTATAGAATTTGGCCAAGGTATCGGATGAGGGCCTTTTTACTTGACGCCTGCTTCGTGTCCCGTCATCTGGCGGCATGGCGCACGATGACGAATCCTTGATGCAAACGGCTTTAGACCAGGCACGCTTGGCGGCCCAGTCTGGCGAGGTGCCGATTGGCGCTCTAATCTTCGATCCGTCAAGTAAAACTGTTGTGGTGACGGCAAGAAATTCGCCAATCAGGCTTAACGACCCCTGTGCCCACGCCGAAATCATCGCCCTGCGCGCCGCCGGCCAGGCCGTCGGCAATTACCGCCTGACAGGGCTTTCGATGTATGTGACTCTGGAACCCTGCGCCATGTGCGCCGGCGCCATCTCGCATGCCCGTATTGCCAGGCTGGTCTACGGCGCCCCTGACGCCAAGGGCGGCGCGGTCGATCATGGCCCGAAATTCTTCGCCCAGCCGACCTGCCACTGGCGGCCGGAGGTGTCGTCCGGCATTCTGGCGAACGAAAGTTCGACCTTGCTGAAGGACTTTTTCAAACAGAGGCGCAAATCGTGATGGCCCTGCTTTCGACTGCCAACCTGAAGGGTTTGCAGCCCTTTCTCAACGACACCGCCGGCGAAGCCAAGACCTGGTGGTCGCATATCGACCATACCTCCGGCTTCATGACCAATGCCGCCTCGGCCCTGGCCATCCTGATCGTCACCCTGTTCATCTCGCGCTGGGTGTCGAACGGCGCCAAGAACCTGGCCAGGCGCTTTGTGCAGAACGACGCTGACCGTACCTTGCCGCTGTTTCTGTCTCAGGTGGCACGGTGGATGATCCTGACGCTCGGCTTTGTCGCCGTGATGAACCGGCTGGGTATCGAGACAGCGTCCTTTATTACCGTGCTGGGCGCCGCCTCGCTGTCGATCGGCCTGGCGCTGCAGGGCACACTGGGCAATGTTGCGTCGGGTCTGATGATCCTGTTCACCAAGCCCTACCGCATCGGCGACTCGGTCAAGATCGGCGAAGTCCAGGGGCGCGTCCGGCGTCTCGGCCTGTTCAGCACCGAGATCGACAATCTCGACAATGTCCGCGTCTATGTACCCAACAGCAAGGTCTTCGCCAACGAAATCAGCAATGTCACGACCAATGGCGCGATCCGCGTCGAGGTGCGGTTCGATGTCGGTTACGCCACGGACCTGACGGCCGCCATGGCGCGCCTGCTCGAGGTCGCCAAGGCCCAGCCGGATCTGATGGAAGCGCCCGAGCCGTGGGTGGCGGTTCACGACTTCGCGGCCAGCGGCATTACCCTGCGCGTCGCCGTCTGGGTCATGCCGTCGCATGCCCTGGTCGCGCGCACACGGTTAATCGTCGATATCAAGACGGCCCTCGATGCGGCAGGTATAGACATCCCCTACCCGCATCAGGTTTCGATAAATAAGGACTAAAAGCGGAAACCGACGCCGATGCTGACGACAGGCCAGGTGCCGGTCCCCTTAAGATCGTCCTCGGTATTCTTGCGTTCCTGCTCCAGAGACGACTGATAGGCCGGGTTGCTGGCCAGGGTGCCATTGGAGGTCAGGGTAACGTCGGGCTGGCCCTGGAAATAGGCGCCAGCTTCCAGATTAATGACCGCCGGATAGAGGCTCCATTCCGCGCCCACACCCAGGTACGGCGCCGAGCTCTTGTACTTGGCCTTCATGTCGAGCGTGCCGATTTCGGACGGCGTGTAGGTCGTACCGCCGATGTTGGTATTGCTTGACGGCGTCGCCGTGGCGCCAATCTTGTTACCATTGGCGTATAACCCCGCCGTCAGATAGAGGGGGCCTTCATCGAGCGGGAAGAAATCCGCCTGCAGCCCGGCCGACCCCAATTTGAGGTCGCCCTTATAGTCGACGTCATCGACATTATCGTCGTAGCTGACGTTCAGGCCGTTGACGATTCCGCGCAGGCGGATGTGCGGCGCGACCTTGACGCCGGCCCAGACACCTACACCCAGGGTGCTGGCGCGGGCACCGATTTCGGGGTCTTCGGCGGCCTGAGCGGCCGTTGCAAGAGGGAAGATAACGAGGGCGGCGGCAGCCGCGAGGTAATAGATACGCATGGCAGGGAATCCCGAAATCTGAAGATCGGGCAAGGGTAGGAATCCCTGCATTCGGTTACAAAGAGGGACATGCCGCGGAAAAGTAAGGGGGACGTAAGATCAGGGACAGACGGCTCGGGCTGTATCCTCGGCGTTCCGCCATCGGCTGATCCGCAGCACCAGCCTGAGAAAAAGCAGGCTGCCAGCCCAACTGAACATACTTCCAACCAACATAAGATAGCCGTCGCGGACCGGGTCCGGACTTTCCAGCGCGGTCGGGTCCGATCCGAACGAGATAAACAGGCCTCCAACGACAACACAGCACCACCAAACCGTAACGGGCAGTGCGTCACGAGCGCGGCGGCCTTCGTGCAGGTCAAGCGCGCTAACCCAGATATCGCGCATATAGAGATAAGGCAGGCACAGATTGGCGAAAGGGACGAAAAACCAACCAACGGCTCGGGTTGGTTTCAAGGTCGGCAAACTCAGAGCACGCGTATTGCCGGCGGCCCGATAGAACCAGATCAGACTGACCACGTCAGGACCGTTGATAAGAGCGATTACCAGCCATCGTGCAATGAGCGGCCCAGTGTCTGTGTTGGTCGTGTCAGCTGTCGAGGTGTAATCAATCGGATCGCCGACGATCAGGGCGCGGGCAACAAGACAGGCAAGCAGTCCCAGAGCCGCCAGTTTGACGCATTGTGAAATCACGGTCCAGGTCGTGATCGCGCGCAGCGGAGCGTAGGGATAGATTCGGATAACGCTCATCGCCCCCCTCGTGTTATAATTTCAGCTAAGCCCGACCTTGCCGATATCATAGAACCGTTTGGCGCGCTGTTCGACCAGTTGCTCCGGCGTCAGGAAGCTCAAGGCCTTCAATTCGTCTTCGAGCACGTCGCCCAGGGCGTCGATCATGGCCTCGGGATCGGAATGGGCGCCGCCCGCCGGTTCCTGGACGATGCGGTCGACAATGCCGAGCTTCAGCAGGTCGGGCGCCGTGATCTTCATCTGTTCGGCGGCATCCTTGGCGCGGGTCCCGCTCTTGTCGTCGCGCCACAGGATCGAGGCCGCGCCTTCGGGCGAGATGACGCTGTAGATCGAATGTTCGAGAATCAGCACGCGGTTGGCGGCGGCCAGGGCGATGGCGCCGCCGGAGCCGCCCTCACCGGTCACGGTCGCGACCATGGGCGATTTCAAGGTCAGGCCGCGCTCGGTCGAACGCGCAATGGCTTCGGCCTGGCCGCGTTCCTCGGCGCCGATACCGGGATAGGCGCCGGCCGTATCGACAAAGGTCAGGACCGGCAGGCCGTACTGCTCGGCCATGTCCATCAGGCGCACCGCCTTACGGTAGCCTTCCGGACGCGCCATGCCAAAATTGTGCTTCAGGCGTGTGGCCGTGTCATATCCCTTTTCATGGCCCATCACGACCACGGGCTGGCCACGAAAACGGCCCAGGCCGCCGACGATCGCCTGGTCGTCGCCGAACTTGCGGTCACCGCGCAGTTCGACAAATTCGGTGATCAGGCCGGTGATGTAGTCGACCAGGTGCGGACGTTCGGGGTGGCGAGCGACCATGGTCTTCTGCCACGGCTCGAGGCGGGAATAGGTCTCACGGCGCAGGACCTCGGTGCGGTCACGCAGGGCGCGAAGTTCGACTTCGAGATCGGCGCCGCCCGACTGCGACAGTATCGACAGCTCTTCGATCTTGGATTCCAGATCGGCGATCGGACGTTCGAATTCGAGATAATGTCGCATCAGGTCGCTCTGTGAATGGCCCAATTGGCGGTGGTCATCATAAAATTGCAATGATCTTCTAAGGGACGAGGCCTTTAACAGCAAGTCAGCTCCCGTCAAAGCGGATTTTCAGCCTAGCGACGTCCCCGTGCAAGCGGATGATGCGTCTCGACCACTTCGCGCAGGCGCTCGCCGGCAACATGGGTATAGATCTGGGTCGTCGAGATATCGGCGTGTCCCAGCAGAGTCTGGACCACGCGCAGGTCCGCTCCGCCTTCCAGCAGGTGCGTCGCAAAGGCGTGGCGCAGGACGTGCGGCGAGACCCGTGCCGGATCGATGCCGGCATTGACCGCCGCTTCGTCGAGCAATTGGCCGACCCGGCGCCGCGTCAGATGGCCTTCCTTACCGCGCGAGCAGAACAGAAACACATTGGCCTTGTCGCCGGCCGGCAGAAAGACCGGCCGGATTTCGAGATATTCCTTGATCGATGCCCGTGCCGGCGGATTGAGCGGCACCAGGCGTTCGACCCCGCCCTTGCCCTTGATGATCAGGAAGGCCGGATCGCGCACTACGGCGTCGAGCCGCAGCCCCACCAGTTCCGAAATCCGCATACCTGAGGCATAGGCCATGTCGATCAGGCATTGCAGCCGCACCGCCTGATGCGGCGCAATGGCATCGGCGGCGGCGATCAAGGCATCGACGTCGTCGCGGCTTAGAACCTTGGGCAGTTTCAAACCCTTGCGCGCCGCGGGCACCTTGCGCGACGGATCGGTCGTCATCAGGTTCTCCGCCACGCAAAAACGGTAAAACTGGCGCACGGCCGATCGTTTGCGCTGCAGGGAGGATGAGGCCAGGCCGCGCTCGCTCAAACCTTCGAAATAGCGGGCTATATCGCTTTCGCTCAGAGACAACAGGCCCTGCGGCGTCACCTGGCAGGCCGCCATGACGTCTTCCAGATCGCGGCCATAGGCTTCCAGGGTCGGCTTTGCTGCATTGCGTTCGACCGCCATCATCTGCAGAAACTGTTTGAACGGATCGAAGCGCATGGCGTCCTGTAGGCATTGTTCCCACGACCTTGGCAAGCGCCGGCTAATATCCGGTAAAGTTTACTTCGCGGCCGCCGTACGGTTTGGGCGGTTCAGGCCGCCCAAACCTCCGCCCGGCACGTGGCTGTAGTCGAGGCCGTAGAAGGACACCTGCCCAAAGCCCGACGCGCCCTGTCTGGCGTTTTCGCCCAGGTAGGCGCCAGCCTTGAAATACAGGGCATTCGTCATCCAGATGGCATTGATCGGCGTAGTCGAGAGATAGTCATTGCCACCGAAATAGACGTGAACCTCCAGCGTGCTGTCGTGGACTGCAATCTTGTACGAGAAGACCGCGCCGAGCGGGATCACCGGCGTCTGTCCGCCGGCATTGCGCAGCAGGAATGGATGCTCCTTGTCATCCGGCCCCGACAGGTCATTCTTGAAATAGACCGCGCCATTGTCCCAATACAGGCGGATCAGCTCGTCGTCCTTGCCGTGAATCTGGCCGATAACGATCTTGCCAGGCGTACGACTGGACAAGGTCGGCACCTGATCGACCCGCAGCGACGCCGTCAGGGTACCGCCCTCCGCGACCGTCCAGGCGGCGTCCTTGCCGTCGCTGCGTTCGCGCAGTTCGGAGCGCGGATATTTGGAGCCCTTGGTCGTCGGCGCGCTGACCGGTGCGCGGAAGACCATGGCGCCATCCGGCGCATCATAAAAATAGCGCGACTCGTACCCCGCCAGGTCTTTGATTTCCTCAGCCTCGCCACCGAAGAAACTGCGGCTGGCCGGCAGGGTCAGTTTCCAGCCCGTCAGATCGAAATGATCGGAATTATGCGCGCTGGCATCGCGCCACGCCGCATCCTGCGTCCCGGCACAACCGCCGAGCAGGGCCACCATGATGACCGTGCCTGCGAAAAGAGCGGCCTGGCCTATGGCCGGGCGATGATTACGGGGCGTTGCGGATTGCATGGTCTGTCACCTGCCGAAAAATGAGACGCGCGTTGTAGGGTAGCGTCGTCCTCACCTGTCGGGTTTCGTGGCGGCATGTGATCTGCCTTGACCTGCACCCTAGCTTTGAAACATGACGTTGATAAGGCGCAAAGCGGGAGGCCCGACACCACAAACTTTGTCAGATCATGGATTTTTCCCGCCAAGACTGGCAATGCCCCCCTGATATCGTGTAAAGTTTATCATTATGACTCCTTTTCTCGCCTGCCGGGTCGCGGCTATCTGACAATGACCGTAACGCCTGAACCCGCTGCGGCGGCGCCCGAACCGGCGCGCCCCGCCTTCACCCTGCCCCGAACCGTCGCCCTGGTTGGCTTGATGGGCGTCGGCAAGACAACGATCGGCAAACGCCTTGCCGATTACTTCGCCCTGCCTTTTGTCGATGCCGACGAAGAGATTGAAAAAGCGGCCGGCCAGAGCATTGCCGATATCTTTGCCAATTACGGTGAGACCGGTTTTCGCGACGGCGAACAAAGGGTTATCGCGCGCCTGCTCGATTCGCCGGTCCAGATCCTGGCCACCGGCGGCGGCGCCCTGACCCATGCCCGGACCCGGGAACGGCTAAAGGCGAAGGCGATCACGGTGTGGCTGAAAACCGACCTGAGGGTCCTGGCCCGCCGCGTCGCCAACAAGCCGCACCGTCCGCTACTGCGCGATCGCAGCCCGATGGACGTCCTGCGTGAACATGCCCGCACGCGCTATCCCCTGTACGAAATCGCTGACGTCGTGGTCGATACCGGCGACCAATCTCACAGCAAGGCCGTCGAAATGGTGCTCGACGCCTTGCAGCGCTATCTGGCACTACCCTCTGGACCCCAAGCTGGACCCACCCCATGACTGATTCGATCCGCCGCATCCCCGTCGAAGGCGCTGGTTTCAAGCCTTATGACGTCGTGGTGGGCCCCGGCCTGTTGCAGAATGCCGAAGCGTTGATCGGACCGTACCTGCGCAACAAACGCGCCGTCGTGGTGACCGACAGTAATGTCGCACCGCTGCACGCCGACGCTCTGTTGATGCAACTGGAAGCCGCCGGCCATCGCACCCACAAGATCGTCGTCCCGGCCGGCGAACAAAGCAAGTCGTGGGACGGGCTGAAATTCGTCATGGACGCCCTGCTCGATTGCGGCCTCGACCGTAAAGACGTCGTCCTGGCGCTCGGCGGCGGCGTTATCGGCGACCTGACCGGCTTCGCCTGCGCCATCTATATGCGCGGCATCGACTTTATCCAGATCCCGACGACGGTCCTGGCCCAGGTCGACAGCTCGGTCGGCGGCAAGACGGCCATCGATCACGAAAAGGGCAAGAACCTGATCGGCGCCTTCCATCAACCACGCCTGGTGCTGTGCGATCTCGATGTGCTCAAGACCCTGCCTGCGCGCGAAATCCGCTGCGGCTATGCCGAGATCATCAAATACGGTCTGCTCGGCGACCTGGCGTTTTTCGAATGGCTGGAAGCCAACGATACGCAGGTGCTGGCTCTGGAGCCCGCTGCCATCCTGCACGCCGTGGCGCGAAGCGTCGAGATGAAGGCCGAGATCGTCGCCCAGGACGAACGTGAAGGCGGGGCGCGCGCCCTGCTCAATCTCGGCCACACCTTCGGCCATGCCCTGGAAGCCGAGGTTGGCTTCGGCGATCTGTTGCTGCACGGCGAGGCCGTGGCCATCGGCATGTGCCAGGCCTTCCGCTATAGTTCACTCAATGTCGAATGCCCGGAAGACGAAGCCGTCCGCGCCATAGCCGCGATTCGTCACGCCGGCCTGCCGACCAAAATGTCCGACATCCGCAACGCACCGTTCGACGCAGATCGCCTGCTGACCCATATGGGCCACGACAAAAAAGCCGAGGGCGGGCACCTCACCTTCGTCCTGGCCGACCGGATCGGTCATGCCTTTGTCGCCAAACAGGTGGACCGGCAATCGATACAGGATTTCCTGGTGCTCGACGGCGCGACCACCGCGCCGCAGGAGGCCATAGCATGACCGAAGGCAACACCATGATCGCCGCTCTTATTGCGCTCGTCCCGATGCTGCTGGGCATCCTTGGGGTGTCGGCCATGTTCAGCGCAGCGGAAACGTCGCTGACCGCCGCCTCACGCGGCCGCATGCACCAACTGGAGCGCGACGGCGATCGCGGCGCCAAACGGGTCAATCGCCTTCTGACCAACCAGGAAAAAATGATCGGCGCCATCCTGCTGCTGCAGAACGTGCTCAATATCGGCGCCTCGGCCCTGGCCACCGTCTCGATCGATCGCGCCATACCCGGCCCCTGGGGTGCGGCCATCTCGACCGCCCTGATGACGGTCCTGGTCCTTGTCTTTGCCGAGGTCCTGCCCAAGACCCTGGCCATCATGCGCCCGGACGAGGTCGCGCGTTTTATGTCGCGGCCGGTCCTGTGGGTCGTCATTGCCTTTGGCCCGATCATCACGGCTGTGCAGTGGTTTGTCCGTGGCACGTTGCGGCTGTTCGGGGTGCGCCTGTCGATGGAGGTCGACGTCCTGGCGGCGCACGAGGAGATCCGCGGCGCCGTCGAATATCACCACGAAGAAGGCGCGGTCGAAAGCGAGGACCGCAACATGTTCCGTGGCGTGCTGGACCTGCAGGATCTCGATGTCAGCCAGATCATGGTCCACCGCAAGCAGATCGACATGATCGACGCCGATATGTCGACGTCGGACATTATCGAGGCGGCGCTGAATTTCAGCCATACCCGCATTCCGCTGTACAAGGGCAATACCGAGAACATTGTCGGTATCTTGCATGCTCGCGACCTTATGGCCGCGGTTACCCGGGCGCGCGGCGATGTCAATGCGGTCGATGTTATGGCGATCACCCGCCAGCCGTGGTTCATCCCCGACACCACCAACCTTAAGGACCAGTTGGCGGCGTTCCTGAAGCAGAAGCAGCACTTCTCCCTGGTGGTCGACGAATACGGCGCCTTGCAGGGCCTGGTGACGCTGGAAGACATTCTGGAAGAGATTGTCGGCGAGATCGACGACGAGCATGATGCGGTCTTTACCGCCATCCGCAAGCAGTCTGACGGCTCGATCCATGTCGACGGCGACATGCCGATCCGCGACCTAAACCGCGCCATGGACTGGGAACTGCCCGATGATGTTGCAGTGACCGTGGCCGGCCTGGTGATCCACGAGGCGCGCACCATACCGGAGCCTGGCCAAACCTTTATCTTCTATGGCCGCAAATTCCAGATCATGCGTCGCCAGCGTAACCAGATCACCGCCATCAAGATCACACCGATCCCGGTTACGGCCGCCATCGAGCTGTAAACGATCCGGTAACGTGTGGCAGCTCTCGACAGCTATCGCCTGAGCACGGCTACATATTTTTGCACAACATTCTGAATCTATGGCAATTTTCAACACGGAAAGCGCGGAAAAGTCGGATAGACGCAGAAAACGACTGCCATCTCTACCGCGCGAAGCGCATTCCTGCCGCGTTATTGGTGGCGTTCCGGAATAACAGCCCTTCGGGCACAGGCTTGTCCGCTTGCTCCCTTTCCGCCCCTGTCCGACTTTTCCGCGCTTTCCGCGATGAAAATTGCTGTAATTTCAAATATTGTACTTCAGCCAATGCGGCCCACGAACGACCTGACCCGATGGACGATCCGAATGCCCATCGACAGTAAAAAACCCCTCCGGACTGATCCGAAGGGGTTTTTCAGGATAGCTTAGCGGTAGTCTTCCGGCGGTAGCTCGGTCGGTTCGTACCCAGCCTCGCTTTCGTGTTCTTCCTTGCCCTGTGCGGCAAAGGCCGGTGAAATCAGCTTGCCCAGGAAGTGCGATATCTGGTCGATGATGGTATAGGCCGCCGGAACGAAGAGCAGCGACAGCAGGGTTGAGGTAATCAATCCCCCGATCACCGTCACCGCCATCGGCTGGCGGAAGGCGTCGTTGCCGACCGCAACCGGCATCATGCCGGCGCCCATGGCGACCGTGGTCATAACGATCGGACGTGCCCGCTTGTGGGCCGCTTCGAACAGGGCTTCCGTCCGAGACATGCCGTTCTTGATCGCCACCATCGCGTATTCGACCAGCAGGATCGAGTTCTTGGCGGCAATACCGACCAGCATGATCAGGCCGATATAGGACGGCATGGACAGGGCCATCCGCGCCATGATCAGGGCGATGAATGCGCCGCCGAAACAGAGCGGCAAGGCCAGCAGGATGGTGAAGGGATGCGAGAACGATCCGAACAACAGCACCAGCACGACATACATCAGCAGGATGCCGGTCGCGATGGCCATGATGAAGTTGGGCACCATTTCCATGAAGTCTTCGGTGTTCGGGTTGGCAACGATACGCACGCCCGGAACCTCCCCCTTCTTGATCTTGACCATGGTCGGCGTCTTCATCACCGCGGCGTCGGCCGTACCATTGGGCACGCCATTGAGGTCGCCCGTCACGGTCGCCGAACGCGTCCTGTCGAGACGGTTGATCTGGATCGGTCCCGCGCCGAAGGTGATGTCCGCAACAGCCGACAGCGGAACCGATGTACCGAACTTGGTCGGCACCATCAGGTTCTGCAGATTGTCGACATTGTAACGTGCATCGGCCTTCAGAAGCACCCGGATCGGCACCTGGCGGTCGCCCTGGTTGAACTTGGCGAGGATCTGGTCGATATCGCCCACCGTCGCAACGCGCGCCACCGAACTGATGGTGTTGGTCGAAACCCCCATCAGCGCCGCCTGGTCAGGCTTTGGCGTGATGACAATTTCCGGCCGCGTCAGGTTGTCGGCGGAGTGGACATTGGTCAGTTCCGGCAGAGCCGCCATTTCACGTTGCAACTGTTGCACGGTCTGGCCCAGCACCTTTTCGTCGTCGCCGACGATAATATAGGCCACGCCCGTACCGCCGCCGCCGTCCTGGCCGAAGCTGGAATGAATCCCGGCATAGGTGGCCAGCGTCTTGGAGAACATCTGCTCAAACTGGGTCTGGCCCAGCTTGCGTTCATTTTTCGGAACCAGGCCGACCGTGATCGACGCGCTCTCCATATTGATGACGCTGTAGGTGCTCTTGACTTCAGCGTGCTTGCGCAGATCGTGTTCGATGCGCTGCACGACGCTGTCGGTTTCGGCCAGGGTCGATCCCGGCGTCAGGGACAGGCTCATGATCGACATCGACTGATCGTCAGCCGGGATATTGTCCTGCGGGATCGTGCCCATCAGGGCGATGGCCCCGACAAAGAACATGAAGCCACCCAGGATGACCGCCCAGCGCGCGCCGAGATAAGACTTCTTCAGATTGACGGCCAGGGCGATGGCACCGATCAGGCACGCAACACCGATCGCCGCGATCACACCGCCGACGATCTGGCCCGACATCTGCGGATGCACGATGACGCCGTCAGGGCCTGGGTGCGGGAAGATCGATCCGGCGCCCATCATGATGATGCCGAGAGAGATCAGGCCGAAGAATTCCAGCGCTACCCAGCGCGTCTTGACGTAGGGCTTGTGAATGACCAGCACCAGCAACAGCGTCACCAGGAACACGCCGGCGGCGGCAATGCCCATAGGCATGGCCTTCTGGGTCAGGAAGTTGATCAGCAGCAGGATCGAGATCAGCAGGCCGTGCATCAGGATGTACCAGCGCCATTTGACGTGACCCTCGAGGGTCCAGCGCAGCATGGCCTGGTAACCGTCCATCCAGAACGGCTTGTCGTTGTCGTGCTTCGGGTTCGAGCGCAGCAGATAGGCGCCCATCAAGGGCGTCAGGGTCCGCGCCACGACCAGCGAGAAGAAGATACTGACGCACGACGCGATGGCGAAGCTCTTGAAGAACTGGCCGACGATGCCGGGCATGAAGCCGGTCGGCGCGAACACCGCGATCAGGGTCGCCGTGGTCGCCACGACCGCGAGACCGATTTCGTCGGCGGCTTCGATGGCGGCGGCATAGGGCTTCTTGCCTTCGCGCATGTGGCGGACGATGTTCTCGATTTCCACGATGGCGTCGTCGACCAGGATACCGACGGTCAGCGACAGGGCCAGCAAGGTGACCACGTTGAACGACTGGTTGAAGGCGTGCATGACGTAGAAGGTTGGCAACAGCGACATCGGCATGGCCACGGCGGACACGAAGGTCGCCCGCCAGTCCCGCAGGAACAGCCACACCACGAACACGGCCAGGGCCGCGCCGATCAGCAGGGCTTCCATGGAGGTGTCGAAACTGCGCTGGACTTCCTTGACGCTCGACGACACTTCTTCGATCTGAACGTTTTTGTTGCTTGCTTGCAGCGCGGTAATCGCGTCGCGCACACCCTTGGCGACGTGGACTTCCGATGTGCCGCGCGTGCGCTGGACATTGAAGCCGACGACTTCGTTGCCGTTATAGCGTGCCCGGCTGCGCGGCTCTGACCAGGTGTCCGAAACCGTGCCCAGATCGCCCAAGCGCACCGAGCCGCCGTTCGACAGGGTGATGCGCGTCTCGGCCAGTTGCGTCACATTTTCGGCGCCGCCCACGGTGCGGATCGTCTGTTCGGTCGAACCGGCATTGAACCGCCCGCCCGGCATGTTGACGTTGAACGAGCGCAATTGCTGACTGATATCGCCGGCGCTGACGCCCTGGGCCGCCAGCTTGGACGGGTCGAGTTCGATGCGGATTTCGCGATTGACGCCGCCGTCGCGGTTCAGCTGCGACACGCCCTTGACGCCCAGAACCTTCTTGGCAACGTTATTGTCGACATACCAGCTGAGCTCTTCGGGCGACATATTGGCGGCACGAATGGTATAGCTGAGCAAGGGCTGGCCCTGCGCGTTCTCGACGCGCGAGACGATCGGATCCTGAACGTCGCCAGGCAGGTTAGCCCGCACCCCCGCCACGGCATTTCGGACGTCGTTCGTCGCCTTTTCCAGGTCGGTATCGAGCTGGAAGGTAACAACCGTCGTCGACGCGCCTTCGTTGACATAGGACTGGATGTGGCGAACGCCGCCCAGGCCGGAAACCGAGTCCTCGACGATGCGCGTGACCTGGTTCTGCAGTTCGGTCGGTGCCGCGCCCGACCGGACAACCGTCACGACGACGATCGGAAAATCGATATCGGGCCAGTTATTGATACGGGTCTGCATGAAGCCGAGAATCCCGGCAACCGTCATGACCATGAAGAAGACCAGCGTCGGGATCGGATTGCGAATCGACCACGACGATATCTGGAAGCCCCCGCCACCGGCGGGTTTGGCGGCAGTATACGACATCTTATTCCCCACCAGCTTGCGGGTTACCCGCCAGCTTTACCGTGTCACCATTGTTCAGGAAGCCGGCGCCGGTCGTAACCACACGTTCGCCCGAGGTCAGGCCGTCGCGCACGATAACGCCCTGGCCCTGCTGGCCACCGAGGGTCAGGTTGCGGAAGGTCACCTTGTTATTGGCGCCGACGACATACACGCCGGGCTTGTTTTCATTGTAGATGATGGAATTCTGCGGCACGACCAGAACGGTCTGGGCGCCGGCCGTGACCGAACCTTGCGCGAACATGCCCGGACGCAGGCCCGAAGACCACGGCACGGTGATGCGGGCATAGCCCAGGCGCGTATTGGGATCGACCATCGGGGTGACGATGCGCACGGTGCCGGTTACCGGTCCCGTCGACTGCGACGTGACTGTCGCGGCCATGCCTGGCGTGATCACATGCAGGTCGCTCTCGACCACTTCCATGTTCAGTTCGACGCGGCCATCGCGGACGATGCGGAACAGTTCGGCGCCCGGCTGAATGATCTGCCCCAGCACGGCCTTGCGCGAAGCGACAATGCCCGAAACCGGCGCACGCACCGTGGCCAGCGACAATTGTGTCTGGGTGGTTTCCATGGCGGCCTGTGTGGTCAGCATGGCGGCCTGGGCGTTTTCCAAAGCCGCAGCGGACAGCCAGCCCTGCTTGAACAGGGTGTCGGCGCGCTGATAGGCCTTGTTGGCCTGGTCGTAGCTGGCCCGGGACTGTTTGAGCTGGGCCTGGAGCAGGACGTCATCCATCTTCAGCAGGGGCTGGCCCTGCTTGACATAGGCGCCTTCATCGACCAGCAGGGCGACGGCGGTCAGACCGCCGGTTTCTGCGCCGACCGGCACCTCCTGCCACGCGCTGACCGTGCCCGTACCCGTCACCGTGATCGGCGCCGTGGTGTCACCGACTATGGCGTAATTGACCACGGACGCATGCTCTGCGCCGGCGGCCGGCTTTGCGCCTGCCTTGGCGTCCTTGCCGTCTTTTTTCGAGCAGGCCTCGAGACCGAGCCCCATCGCCAATGCCGCGGCCAGGCCCACTGTGATCACCAGCGGCCGTGCACGCCTGTTCAGCCCCATAAACATGCTCTTAGATTCCCGAATTGCTCTCTCTTGGTACATGATGAGGCCCGTATATCCGCAAGTCAACGAAACGCACGTTAAAAAACATCCACTTAAGCCGCAAAAGCGTGGCATCCCGGCCACGGCTCACGCACAGAGTGTTCGTTAACAATCCCTCTGACAGGAAACTGTCAGCAGGGTATTTTATTTTTTGCACCCAGGCGCCGCGAGCCGCTTGGTACGCCCCTGGACGCCTCCCTCTTGAAAACAAAGTTAAGATGTGACTGACTGGCCGCCATAGCATCAGGGAGACTTCGCATGGACTGGCAGAGCGGACGCAGGGGCGGTGTCGATGACCGGCGTGGCAGTGGCGGCGGTGGCCCGGGTATGATCGGCGGCGGCGGCGTGGTCGTCGTGATCGTTGCCCTGATCGGCTATTTCGTCTTCGGCATCGATCCGCAGAAGATCATGAACGGACTGGAAACCGGAGCTCCGGTCGAATCCGAGTCGACGGCGTCACTGGTGACCCCCGAGGACGAGGAAGGCAAGTTTGCCGACGTCATCCACACCTCGGCCGACGATATCTGGGCCGAGATCTTCCGCGCGGAGGGCAAGACCTACCGGCCTTCGACCATTACCCTTTACAGCAGTGCCACCCGGACGGGCTGTGGTACCGGCCAGGCGGCCATGGGCCCCTTCTATTGTCCGGAGGACGAGCACGTCTATCTCGACCTCGGCTTCAACCAGACCCTGGAGCAGCAGTTGGGTGCCAAGGGTGACTTTGCCCGGGCCTATGTCATTGCCCACGAAGTCGGCCACCACGTGCAGAACCTGCTCGGCATCAGCGGCGAGGTCGAAAAGGCTGAACGTCGTCTCGGCGGCGCCGGCGCCAACAAACTGTCGGTCAAGCTGGAACTTCAGGCCGACTGCTATGCCGGCGTCTGGGCGCAAAGGTCCAATGCCGAGAAACATTGGCTCGATGCCGGTGATATCGACGAGGCGATCGGTGCCGCGTCGGCCGTCGGCGACGACACGCTGCAACAGGCGACCCAGGGCCAGATCGTACCCGACAGCTTCACCCACGGCAGCTCGGCCGACCGCGTCAAGTGGTTCAAGACCGGCTTTGCCAATGGCGACCCGGCCGCCTGCGACACCTTCGGCGGTAGTTTGTAGATATTTCGCGCGACCTCAGCTCTGTGTGAATTCGTCGGTGCTCGGCTACATCTCTGCGGGAAGAGCCTGATTTTACAGTAATTTTCAACGCGGAAAGCGCCGAAAAGTCGGAAAGACACGGAAAGGGAGCCGGCGTGTAACCCTGTGCCCGAAGGGCTGTCGTTCCGAGCTATTGGCACTTATACAGCAATACGGCGCTTCGCGCGGGAGTTACTGCATTCTGAATTTGGCTTCGCTGACTTTTTTCTGCGTCTTTCCGACTTTTCGGCGCTTTCCGCGGTGAAAATAGCTGTAATTTCAAAATATTACATGTTGATCTATGGCGCCCACAAGCGGCCTGCGCAACTGCAGGCAGAACGACGGCCGCGGAACGTTCATCGCGATTACGGCCTCGTCGCCGCGCAATGGCCGGCGATAAAGGCTTCGTGCATCGGCATATGGTCGCAGCACGCCGAAATGGTCTCGCGCGTTTCGGCCAGCCAGCGTTTCAACTGATCGTCCGTCATGGCAAAAGCCATCGGATCGGGGGCGCGCGGCCGAAGCCCCTGCCCCCACATCACCGCCAGCCAGCTCGACAGGCCGAATTGCTCGCCCTTCTCTTCGAAGATGCGGCCGCGGCTTTCGAACAGCGCCATGCGTTGGGTCAGGCGATGGGGCACCGCCATCTCGCGGCACCAGGTCCAGAATTCGGAATCCGTCCTCTGATTCAGCTTGTAATGCAGGATGATGAAGTCGCGCACATCCTCATATTCCTTCACCGATTCGCGATTGAAGAAGGCGATGCCCTCTGGATCGAAACCATCGTCCGGGAACAGCACCTGCAGGCGCGCAATGGCGTTCTGGATCAGGAAGATCGAGGTCGATTCCAGCGGTTCGAGAAAGCCGCCCGACAGCCCAATGGCGACACAGTTCTTCACCCAGAAGGACTTGCGGTGACCGGCGGCGAATTTCAACAGCCGCGGTTCAGCCAGGGCTTCCCCGTCCAGGTTCTGCATCAGCACATCGCGCGCTGCGTCTTCGTTGATAAAGCTGCTGGCGAAGACGTAGCCGTTGCCGGTGCGATGCTGTAGCGGTATCCGCCACTGCCAGCCCGCCGCATGGGCAGTCGAACGCGTATAGGGGGCGATCGGACCGGATAATCCTCCGTAGGGCGCGCCCTCCGGCAAGGCCGACCGGCCGTCCGAGCCGTTGCGAGGAGCCTGCGCGGCGCTTGAGCGCGGCAAAGATGTCGGTATTGCCCAGGCGCGATCGCACGGCAGCCAGTGCGACCAGTCGACCCAACCGGCTTTCAACGTCTGCTCGATCAGCAGGCCGCGAAAACCCGAACAGTCGATAAACAGATCGGCCTCGATCCGCGTCCCGTTTTCCAGAGTCACGGCGTCGATAAAGCCGTCGTTGGGGCGTAAGACTACGTCGACAATCTTGCCTTCGATCCGCCGGACGCCATTGGCCTCCGACACCCGCCGCAGATATTGCGCGTACAGGGCCGCATCAAACTGAAAGGCGTAGGCGATGGTGGCCAGCGGCGAATTGGCGCCGGTCGGGCGCATGAAACGGCCACGATGACAGGCCAGGGTCTGGAGATTGTAGTCGCCGAGCGCGCTACCGCCACCGTTCAACTGTTGACGCAGCCACAGGGCGTGGAACGGCAGGCCATTCAGTTCGCGGCCATTCGGCCCGAAGGAGTGATGATAGCTGTTACCGACATGGCCCCAGTTGACGAATTCGATCCCCAGCTTGAACGTGCCCTGAGTAGCCCGCAGCATCTCGTCCTCATCGATGCCCAGCCAGTGATTATATTTGCGGATCGACGGAATGGTCGCTTCGCCGACCCCGACCGTGCCGATATCGTCGGATTCAACCAGGACAATGTCCTCGATATTGCGCCGCATGACCTTGGACATCCAAGCCGCGGTCATCCAGCCGGCCGTGCCGCCGCCGATAATGGCGACGCGTTTAATCGGCGACGGCATGACCGACCCCCGTCTTCAAAAAGCCTGCCAAAAACGCGCCATGATCCGGCATGCGCCCCGCCATGGCCAGCAACGCCGCGCGCACCTGCGCCATCTGTGCGGACAATTGCGCTTCGGGCATGGGCCGCAGCAGCGGGTCGTAATCCTGCGGCAATCCCCCCTGCCCCAGCAGCACGGCCAACCAGCTTTCCGTGCCGAACAGATGCTCCGGGCGCATCGACAGCCTGCCCCTGGCGGCGAACAGCTCGATGATGCGGGCGACCCGATCGGGCACGGCCATGTCACGGCACTGCCGCCAGAAGGCCGTATCATCGCGCCGTCCGACCTTGTAGTGGGCGATCAGGAAATCGCGGACATTCTCGTACTCTTCGTCGGTCTGACGATTGAATTCGGCGATCTCGGCCGGATCGAAACCCTTGTCTGGAAACAGGCTGAGCAGGCGGAACAGGCTGGTCTGGATCAGGTGGATGCTGGTCGATTCCAGCGGTTCCAGGAAACCCGCCGCCAGCCCCAGCGCCAGGCAGTTGCGGTTCCACACCTGCTTGCGTTTGCCGGTGACAAAGCACAACCGGCGGGTTGCGGCCAGGGCCGGTGCGTCCAGTTGCGCCATCAGCCTTGCCTCGGCCGCGTCATCGTCGATATGGGCGCTGCTGTAGACATAGCCGTTGCCGGCGCGATGCTGCAAGGGAATGCGCCATATCCAGCCGGCCTCGGCAGCCGTCGAGCGCGTATAGGGCGGGATCGGTCCGGCTTCGTCTCCGGAGGGCTCGCCCTCCGGCAAGGCCGACTTGCCGCCCGAGCCGTTGCGAGGAGCCTGCGCGGCGCTTGAGCGCGGCAAAGATGACGGCACGGCGATAGCGCGGTCGCACGGCAGCCAGTGGCCCCAGGGTTCGTATCCCGTCTTCAGCGTCGCCTCAATCAGACGGCCGCCGAAGCCACTGCAATCGATAAAGAAATCCCCAGCGACCGTCTCACCCGACTGCAGGATCAGATGCTTGATAAAGCCCGTCTCGACGTTCTGCCTTGCCTCGACAACGCGGCCTTCGATGCGGTCGACGCCGCGCGTCTGTGCATACTCACGCAGATACTGGCCATACAGGGCTGCGTCGAAATGATAGGCGTAGTTCATCGCCACGTCGGCTGGGGCGCCCGGCTGCGGCAGGGCAAACCGGCCGGCATAGCCGGCGACGCTGCTGATATTATAGTCGTCGATATTCGGCACTTCGCCACGCGCACGCGCCAGATGGGCGTGTTTCAGCCACAGACGGGGGAAATGCCCGACCGACGGCCCTCCGCCGTAGGGCGAAAAACCGTGCATATAGCGCTGCCCCAGCTCACCCCAATCGACAAAGGCGATGCCCAGCTTGATGGTGGCCTGACAGCGCTGCATGAACTCCGCCTGGGGCAGGCCCAGCATGCGGTTGAAAGCGTGGATGGTCGGTACGGTGGCCTCACCGACCCCAACGATGCCGATCTCCTCCGATTCGACGACGGTGATCCGCGTCGCCTGGCCGGTCAGCGCCTTGGACAGCAAGGCTGCCGCCATCCAGCCGGCGGTGCCGCCACCCAGAATGACGATACTGTCCAGGCTTTCGCCGGAAATCGCCTGATACATGACTCAATATTCCTGTCCCGCAGCCCTCAAAAAAAGGACCGGGCGCTCTCTGTGAACGCCTTGTGCCGGGTGGTGATACCATCGGCACGCGACGCAATCCAGAGAGCGCCCGGCCAGTGCGGGCCGAGAGAAGAGTTCTCCCACCGGCGCCAAAGGGAATGGCGCCGGTGGGAAATTTTATGCTGGACTCAGTACTTCAGCGTCAGGTCGACGAGTATCCGGCGGCCATAGAAGTCTGTGCGCAGGATCTGGCTGGGGTTGTTGTTTTCATAGGTACGCAGCGGCGTATCCAGCAGGTTGCCGGCCTGCAGGCGCGCCGTGACGTGGTCGTTGACGCGGTAGCTGGCGCTGAAATCCAGCGTCGTTTCCGAGCGTACGCGCGACAGGGCGCCCGACGACCAGGTGTACAGGATGGTGAAGGGCGTGTGGTACTTCATGCCCAGGCGCGCTTCCAGCTTGTCATCGGCGTACCACAGGTCGACTGTCGCCGTCGTCTTGGCAACGCCGTTCATGTCGTACGGATTGCCGGCTGGGGTCGATTCCTTGATATCCGAGCCGACAAAGGCGGCGTTGGAATAGATGCCGAACTTGTCCATGCCCGGGATGAAGTAGAACGGCGTCTGGTAGGTGATTTCGACGCCTTCCAGGACGCCCGACTTGTCGGCATTGACCATCGAGGTGAACTTCACCGGCTTTCCACTGACCATCAGGTCGTAGGTGCCCGCACCGATATAGTTCTCGATATTCTTGTAGTAGGCCGCGACCGCGAACAGGCCATCCTTGTGGAAGTAGTTCTCGTAGGCGACATCCAGCTGCGTCGACTTGTAGGGCTTCAGGTACGGATTGCCCGCCCCGCCGTAATATTGCGGACCGGCGCCGGACAGGTCGACATAGCCGTCAACGCGCATGTCGTTGAGCGGCGGACGCGACAGCGCCTGGGCCAGGCCGACCTTGATATAGGCGCCGTCGCCGATTTCCATACGCGCATTGGCGCTGGGCAGGACCTCGGTATAGTCGTTCGAAGCCGTGGTCAGGCCGCTGCCGTAGCCGGTCAGCGGGCCGGTACTTTCGCTCTTCACGCTCAGCACGCGCACGCCGACATTGCCGTCGGTGGCCAGACCCATGAAGGTCGTTTCATAATTGCCCTGGACATAGGCTTCGGCGACGTCTTCGGTCACTTCGGAGACGAACGGCGTGTTCTTGTAGTCGGGGTTCAGCCTGGCAGCACCCGCCGTGCCATAGACGATCGCCGCCAGTTTGTCGTAGGGGGCATAGACCATGGTCGGGACGCTGAAGTTCTTGTAGGTCCAAGGCTCGAACAGGTTGGCGCTGAGCGCCGCACCGCTGAGCGGGGTGACGGCCGAGGTCAGGGCGCTGCCCGGTTCGGCGTCTTCCTTGCTGCGGCTCGACAGGCGGGCGCCGAATTGCAGCGAGGTCCAGAAACCGTCCGCGAAATGACGCGTCGCATCCAGATTGGCCGTGGTCAGGGTATCGCGCAGATGGCTGACATCGGCGTGGCCATTGGCGGCATAGAGCGTGCCGTTCTGGGCGGCTTCGTACGGGCTGATCTCGGTATAGACCATCGGATGGTCACCGCGATAGTCGAAGCGGTTCTTGCCCGACGCCGCCGACATTTCGACCGCCTGCCACAGGCCGTAGCGTTCCGCCTGGCTGTAGGCCAGGTCGGCAACGACGGTCCAGTCTTCGAACTTCCACTTGCCGTTCACGCCCGTGGCGAACAACTTCATGTCCTGTTGATAGTGGCTGGAATAGGGGTGCGAGGCATTCCACGGCACATTGACCGTCGCCGCGACCAGCGAACCGTTTTCGATCACCGTATTGGTGAACATGCCGCCCGTGCCGTCACCGGCCCAGTTGCCCCAGTCGGAGAACCAGCCGCCATTGCCTTCTTCGTCGATCTTGACCGAATTGGCCAGGACGTCAAAGCGACCTTCGAAGCTGTCGGTCGGCTTCCATTGCAGCGACGATGAGACGCTGTAGCGTGTCGAATCGATGGCCTTTTCCTCGAACGAAGCGCCCCACGGGTTCTGCACCAGCGGGCCGCCCGGCGTTACGGCGCCGGGGGCAGCGTTGTTCCAGCCGCCGCCCATGATGTTTTCATAGCCGTTCTTCTGGTCCTGGGCCGCGAAGCTGACGACCAGGCCCAGTTGCGGGGTCAGCTTGGTGACATAGGCGCCCGAAGCGCGCCAGCCGAGGCCGTCATAGTTGGGCAGGCTGGTGCCGCCATCGTACGAGACCAGGCCGCCACGCAGGGTCAGGGCCGGGCCGCTGTAGTCGAGCGGGCGCAGGGTCTGGATGTCGACCGTGCCGGAGATGCCGCCCGAAACCAGCTTGGCCTGCGACGTCTTGTAGACCTCGACGCCCGACACGGTTTCCGACGGGAAGATTTCCCAGCGCACATTGCGGTCCGGCTCGGACGACGCGACTTCGCGCCCGTTGACCAGGCCCAGCACCATGCGCGGGCCCAGGCCGCGAATGGCCGCCTGGCTGTCATTGCCGCGGTCGCGGGTGGTGTTGAGGCCCGGCAGGCGGGCCAGGGTTTCGGCGATCGTCACATCGGGCAGCACGCCGATATCCTTCGACGAGATGACTTCGACAATGCCGGACTCGGCGCGCTTGGTGGCCAGGGCGTCGCGCATCGACTTGCGCATCCCCTTGACCACGACGACCTGAGACTCCTCGGTGGATTCGGCGCCGGCGCCCTGGCTTTGCGCCGCGGCCGGCTGCGCCATCACGGCAACGGCGATCGCGGCCGATCCCATCAGTACGGCCCGAAAGCCCGAACTTTTGAAACCAGAATTCTTGAATAGTGACCCAAAATTCTTGAATGGTGACATCGTGTTTCCCTGTTTTCTTGTTACCCGGTCGAGGGACAAAAAAGTCCCTTCATGTAACAGATGGTCAGGGCCAAACTTTCCGCCGGAATTATATGACTTATTGTGACGACGGTGCCGACTGTCGCAAATATGACACAGGACAGGCAAAGGGAGCGCTTGCCATTTGTCATATAATTATTTAGTCTGACAATATAATAT
The DNA here is from genome assembly GCF_056404555.1 of Asticcacaulis sp. P2_C5. Classification (NCBI taxonomy): domain Bacteria; kingdom Pseudomonadati; phylum Pseudomonadota; class Alphaproteobacteria; order Caulobacterales; family Caulobacteraceae; genus Asticcacaulis; species Asticcacaulis sp. P2_C5. The sequence goes on from NZ_JBFUDU010000004.1 coordinate 90,057, forward strand.
GCCAGGGAACGCCGCCATGATCACCAAACGCAGCCTGTTCAAGGCCACCGCCGGTCTTGGTGCAGCCGCCGCCCTGCCCGCCATGGCGCAAACCCCTTCCCTCGCCGCCATCGCCACGGGGCCATTCCAACCCAACTGGGCGTCGCTCAAATCGGGTTACCAGGCGCCTGACTGGTTTCGCGACGCCAAGTTCGGTCTGTGGGCCCATTGGAGCGCGCAATGCGTGCCGGAACAGGGCGATTGGTACGCCCGCCAGATGTATATGCAGGGCGGCAGCCAATACGACCACCACGTCAAGACCTACGGCCATCCGGCGGACAACGGTTTCATGGAGATGTATCCGCGCTGGACGGCGCAGGCATGGAACCCCGATGAGTTGCTCGATCTCTACGCTGCCGCCGGCGCGAAATATTTCGTCGCCCTGGCCAACCACCATGACAATTTCGACAGCTACGATTCGAAGTTCCACGACTGGAACAGCGTCCGGGTCGGCCCCAAACGCGACATCATCGGTACGTGGGCCAAGGCGGCCCGTGCCCGCGGCCTGAAGTTCGGCGTTTCCAACCATTCGGCCCACGCCTGGCACTGGTTCCAGACCGCCTATGGCTATGATCCTGCAGGCCCGCGCGCGGCGGAGCGCTACGACGCCTTCCGCCTGACGCGCTATGACGGCCAGGGCAAGTGGTGGGACGGCCTGGATCCGCAAGCCCTGTATGCCGGCGCCGTCATGCCTATGCCCGACGGCATCACCACGACGAAGGACGCCGATGCCTGGCACGAAGCCCACGACCGCGTCTGGGACGAAAACCCGCCCCTGGCCAATCCGGCCTTTGTCCGCCAGTGGTTCTTGCGCTGCAAGGACCTGATCGATTCCTACCAGCCGGACCTGATCTATTTCGATAATTTCGACCTGCCGCTGGGCCAGGCCGGACTCGACATCACCGCGCACTATTACAATGCATCGCTGCAGTGGCACGGCAAGCTCGACGTCGTGGTCAATACCAAGAACCTGCCGGAGGACCGGCGGGCCGCCGTCATCGAGGACGTCGAACGCGGCTTCCGCGCCGATATCGAGCCCCATCCGTGGCAGACCGACACCTGTATCGGTGACTGGCATTACAATCGCCAACGCTTTACCGACAAATCCTATATGACGGCGCAAGCGGTCATTCACCGCCTGTGCGATGTGGTGTCGAAGAACGGCAACCTGCTGCTCAGCATACCGGTGCGCGGCGACGGCACGATCGATGCCGAGGAACGACGCATCGTCGAGCAGATCGGATCGTGGACGCAAGTCTATGGCGAGGCCATCTACGGCACGCGGCCGTGGAAGATCGCCGGCGAAGGCCCCACCCAGGTCGCCTCCGGCCAGTTCGGAGAAGGCCAGATGAAGCCCTTCACTGCCGACGATATCCGTTTCACCACCAAGGGGGACGCGCTGTATGCCATGACCCTGGGCCATCCGGCGGATACGGTCACCATCACCGCCCTGCCCCGCAAATCTGCGCATGTGCATCGCGTCACGGCCGTCGGCGGCCCGGCGCTGGCCTTCAAGCAGGACGCCAAGGGGCTGCACATACAGATTCCCGCCGGCCTCAGCCACGATTTCGGTATTGCCGTGAAGATCGAGGGCAAGGGCCTTAATATTGGGACCTGAATATCGCGGCTGATGGCCTGATCATGACAGGATTTGTAAATAGGCCAGCCCTGCGCAACGCGGTAAGACCTTGGCTATCCTGTCCTTTTTCGAGGTCCGCCATGTTCCGTTTTGCCGCTGTCGCCCTGATCCTCCTGCTGTCGCCGGGCGCCGTCATGGCCCAGACGGCGCCAACACAGACGGCGCCTGTCAAGTCAGCCTACAACGTCGCCATCGAGAAGGCGCAGCTTTACGACAAGCTGGGCGATTCCATGCTGACGGGCATGTCCGCCATGGTCGACACCGGCAGCACTGCGGCGGAGATCTGCCCCTATCTGACCAGCGCCATCGACGACTGGAAGAAGGCGGCGACCTTCTACGACATAGCGCAGGCAGCGGCCGCCGATCCCACCGACACCGACCGCATGAACGCCACGGCGCTGAAGGACGCCAGCGCCTTCTCGCTGCAAAAGGCCGAACGCGGCGAGGGCATTTTCAAAGAGAACTGCAAAGCGTAAGCTATCACGGGCAGTCGCACAGGTATTACATTGGCCTTGCTCAGGATCGAAATTGGCTATAGTCATGGCGGCCAGTTCAGGAGCAATACCCAGGAGCCACACCATGAGCGCGCGCACGATCTTTTCCGTCCTTGGCCTGATGACCATCTGGCTGGGGCTTCCGGCGGTTGCGGTCAGCGAACCCGTGGTGGCCGCCTACTATTTCCCAAACGGCGACGGGCGCGAAGCCTTGCTGCGCCCTTCGACCCAAAAACTCACCCATCTTGTCTACGCCTTCGTTACCGTCTGCGGCGACAATGCCGCCTTCAGCGCGGAGGACAAGGCGACGCGCGCCCAGATCTGCGCCGGTACAGCGGACTATGGGCTAGCCTTGCCGGACACCGAGGCGACGCGGGCCAACCTGGCGGCGATCGCCGAGCTGAAGCAGCGCAATCCGCACCTCAAGGTTATCGCGTCCGCCGGCGGGTGGGGTATGCCGTTGTTCCCCGCGGTGGTCGCCGACCCGGCGCACCGCAAGGCCTTTACCGATTCGGCCGTCGCTTTTCTGACGCGTTATCCGGTCTTCGACGGCCTGGACATCGACTGGGAATATCCGGGCGGCGGCGACAACGCCCGAGCGCCACTTGACGATGCGGCCAGGCTGCAGGAGGCGGCGGATCACCGCGCCATGATCGAGGGTCTGCGCGGGGCCTTCGATGCCCTGCAGGCCCGGGACGGCCGCGCGCGGCTGCTGACCACCGCCGTTGCCGGTTATTCGCGTTCGGTTGCCGGCATCGACTGGCAGGGCGTCGAGGACGACTTCAACCTCGTCTTCGTCATGACCTACGACTTTACACCGGAAAAAGCGTTCCAACGTATCGGTGACTATTCCGGCGGGGGCGGTTGGCCCGGTCACCATACCAATCTGCTCGCCAGCCCGGCGACCGACGGCTATGGCGCCGACGCAATGATCAACAACCTGGCCGCGGCCGGTATCCCCAAGGCCAAGATGGTGCTTGGTGCGGGTTTCTATGCCCGCGAATGGACCAAGGCCCGCTTCGAACCCGGTCGCTTCCCGGCCAGCGCCGCGGGCGGAGACTTCGTCGGCGCATCGTCCTGGAAGAAGGTCCGGGCGCGCGCACTTGAAACCCAGGGCTGGACCGCGGGCTATGACGAAGCGGCCGAGGCAGCCTATATGTATGACGCGAAGAGCGGCGGTTTCCTGTCACTCGACACGCCGCGCAGCATCGCGGCCAAGGGCCTCTACGCCCGGCACGAAGGCCTGGCCGGCCTGTTCGCCTGGGAGCTGACGGAGGACGACGGCACCCTGGTCGAGGCCATGGCCGCCGCGACGGCTGGAAATTAAGCCTTTCACGCCCTGCCCCTGCCAATACTGCCACTTATGGAAAATACTTTCATATATGGCAGAAATGGTCTAGAAAGTTCAGCCGGCAGGGCGCGAACAGCCGCGTGCCGTACGCAAGAACTTACCGACCGAAAAGGCCGGAGGAGGAAATCATGTCGGGCCGCTTCCAAGGTGTCGTAACCGTCGTGGCCCTGGTGCTGATGGCCTTCATGGCGCCGACAGCGCCGGCCGCGGCCACGCACGGCCGGACTCGCGAGAATTTCAATGCTGGCTGGCGTTTCCGGCTCGGCGGCAGCGACGGCGCCGAAAAGCCCGCCTTCGACGATCGGGCCTGGGAGCCGGTCGGCCTGCCGCACAGTTTCAGCATGCCCTACTTCCGGGCGCCAGCCTTCTACACCGGCGACGGATGGTACCGTAAAACCTTCGTCCTGCCGTCCGTGCCCGCCGGCCGTCGTTATGCCCTGGAATTCGAAGGCGCGTTCCAGGACGCCCATGTTTACGTCAACGGCGTCGAACTGGCCCATCACCGCGGCGGCTATACCGGCTTCCCCGTCGACATCACTCCGGCGATCCACCCGGGCAGCAACCTCGTCGCCGTCAGGGTCAATAACGACTGGGACCCGACCCTGGCGCCGCGCGCCGGCGAACACGTCTTCAGCGGCGGCCTGTACCGCGACGTCTGGCTGGTCGCGACCGACGCGGTCCATGTGCCCTGGACGGGCACGCGCGTCACCACGCCACAGCTGTCGGGGGCGTCGGGCGGCCGGGTGGCGGTCGACACCGAGGTCCTCAACAGCGAGGCGAAGCCGGTCGAGGTTACGGTCGACACCCGTATTGTCGATGACCGCGGAAAGACGGTTGCTGTGCTGCCCGAGGCCAGGCTTTCGCTGGCGGCCGGCGAGATGAAGATCGCCGGCCAGCTTTCGGCGCTCGTGACCAAACCGCGCCTGTGGTCGCCGGAAACGCCCGTGCTCTATCATGCCGTGACGCGGCTGCGCGTCGACGGCCGGGAGCGCGACCGGTTCGAGACCGAGTTCGGGTTCCGCTGGATAGAATGGAAGGCGGACCAGGGCTTCTTCCTCAACGGCCAACATCGCTACTTCCGCGGCGCCAATGTCCACCAGGACCAGGCGGGGTGGGGCGACGCCGTGACCAATGGCGCCATCGAGCGTGATGTCCGCCTGATCAAGGACGCCGGCTTCGACTTCATTCGCGGCTCCCATTACCCGCACGATCCCTATTTCGCCGAGGCGACCGACCACCTCGGCGTCCTGTTCCTGTCGGAAGCGCCGTTCTGGGGCACCGCATCGTTCAAGAACCCCTGGGGCGCGTCGGCCTATCCGACAGACCCTGCCCAGCGCCCGGCCTTCGACGCCGGCGTCAAGCAGCAACTGGCCGAAATGATCCGCATCAACCGCAACCATCCCTCGATCGTCGCCTGGGGCATGGACAACGAGGTCTTCTTTTCCGAAAAGGAGACCATGCCCGAAGTGCGGCGCCTGCTGACGGAGATGGTCACCCTGTCGCATGACCTCGACCCAACCCGTCCAGCCGCCATCGACGGCGCCCAGCGCGGCGAGATCGACAAGCTGGGCGATATCGTCGGCTACAATGGCGACGGCGCCAGCCTGTTCCCCAACCCAGGCATCCCCAACTTCGTCGCCGAATACGGCGTCACCATGGCCGATCGCCCAGGCGCCTACGCACCGGGCTGGGACGACCTGCCGAACACACCGGGCGCCGACAAGACAAAGGAGGGCTCGTGGCGGCTGCCGTGGCGCTCGGGCGAAGTCATCTGGGCCGGATTCGACCACGGTTCGATCGCAGGAAAGCGTTTCGGCGGCATGGGAATGATCGACTATTTCCGCCTGCCCAAGCGGCAATACTACTGGTACCGCAATGCCTATGCCCACCTGCCCCCGCCGGCCTGGGCGGTCGACGGCACCCCGGCCGCGCTGCATATAACCACCAGCGCGCCCGTCATCCGCCGCGCCGACGGCACGGACGACGTCCAGGTGATCATCAGCGTCGTCGATGCTGATGGCCGGCGCGTCACAGCCAGTCCGCCCGTCCGCCTGGCCATCGAATCCGGCCCCGGCGAACTGCCGACCGGCCGCACCCTAGATTTTTCGCCTGACACCGATATCGTCATACGCGACGGTGAAGCCGCCATCGCCATGCGCAGCTGGCAGTCGGGCGTCACCCGCCTGCGCGCCACCTCGCCGGGCCTGGCCGATGCGGTGGCGGAAGTCCGCACCCAGGACGGCCCGCCCTTCGAGCCGGGCATAACGCCCCTGGTCGCCGACCGGCCCTATGTCCCCTACGCGCGCCCGCTGCTTGACCGTCCGGGCGACACCGTCTTCGGGCTCAGCAATCCGACCTTCTCCAGTTCCAATGCCCCGGACCACAGCTCCCGCCTGGTCAATGACGGTAATCCTGCCACCTGGTGGGCTCCGGCCGCCGGTGACATGGTGATGAGCGTCACCGTCGACATGGAGCGCCTGGTCGAGGTCCATCGCCTGACCCTCACCTTCCCCCAGGCGGGGCCCTATGGCTTCGTCGCCGAGGTCCAGGACAGCCAGGGCAACTGGCAGAAACTGGCGGAACAGATCGAAGGACAGGACACCACCCAGGTCCGCGTGATCGAGACCGAGGCGCGGCAGGGGCGAAATGTGCGCATCAGGCTGCGTGTGCCGTCAGGACATATCGCCGGCCTGTCGGAGATCCAGATCACCGGCGCCCTCAGCGCGGAGTGATATCCGGCCTAGATGCCGCGTTGCGCTTTGCCGGCAAGTCCCCAAAGGACCGCGACGATCTGACGTCGTGTATCGTGGCCTTTGGACTGGTGTCGGATAGGCCGAATTCGGGGCAGTCCACCAAGCACTATTCCCCAACATTTAAGAAGCACGGGCTGATCCTCGGTTCCACCTCGCGGCCCTGATCTGGAGGCTAGGTTTACGACCTTGGAGAAGGCGGCACGATGAGAATTCTACACGGTCGCCTGACCAAGTCGCAGGTCAAGAAACAGTCTGTGGCCTAGTCACAACGAGTATGTATCAAGAGATCGCTCTCTGGTGTTAAGCATCAAGTTTGACATTGCCCTCTTGGCCACTGACCTTGCTGGATACGGGCTTCACGTCCGAAAAATTCGGGGAACAGGATTGATCTGCACTTTTTAAGGGATGAGCCCGCCAAATTTACCAGAGGTTGATTAAGTTCGAAAGTTTGCTACGCTGACCGAGGATTATTTCCTTCGCGGGGGCGAACATGCGTGGACTGGCCTGTCTTTCGACAATTACACTTGCAATATGCCTGTCCGGCTGCGCCACGCCGTTCGGCCAGAAGGCCCATTACGACTTCGGCGTCGCGAACGCGCCCGGCACGATCACCCTGTCCGATCCCAAGCTCTACAGCCGGGAAATGTTGATCGATGAGCGCAACAAGGAGGTTATCTGGCTGGACAGCCTGATCACCGAAAGCCAGGACAGGACAAAGATCACATTCCAGCCGGAGATCGTGCGCGAGGTCGAGCAGGTCACCGCCATGTCGGCTGCGCTGGGATTGAAGTTCGACCCGGCGTCGGCCGTTACCTATCGCCGCAGCCAGGCGACGGATGATCTCCAGCAGGAAATCGACGTCATGAAGCTGCAGCTTCAGTTGGACCAGCTCAAGCACGACGCCGAACTTGTCCGGCAAAAGATCGCCACCCAGACCGAACCGGCCAATACTGGGCTCGGCCTGTCGTCCGGCGCGGCGTCGTCTTCGGCGGCGCCGGAAGGTACGGTCACCTCGGTCGACCAACTTATGACGGCGATCACCAAACTGAACACGGACGTTGCCAAGCTGTTGACCACAAATTATGCGGGTCCTACGGCCACAACGATCACGGCGTCTCCCCTGGACGATTTTCGCGACCGCACCGCCTATCGCAACGTCCTAAAGGCCGCGCGCAATGCCGCCAGCCTCGATGAGTTGCACGACGCCGGCAACGGACGGCTGATCCGGCTCAACTTCCAGGCCACCGCCGTTCCGACTGAGTCCTATCAGCGCTCGCTTGGCGCTATTCAGGTCAAGGTGGTGCCACCGTCCGACCCCACGCTGTCTGATAAATTTCTCTATGACTGGTTGCGAGCCGTTAATCTTGACCCGGCCTATCACAATTCCGACGGCAGTGTAAAAGCGGATAGCGACCTGCAGGCGCTTGTTGACACCGGTGATTTCGAAGTCATCTCGATCAGAACGGCTCCCACGTCGGTCTCGATTGTCCTTCCCGCGCTGATCGAGTCGTCCGGTGCCCGGCTAAGTCCAGTTGCCCTCTATCGTCGATCGCAGTGGGAAGCGGATGACAACGTCGATACTCGAAATTTCGGCAGTGCGGCGTCACGCCTGTCCAATGCTGATAAAGCCACGATTGATGGCAAGCTGTGCACCTTAGGCAGCCCGGAAGCCCTGTTGGCCGAACGATCCATGTACCTGGCCAACGATCGCAAACAGTCCTACGACTTTGTCCGGATCGTCAACGCCGTGGCCGAAGCCAGGGGGCTTGGGCAGCCCTACCCCAAGGCCAAAGAACAGCAGGACCGCTATGCGGGACTCAAATCGAATATCGCCGCGCGCGTTGGCGACTGCGCAGTGATGTACCAGAATCTCACCGACAACGCCCCTCGCTATTCCTGGCAAATCCTGCAGGATGACGCCTTTGGCCCGGGCAGCGACCAAATAAGAATCTACGACGTCGGCCCTGAGGAGCAGGTACAGGAGATTTCGACGAACGCGCGCGCAGCAAACAGCCTGGCGTTGGCGGCCTCGATCGCCGCCTCTGCGCCGCAGTCGGGCGTGGCCGGCAACGCTGCCATGGGCTATACGCGCGAGGCGGCCGGGCGGGCCTCCGTTCTCGAACGCGTACCTTCCGTCGTGGGTTATTCGGTTGGGGGGAACAATACCTTTGGGTGGGTGATCGGCCCGCGGGCGGCGCTCGATCCCGCCGGCAAGCTGGAAATGGCGCAGTATCTCAAGCCCTATGACGTGTCGGTCGATCTATCTGTGCCGGGCTGGTGGCCCGGGATGTCGCTCGACGTGGTGTCAAGTTGGGCGCCGTCGCCGGAAGCGCTGGCCCGAGGCGCCTTGCCTCAGGCGGCCACCCAGCATATTCCGGTGCCCCTGACCCGAGACCGGACCGCCAACCTGGCCTTCACCCTTTACCTTCTCGACCACCTGGGCCGGAGTGTCGAAATAGATAATATTTCAGGCCCCCCCATGTCAGCCTGCGCCCCGGCGACCATGCTGATCAAGGGGCGAAACATTTGGCGAACCGAGAAGATTCTCGTCCTGGGTCAGCTTTTGGACCGCAAGAACATCTCCATCATGCCGGACATGACGGGCGTCATCGTCACCGTGCCGGCGGTCCAGCCCGTACCCGGCCAGACGATGGATTCTAAGCTCTATGTCATGACGCCGTTTGGCACGAAAGAGTCGACGTCATACCCCTACATAGCGACGCCGTCCGGTGACGGCTGCAAGCCCGCCAAGCCAGAAGCCGTCGCCCCGGACCCCAAGGCCGTCTCCATCGCCTCCCCGGTGCCCGACGAAGTCAACGTGCCGGCCACCTTCACCATCACTTTGACCGGCAAGAACCTCAGCCGCGTCCATCATGTCACTTTATACGGACAACCGGGCGCGATCACGGCTCAGCCGGCCGATGGCCTGTCCCTGAACGTCAAATTCGACAAGGACGATACTGCCGCCATACCGACATCCAACACCGCCACGCTCGTACTGCTGGACAGCGCCAGCAAACAAATGGCGACGACCGTCGTCCGAATTCATAATACGGGAGGCAACTGATGGGACTGATCATTCAACAGGGGCAGGCCAGTGACCTCGGCATTCCCTTCTGGGAGATTGTCGACGCTGCCGGCAACCGGATGACCGAGTTCGATCATCGAGCGTTCGATCACATTTTCGCCGGCGCCTTCGTCTACTTCGTCGATCTCGACCTCGATCCACGGTTTTGCGAAAACGTCCAATCCCGCAACGACGTCGACAACCGGTTTGGCCTCGCCCTGCCCGTCAACGGCTGCACGCCGGATGCGGAAATTCGCCTGCGGCTGTACATTATGGCCGCCTTGCTCCAGTCGCTTCAGTACAACGGCCAAGACCGCAGTAACTATCTGGCGCGTCTGGACGCCGTATTGATCAGCGTCAAGGCCGCGGCCGAAAACGCGCCGAACGGCAGATTGACGATCAATGTCCTCAAGAGCCAGGAGATCGTGGAATAGACGCCCCGGTCACCCGGACTCTTTCCCTGGATATGGTGCAGAACGGATATACCTCAGCGCTTTGGATCGTATAAAAAGGTCAGGTGATGCAAACTCTCGGAAATTTTGCACCTCTGTTCGGCCCGGGAAGCCCTTACTTGAGGCTATTGCATGTGGAGAAACCACCCAATGACCTGCTTAAGTCGGCCATTGTCGATTCCGGCGACCAATTGACCGAAGAAATTGGTGCTTTGCTCGCCTATGAAAATTGGCGGCCGCAACTGGTTGGCATCAGCGCCATGTTGATGGCCAAAGACACTGCAAGCCTGCCTGCCTTATGGATGGCGATCGATCGCCCCTCCTGGGTTTCGCCGCAATTGGCGGCGGCGGCATCTCTTCTGGATCCGGCATTCGAAACCAGCGCGAGGCTGCGTCTCGAGCGCCATTGCCGTCTCGACATCAACCCTGAGCGCAACGAATGGACGCCGGAGCGACACGTAGCCCTGGGTCCGAATTCGTGGTTTGGCCATTCAGCCAAGCTTATGACGTCGCTTCTGGCTCTGTACGGTCATATGTTTCCCGACAGGCTATGGCTTCAACAGCTGGCCCAGGAACCTGACGTCGTTGAAGTGTGCGCATCAGATGCTGATGACGGAGGCGTCATAGCCCTGGAATGGCGCGAAAGTGCTCAAGCCCATCTGATAAACAGTTAGAGCCCATGTGACTGGCCTGCTCCAGCCGCTCTCTCCCCTTTCCTCGCCCACGCACATTTTGCGTGAGCGAACATTTTTTGGTTCCGTTTCAGGAATCGCGTGCTAAGGCTTTGGCTTCCATTGTCTCCAAGCCCGGGTACTGCTTTCGCCATGACGGACGATCAGATAAGCGTTGATCTGATGGACTACGCCACCCTGACCCAGAACGCCCTGCGTGGTGTCATCCGTCAGGGCCTGCAACGTGCCGCTTCCCCGGCCGGCCTGCCGGGCGAACACCATTTCTACATCACCTTCCTGACCCGCGCCCCTGGCGTGGCGATCCCCGACGACCTGCTGGCGCGCTACCCGTTCGACATGACCATCGTCCTGCACCACCAGTATCGCGATCTTCGGGTGACCGACGATTTCTTCCGCGTCACCCTGATGTTCGGCGGCGCGCCCAAGATCCTGACCATACCCTATGCCGCCATCTCGCGATTCACCGACCCGTTCGCCCAGTTCATGCTGGAGTTCGAGGTCGACGATCCGGCGGCCCTGACCCAGGATCTCGACACGGACGACGTCACAGTGATCGACGACGAAACAGTGTTTGCCACCCTGGCCAAGCCCGCTTCCGACGACGACGCATCCGCCAATCCCGAGGCCGCCAAGCCGGACGCCCCGAAGATTGTTTCGCTGGACCAGTTCCGCAAGAAATAGCCGCGATTCGTCCTGTAAAATATTGCGGTGCACGATGCGAAAAAGCGCGTACGCGACGCCTCAGAATCGCCTAAGCTTGGGGCTATCGGGTATCTGAGCGTAGCAGGAATACATCTAAGATGAATTGGCGGTCTATCACAGCGGGCGGCAGGGCTTTCGGCCTGAAAGCCGCAACGGCCATCGGGCTCGCCGCCCTGTTCGCCCTCTCCGCCAGCCAGGCCATCCCCCAGGACACACCCGCGACGCCACCGGCCGCAACGCCCGAGGCCGCGTCCACCCTTGCCCCGGTCCTGAAACCCTATGTGCCGTCGTCAGTTTCGACTTCTGGAGCCTCAAGCTCCGGCGCGTCGAGCAGTTCCACCTCCACACCCAAACCGCGCCCGAAGCCGGCCAGACCTGTAACGACGCCGGCCGGGACGACAGCAGGTGCAACACCCGGCACGCCCACGCCCGGCACGTCTTCACCGGCCGGCTATATGCAGCCGGTGTCGGCCAATACCGCGCCGCGTCCGCCGGCTGTCGTCGTGCCGGCGCCGGTTGCGACGACGCAGGCCCCCGCCCCGGCGGCCGATCATCCGGCCAATGTGCCGATCAGCGCCGACGACATCGAAACCTTCACCGATTCGGTTGTCCGCACCCTGATGCAGCGCGACCACGTCCTGGGCGCCACGGTCGCCGTCGTCCAGGGCAATACGCCCCTGCTGGTCAAGGGCTACGGCTATGACCGCCTGTCGCCGGCCCGCCGCGTCGACCCCAATGCCAGCATGTTCCGTGTCGGTTCGGTAACCAAGACCTTCACCTGGATCGTGGCGCGCCAGGAGATCGAGGCCGGCCGCATCCAGCTCGATACGCCGATCGGCGACTATGTCCCGGGCGATATCTTTACCGAGGACGGCCGCTACAAGCCGCTGACCCTGCGCGCCCTGATGGACCACACGGCCGGCTTCGAGGATACCAGCCTGGGCCACCTGTTCCAGCTCAACGGCACGCGTATCGCCAGCCCGGACAGTTATTTCCGCCGCCACAAGCCGCGGCGGGTGCGCGAACCGGGCCAGTTTTCGACCTATTCCAATTTCGGCGCCGCCCTGGCCGCCACGGCACTCAGCCAGACTGCCAAGGCGAAGGACGTGCCGTCCCTTATGGAAGCGCGCATCTTCCAGCCGCTGGGCATGGACCATACGACGCTGCGCGAACCCTATGCCGCCAGCACCAGCCCCGTCGACACCCTGCCCGTCGCCTTGTCCGCCAACCTGACGCGCGACCTGTCCGATGGCTTTATCTGGGACGGCGCAACCTATAAGGCGCAGCCGTTCGATCATGCCATTCCCATGTCCGGCGCGCTGGGCGGTACATCGACGGCCAAGGACATGGCGCGTTTGATGTCGGTCATGCTGGCCAATGGCCAGGCCGATGGTATTCAGCTCTATAATTCGGCCTCCGCCGCCGCCTTCCGTACGCCGATGCTGAAGGAACCCGAAGGCTATAATGGCTGGGCATCCGGCCTGATGATCCGTACCTCACCGTCGGGCTTCGTCACCTATGGTCACGGCGGTTCGACCCTGTGGTTCAATTCCAACCTGATCATCGTGCCGGAAATGAACCTGGGCATCTTCATCAGCACCAATACCCAGACGGGCAGCGCCCTGGCCGACAGCTTCCCCAACCTGTTGCTCGACCACCTCGAAGGCGACCTGGTCCGCGCGCCGCTCATGCCGACGCCCAACCAGGCCTATGCCGAGCACAAGGCCTATTACCAGTCGCTGAAGGGACGCTATGTCTCGACGCGGCGCGCCTATGGCGGTCTGGAAGGCGCCATTACCCGCCTGATCAACACGGTCGAGGTCGGTGTCGACGCCGACGGCCGGCTGATCCTGACGACCCAGGACGGCATCTCGGCCTTTGTTCCGGCCTCCGCCCAGGGCTTCTTCAACCCGCAGGACAGCGAAGACCCCGGCCCCGCCGGCGCCACCGGCGGGCTGCATTTCGTGACCGACAGCCATGGCCACCTGGCCTTCGAGACCGCGTCCAACCTGATGCGCTATGAACGCGTCGACTGGTTCCATGCCCCGGGCACGCTTGGTTTCCTGACCACGCTTATGATCGGCACCTGTATCCTGGTGTGGATATCGCTGGCCCGCAGCAGCACCCGTCATGAGCGCCCCACCGAAGAACAGGCCCGCGCCACCCTGGTCTCGGCCGGCCTCGCCCTGCTGTGGCTGGCCGCCATCTTCACCTTCAACCAGTGGCAGACGCAGTTGAGCGACGACCCTGGAGCGTTATTCACCCATTGGCCCAGTGGCCAGGTACAACTGGCGTCGTGGCTGGCCCTGGTGGCGACGCTCGGCACCCTGTTCCAGGTTGGCACCTTCTATTTCGTGGCCAGCGACGATCGCAGCTTCTCGACCAGCGACGGCTGGCCGCAGTGGCAGAAGATCGCCCATGGTCTGATGCTGGCCTACTGGCTGTTCTATATTGTCGCCATCGGTTTATGGGGCGCTTTGGAACCATGGTCTTGGTGATCATCGAAAGCTGATGTTTTGGCGCTCACACTGGCGCCATGGACAGCGCCACGCAACTGTCGGCCATGTTGAGGGGCTAAAGAGCGACGCCTGCCGTTGCACAGCATATCTCGTATTGCTTCGCGGCAGTACTTAAACCGCCTCTTCCCGTCACTTTACGGGGAGAGGGTGGCGAGCTTGCGAGCCGGGTGAGGGGCAGTTCCACAACAGATGCAACGGTTCGGTCGGTGACCGGTTGATCTAATGCAACAGTCATAGCTCGATTTTTCACCCTCATAGAGGCCCTTTCGGCCGTGGAATTGCCCCTCACCCGGCGCTTCGCGCCGGCCTCTCCCCGTAGAGTGACGGGAAGAGGCGGATTCAAGTGGCGTGGCGCGAAGCGCCGGGCGGGCGTTTACAGAAGGATCAGAATCGCTACCGCTTCAAGGGATAGACCCGAATCGTGATCTGCTCGCGCTCACCTGGAAAGCGTTCGACCAACAGTCGCGCCACCTGGGAATCGTCGTGAAAGACAAAGCCCTTGATCGCGTCGAGCAGCGCCTTGGCCAGGTTGTCGAGGTCCATCCACGGTGGATCACCGATATGTTCCATGCGGATATCGACGGCATAGTCGCCCCACGACGCCCGGCTGCCGCGCCATTCCTTGCGGAAGAACTCATAGACCAGCGGCTTGTAATATTTGGCCTGTGTGGTCAGGCCGTCGATGACGATCTCGATCCCCTCGGCTGTTTCCCGCGCCCTGACCTTGCCCGAAATGATCCAGTCCGTCATGGGATCAGGCGCGCCGGCACGGAGACGTCGCAGACCGAGAAATCCGCCCCGCGGGCTGCCCGCACAGCCTCGACCCGGGCGGCGAACTCAGGCCCTGCCGTGTCCATGACCTCGATGTGCGGCGCCGACGGCACGTCAGCCAGCACCTGGACCTTGACCATCGCATCCGGTTTGGCCGGCGGTTCGCCGACCGCCAGGCTGTGCAGGACGTCGTCGCCGATCAGGACAGCCCCGACCGGGGTATATTCACGGTCGATCGCCGGATAGGCGCCCAGCATGAAGAAGATTTCCGAATTGGCGCTGTCGCGGTCGGCATCGCGCCCCATGCCCATGACACGCGGGCAATAGCTGCCCCAGGCATACAGTGTCCCATCCGGGCGCTTGGGCGTCGCGGTCTCGGCCACCGACACATAGGGCAAGGCGCCGATAAAACCCTGCGACAGACCCATGGGGTGAGCGTAGACGGTATGCGGGATCGTCGCACCGAGGCGGAAGGTGAATTCCGGCTTCAGATTGGGCAGTTCGGTCTTGCCGCCATCAACATTGCCCGGATCGCCCGTCTGGGCGACAAAGCCCTCAATCACCCGGTGGAACAGCATGCCGTCATAGGTGCCGCGCCGCGCCAGCAGCTTGATGCGCTCGACGGCCAGGGGCGCGATTTCGGGATGGAGCTCGACATAGATACGGCCTTTGCCGGTCGTCACGACCAGCACATTTTCCGGATCGGCCGGTTTCCACGGCGTCTCTGCCAGGGCGGACGTCGCGATCAAAAACAGCCCGGCAGCGATCCCGAAATGCCTGATCATGCCCGGTCCACGAACCAGCCGGGCGCTCATGCCCGGTCCACGAAACTGTCGATGACCTTCTTTTCACCGCTGGTTTCGAAATCGACCACCAGCTTGTTGCCCTCGACTTCCATAACCAGGCCATAGCCGAACTTGACATGGAACACGCGTTCGCCGGTCTTCAGGTTCTTGCCCTCGGGTTTGGCGACCGCGACCTGGCGATGCGGCGTCGGCTTGCGCTCCAGCCGCGACATGTCCACCCCGGCCAGGTTGCCGTTGTCGTAGCCCGGCCCTTTTGTCGGCTCGCGCTTGGCGTGGTTGGGCTCATAGCCCGCCCGGTCCCAGCGCGACTGTTGCGACGTCCAGCCGGCATTGCCATAGCCGGTCTGCGACGTCGCCTCGACGTGCTCGATCGGCAATTCGTCGACAAAGCGCGACGGTATCTGGTTGGTCCAGCGGCCATAGACCTGGCGGTTGGCGACGAAGCTGACCTTGGCCTCCTCGCGCGCCCGGGTCAGGCCGACATAGGCCAGCCGCCGCTCCTCTTCCAGAGCACGCAGGCCATTCTCGTCCATCGAGCGCTGCGACGGGAAGATCCCCTCCTCCCAGCCCGGCAGGTAGACGACGGGGAATTCCAGGCCCTTGGCGGCATGCAGGGTCATCAGCCGCACCGAGTTGGAGCCGTTGTCGCGTTCCAGATCCATGACCAGGGCTACGTGCTGCAGGAAGGCTTCGAGATCATCGAAGGCAGCCATCGAGTCGCCCAGTTCCTTCAGGTTATCGAGCCGCGTCTGGCCCGACGTCTTGTCGGCGCGCTGCATGTCGTAATAGCCGCTGTCGGTCAGGACCGTATCGAGCAGCAGTTCGGCCTTGCTTTCCTTGGCCAGGGCCGCCCAGCGGTCATAGTCACGCAGGAAGGCGATGAGCGGGGTTTTCGTCCGGCCGGGCAGTTCGTCGCTGTCGACCAGGTCGCGTACAGCCGTCATGACGCTCTGGCCGCTCAGCCGCGCCTGTTGCAGCAGCTTTTGTACCGAGGCGTCGCCGATACCGCGCTTGGGTACATTGATGATGCGTTCAAACGCCAGGTCGTCGTCCTGCGACTGGATCAGGCGCAGATAGGCGATGGCGTCGCGGATTTCGGCGCGTTCGAAGAAGCGCGGGCCGCCGACCACCACATAGGGGATCTGCAGCATGACGAAGCGTTCTTCGAAAGCGCGCATCTGGAACGAGGCGCGGACCAGAATGGCCATGTCCGACCAGTTGCGGCCGCCCTTCTTCAGGCGCTCCATGTCCTCGGCAATGAACTGGGCCTCGGCCGCGCCGTCCCAGATGCCCTGGACCTGGACCTTGTCGCCGCCGATCTGGTCGGTGAACAGGGTCTTACCCAGGCGCGCCGAATTGGCCGAGATCAGCCCGGACGCCGCGCCGAGAATATGCTTAGTCGAGCGGTAGTTGCGCTCCAGACGGATGACCTTGGCGCCGGGATAGTCTCGCTCGAACTTGAGGATATTGTCGACCTCGGCGCCGCGCCAGCCATAGATCGACTGGTCGTCGTCACCGACACAGCACAGGTTGCGGCTGGCATTGGTCAGCAGGCGCAGCCACAGATATTGCGCCACATTGGTATCCTGATATTCGTCGACCAGGATATATTTGAACTTGGCGTGATAGCGTTCAAGGATATCCGGATTGTCGACCAATATCGTCAGATTGTGCAGCAGCAGGTCGCCGAAATCGCAGGCATTCAGGATGCGCAGGCGATCCTGGTACATCTGGTACAGCTTCTGGCCGCGGTTGCCGGCGAATTCGGTGCCATCGCCGCGCACCTTGTCCGGCGACAAGCCCTTGTTCTTCCACTGGTCGAGATGCCAGGCAAAGGATTTGGGCGTCCAGCGCTTCTGGTCGATCCCTTCTGCCTCGAATATGGCCTTGATCAGCCGGACCTGGTCGTCGTCGTCCAGGATGGTAAAGCTCGATTTCAGCCCGACGAGATCGGCATGGCGGCGCAGGATCTGGGCGGCGATCGAGTGAAACGTGCCCAGGTTCTGCAGGCCTTCAGCCGCCGGCCCGACCAGTTTCTGCGTCCGTTCACGCATTTCGCGCGCCGCCTTGTTGGTAAAGGTGACGCAGAGAATCTCCCACGGCCGGGCCAGGCCCGATTGCAGGATATGGGCGATCCGTGTGGTCAGGACGCGGGTCTTGCCGGTACCCGCGCCGGCGAGGACCAGGACGGCCCCTTCGACCGTGCGCACGGCGGCCTCCTGCTCGGCATTCAGCCCGGCAAAAAACGAGGGAGACGCCGAGGTCTTGCCCGAGGCGATGTCGCTGATCTTGAGAGTCGCAGATTCCATCGGAACAATTTAGCAACTCCGGCCGGCAAGTCCAACCCCGATTCTGTGATATTATCTACAGGCAGCCGGCTTCGAGGATGCGACCCCAGGCAGACACAAGCCTGTCACTGGCATCAAATTCGACAAAGACCTGATAGATTATGTTGCAGGGCAGGCCGCGATAATCGAGCGTCCAGATATCGGCGCGTGCCACCAGAGGCTTTTGATCATCGCTCAGACGCCATCGATCAGAACCGCCTCTGCCGTAGCCCGCCTTCAGCAAGGCCGCTTCGGCCTCCGCACGCGACTGTCCGATGGCCAGCGGCACGGGTGTGAGATTGTTGAGCTGATTCCATTGCCTGTGGCCGGCAACGGCGACGCTGATGTGATCACGCGGCACGGGATGTGCCGCAGCGTAGCTGGCAAAGGCCGCAGTTTGGCAACCGCCGAGCCCAAGCGCGGCGAAACCCAGAACAGCGATCGCGACAAAACGCATGGCCCCTCTCGAAACGTTCCGGCAAGGTTGACCGCGCTATATGGCGAAAATGGGGACGAATGCCGAAGCGACCGCAATCACAGCAACGCTACCCGACGATGACGCATCAGCGTCCTCATCGGGCATGTTACAAACGGACACTGTGAGTTGTAGTTCCGCGCGCCTCAGGCCTTCTTGCGTTTGGCGCCTGCCCCTTTGCCCTGGACAAAAGCCAGGGCGGACAGACGGCAAAACGAAGCCAGAAGACTTTCTCCGCGCTTGGAATCAAGCTCCGCAATCAAGGCGGCGAGACTGATTCGGCGTTCCTTGGATATGATCTCCAGGACCGCCCAGAATTCAGGCTCCAGGGCTACCGACGTGGCGTGGCCCGCCAGGTTAACCGATCTTTTCTTTAGGCCAGGCATTTATTTTCCTCCGGATCGAATCTGACCCGATTTGCAGTGTGCGTGGGATTAGGCTGTCTCTTATACGCAACTGAAACCCGTGTATTCATCAAAACCTCTGGTATTATTTAACCTCATGCCCTCGATGAAAGTTAATCTGTGGTGCTTTATTGTTTCGCGTCAACTGTTTTTATTGTTTTTCCGGAGATTCCAGCCTGTGCTGTTCAAGAAGCATCTCCGCCTTTTCACGTTGCCGTTCCTGCAGCTTGCGCGTTTTAGTTGAAACGCCAAAGCGAACGCGATTCTCCTCGGCCTGGGTCTTTTGGCTTTGTTTTAGCTTGATTTTTCGCACCTTGTTGAGATTTATAATGTCTGTCAATTGACCACCTCTCCTGTCCCGAAGTCGAAAATTCCAGCTTTGCCGTTACACTCTGATGGCCGAAAGTCTGTCACCAAGCCCTTGCGCGATAACCAGAAAATCGGTTGCAAAGGCAAGTAGATAACAGCGGTTCTCTTACCCTATCACTGTGATCACATGGACAGCCACAAGCAAAAATACCCGTGTTCGCTGTCTGCCGAAGTTACAGGCAAGTATATACCCTATTCGCACGGGCGTCCACAAGGCCTCTCGCCCATCACGCTAATGGGAATTGGCACAGGCGGCGGATTCGCAAATAAATGAAAATTAAGGTGAAGCACAAGCAGCAGGCCCTATAATAGCGGTCCTGTTTAATTTTCGCGGCAGTATCATGACCTTTCTTCTCAATATTCTCTGGCTGATTTTCGGCGGCTTCATCTCCGGTTGCCTGTGGCTGTTCGGCGGCGCCGTCCTGGCCTGCACCATCGTCGGCCTGCCGTGGGCCTTTGCCGCCTGGCGCATTGCCGGCTTCGTTTTCTGGCCCTTCGGCAAGGAAATTGTCGACCGCGTCGACTATAATGGCGAACACGACCTGGGCACAGGTTGCCTGGGACTTTTCCTGAACATCATCTGGTTCGTCTGCGCCGGCTGGTATATCGCCCTCAGCCACCTGCTGGCCGCGGTCGCCGAAGCTGTCACCATCATCGGCATTCCCTTTGCTTTCAAGGATCTGCAACTGGCCCAACTGGCTTTCGCGCCCGTTGGCAAGATGGTCATCGACAAGCCTTAGCTGAAGGTTTGGGACGCAAGAGCAACAGCCAAGCTTACAATTGCTTCATGAACCCCTTTTAATTTGATTTCACAGGCCTTGGCGTCCATTTTACGAGCCTGACTATCGGAGATGTACATGCGTAACCCTGTTCACCTGTTGCCGGCTACCCTGATGGCCATGGCCAGCGTCATAGCCATCACAGCCGCCACGACCGCTTCGGCGCAGATGCGCCTGTTGTCGGACGGGCCACAGATCGAATTGCGTGACATGGCCGCCCGCGTGGTGGTGACTCCGGAAGACCGCAGCGATGTCGACATCCGCGTCCGCTACGGCAGCGCCAAGGTGCCGACCCTGATGGTCTCGCATCGCGGCAATGTCACTATCTTGAACGGCCACCTGTCGGCGCCGGCGCATCCCAGCCTCGGCAATTTCGCCCTGCACATCAATTTCGACAGCGTCACCGCCGGCGACGGTACGGTCTATATTTCCGGCATCGGCAAGGTCGATGTCGACGAGTTGCCGCTTGTCTTCGTGCGCGTACCGAACAATGCCGTCGTCAAGGACAGCGGCTATACGCTGGGCCATGTCAATCCGTCGAAGAGCCTCGACATCATCATGAACGGCGGCGGTGAATGGACCGTCGATCCTGTAGCCGGCCCCCTCAACATCATCAACAGCGGCTCCGGCACCATCCATGTCATCTCGGCCGCGGACGGCATTATCGACAGCATGGGCGCCGGCGATATCGACATCGAAACCATGCGCAACCTGAAACTGTCGATGACGGGCTCGGGCAATTTCAGCGTCACACGCGCCCAGGATATCGACCTGCAGAACCAGGGCGCCGGCGACGTTGAACTGCGCAATGTCCGCGCCGTCACGGCCAAGCTTAACGGTTCGGGTGACCTGATGCTGGGCAATGTGGCCAGTGGCCTGACCCTGATCAATAATGGCTCGTCCGATGTTTCAGCCGACCGCATCGTGGGCGCGGTGTCGCTCAACCTGGCGGGTTCGGGCGATGTCGCCATCAGCGGCGGCCAGATTCCGGGCTTTATGCTGAAGGGATCGGGTTCGGGCGATGTCGATTTCGGCGGTATTGCCGGCACGGTGAACATCGACAGCAATGGCTCGGGCGATATCAGCATCATGAAGGCCACGGGCGCCGTCATCACCAAGGTGAACGGCTCGGGCGAGATGCATATCGGGCATTAAAGGATTAGTTAATCCACAGATTACACCGATTACACAGATTTTTAAGAATGTGATCTGCTTTCTTGGCGCGTAGCGCCTTAATACTTATCTGTGTAATCGGTGTAATCTGTGGATAGACCAGCTATCCCGTGCGGTGCACGACTGCCTCATGAGCAAGCGCCCGTCGCAAACGCCGTCGGATTACGGTTTACAAGTCCTTAATGCCGGGTGTAAATTCCCCTCGGATCGTTGCACGGGGCTGCGGCGGCAAGGGGGCTTACATGGATAAGGTCGTTCAGGTTCTACACGCCGTCATGCAAAGTGGCAGCACCATCTGGATGGCGCTCGGCGCACTCGCGGTGCCGGTGCTTGTGCTGCTCGGCGTCTTCATCATCAGCGGTTTCAAGATCAATCAGGAATGGGAACGCGGCGTCGTCTATTTCCTCGGCCGCTATGCCTCGACACGTGGCCCCGGCCTGTACTGGATCATCCCCTTCGTCGAATACGTCAAGCGTGTCGATGTCCGCATCCTGACCGTCAAGCTCGATACGCAGGAGACGCTCAGCCGCGACGGCGTGGCCGTCCGCGTCAACGCCGTGGTGTGGTATAAGGTCATCGACCCCGGCAAGGCGCTCAACGCCGTCAGCGACCCCTATATGGCGGTTCTGCAGGCCTCTGAGACGGCCCTGCGCGACACCATCGGCCAACACGGCCTAGACGAGCTTCTGAAACACCGCGACCTGGTCAATGCCAAGCTGATGGACCTGCTGGAACGTTCGGCAGCCAAATGGGGCGTCCATATCGATGCCGTCGAAATGCGCGACCTCGACATCCCCGAACAGATGCAGCGTGCCCTCGCCCGCGAAGCCGAAGCCACCCGCGAGGCCAAGGCGCGCCTGATCAAGGCCCAGGGCGAAGCCGCGGCGTCTGAGACCCTGGTTGCTGCCGCGCGCATCATGCAGCAGGTTCCGGCCGCCCTCGAACTGCGCCGCCTGCAAACCCTCAGCGAAATCGGCGCCGAGCATAACTCGACCATCGTCCTGGCCCTGCCGATGGAAATGACGGCCGCCGCCGCCGGTATGGTCGACATGTTCAAGAGCATCGAACACAAGTCCTGAGCTACTGGCCAGAGCCTCCAACACTTCATTGACGCCAAAAAACCGCTCCCCGGAGCGGTTTTTTCATGACCCGAGCCGTCCTGCGACAAGCTGTCACCGTCATTTCTTCCGAAATACAGGGGCTATTTTCGCAAAATATCCGAAATGTGCACAGTTCCCGCCCAGATTTAGCTGCAGCGCACAAAATACCATCAACCTTACTATTTTGTAATAATAAGCAATTGAATATATTGAATTATTAAATCGAATTCATGACGTCTTCTTAATTTGAAACCCGCACGCGGAGAGCGCATATGAGGGTCATCGAAGCAAGATTAAGGAGATTTACACCATGTCTACCCCGGTTCTTACCGTTTCCGCCCTCGCCGCCCTGACCCTGTTTATGGTCGTTTCGCTGGTCACCGCCAACGGCACCTCGAACACGCTTCAGCACGCCGTCGCAGCCGTCGAAGCCTCTCAGGCCCACGGCTAATTCCCCCTCATCCATACCCATAGGAGACCCATCATGACCCTCACCCTTCCCACCGTCTCGGCTCTGGCCGCCTTCACCCTGTTCATGGTCACGGCCCTGCTCACCGTCGGCCACTAGAACCAACCCAGTTACGCGTAAAATAGGGCGCGCGGAGCTTCGGCTCCCGCGCCTATTTCTTTGCCGTCAGCTAAAGCGGTCTTTCTGCCGCAGAACGCCTGAAAACGTCAGAATAGCCAAAGACACGACCAGCCAACCAAGCATGGCATAAGCGGCGTGAAAGAAACGCCAGAAACTCGTCACGTCAGCTTCCGAGACAAGAAATACCAAGCTTTGTGACGGCAGATTTATCTTGCCCCCTGTCAGGGCAGTAACCGAGGCAGCGGACTTGAGAGGTATTGCTAAGTTCAGCGTCATGTCACCCGGCGACCGTCGTACTTCGCATTTCTCTTCAATATGAAGATCAATCAGTGGCACCATGAGATCGAGCGCGTAGTAGGCCGCATCGATATCGCTACATGGCAGGTGATCAGGCTCGACTGACTGTTCATCGACTGAATTAGAAAACACGACATGACCACGATCTGCGAAGGCCGCGACGGGCTGCGGATCATAGGAAAGCAAACCAGCCTTCTCCGCAAAAAAGAACGAGCCCCAACCGGTCAGGAAATAGATCACCAGAACGGTTGCCGCGCGTTGCGACGAATACCCAAAGCCAAAAAGGAGTCCAAACAGTCCCAACGGTAGACCGCGAATCCCGCCGCGATGGCGCGCCTCGATCCATTGTTTGGCGCGCAAAATCTGGCGTGCTTCGCTATCAAGGCCCTGATCGGCAAGAACACGACTCAATTGAACAAAGGTTTGAGGCGTATAGAAGCCCTGCTTGACATGCAAAGGTGGCGAACCCCAAACCCAGTGCCAAAGCCCTGAAAAAATGCCGTTGCGATATTTATGGCCTTCGCCCTGGCGGCTCAGCCATTTAAGCCGCTGAACATCTGTCTTTTTCGGCTGGCGTTGAGGGCCCGGTCTCTCCAGGCGTTCGTAGACAAAACCGTCCAGATAAATGTGGCCCTCGGCCGCGCATTGGCCAAGATCATCGAAGGTCCGGGCATGTGCACGTTTCAGATCGAGATGGGCTCGTACGCCGCCAACATGGAGCGTACGAGCGATACGCGCATCTTTTAATGTGATCCAATCATTTTCAGTGACCGCATCACTAAAATCACAATCTCCCCCTACCTTGAGACCGGTAGCATCGACTCCTGCGGCAAACATAGCCGCGTGCGCACTCATGTCGGCTCCAACAATCACACCTTGCAAAATGGTTTTGCCGGTCGTCCGAAAACCGTCACGAAAATGCAAACGACCATCGATGACAGCGCCGTGCATATCCAGCGCCTGGCATTCAAGCCGATCAGGCGCAATAACGGCCCCATCGAATACGGCCGCGCCCAGGTGTGATCGCGAGAGGCTAATTTCACCACGAGATTCAAACGGCTTTCCCTCGTAGGCACGCATTGTGATGGCGCCTTTGACGACGCTGTCGCGCGCCAAAACCGCCCAGTAATTACCGGCACGAGGAACGATCAGGCTGCTGCGCAAGGTTACGTGGCCCTCAACGCGTGCCAAAGAGAGGTTGACGGTTCCGATACAATCAAGATCTCTTAGATAGATTGAGCCGTTGACGGTCGCATTTCGAAGGTCGATAGCGAACTGCGGCCTTTCAAACTCGTCCAGCTTGTCAGTTTCTCTCAAGACCGCCCTGCGAAACTGAATATCGCCATCAACATGGACGCTGTGCATGCTGATAAAACAAGAACCGCTGCCTGACAGGGGGCGGATATCATTGGCGATGAGTTCGCCCTCAATCACGGCACGAACAGCACGCAGCTCGGTAATGGCGGCGCGTTCCAGCGACAGCTTGCCCAGTTGGGCATAAGACAGATCGATACCCTCTGCGATTTCGCATTCGTCGAGAACAAGACCTGGCATGACGGTACCGCCAGCGCCCCGACCGTTGTTAAGATTAAGTGGTCCGACGATCGTGGCGTTGGTAATCCGTACACCGCATGGGGTCGGGACAGGCTCTTCGTCGGGAGACGGTGGCAGGCCCATCATCAATCTGCGAATGAGACCCGCGCTAATGTTGACGCGGACGGGAAATTCCGCCCATCGCCCTTCTCGCGTCGCCTCAACAACGTAACGTTCAGCATCCGTATATAACAAAATCGTCAGCCCCACAGCCTATGGGGGTAAATTAACGCATATTAACCATTTGGCAAGCCGTCAGTTTTCGAAGGCAGCGAGTCAAACTGCCATAGCAGACCGCCCGGCAAATCCACCGCAACATAGTCGACCTGAATCACGCGGCGGCGGCCGGCGATAAGCGAACGGTTCGACCGGTGCAGGATGAGGGTTGAACAGGCCCATATGTCGCCGGTCAGGGCCAGACATTCGCGTTGCGGCAAGGCCCTGGCGACCGAGGCTGCCTGAGCCGCCGGGATCAGCCCCAGAGCATGCGAGCCCAGGGCCACCTGCAGGGGCGCATTGTCGGTCCCGCAATCGTCAAGATGCAGCCGCAGCGTGACCATGCCCGCCAGAAGCTCGATCGGCGGTTCGACATGAGGGATCCCGTCCTTGGTCGCCCATGGACCGAAGCCTGTGACCTCGATCCTTTCCCGCACGGCGATCGTGCGATCCTGATGCCAGGGCAAGGCCCAGTTGGTTTCGGGTGTTTTGTCAAACCCCACGATCCGCACCGGCTTGGCGTCATCGCCGATAAGGCCGACAGCGATCCGCCAAACACTACTGTCGGCGCCGAAATCCTCGAACCACGCTGCATCGACTAGCCGCACGCCGGGACGATCAGCAAGTACCTCGTCCAGACGCTTCCGCAAGCGCGCCACGCCCTTCGCATCGAGGACTGCGGGATAGTGCGCCACACCATCCAGGCGAAAATCAATCATTGTTTTCATCCAACAGGATGTCCAGCATGGCCTTGCGGTTGTTGAGAAACTGGCGCGTCACTTGAACGTGTTCAGTGTCTTCGTAGGCCACCTTGTCGAGGCCAAATTTCGACACCTGCCAGATGTCGGCATCGGGATAGCCCAGGATGATCGGCGAATGGGTGGCGATGATGAACTGCGAATCGTTCTGAATCAGTTCGTGCATCCGGCCCAGAAAGGCCATCTGGCGTGTCGGAGACAAGGCGGCCTCAGGCTCATCGAAGATGTAGAGTCCCTGGCCACCAAAGCGATTGTCGAACAGAGCGAAAAAGCTTTCGCCATGCGATTGTTCATGCAGGTCAAGACCACCGTAAAACGGCGTCGCACCGATGTCGCTAATATAACTGGCCGCATTGAAAAAGCTCTCGGCGCGGAAAAAGAAACCGTCGCGTGCCTTGCGCGGACTTCGCACCGCGCGGACGAACCTGTGTAAAGGCGAATGGGATTCGCGCGTCGCAAAGCGAAAGTTCTTGGTGCCGCCCTCGGCATTGAAGCGCCAGGCAACCGCAAGTGCTTCGATCAGGGTCGACTTGCCCGATCCGTTCTCACCCACAAGAAACGTGACCTTGGGATGGAATTCCAGGCGGTCGAGTGCGCGCACCACCGGCAGATTAAAGGGGTAGATGTCGACATCCCACTCCGGATCGTCGTTACGGAAGACGGCTTCGAGCCAGTAGTGCCGGGCATCGACCGCACGCATATATTCCCCGTTTCAAAAAGAGTTGGCCCACAGATTAGCACAGATTTTCACAGATTATTTTTTGAGGCGCTTCGCGCAATTCACTTCGTTGGATTTACGTTAGAACATAACGATAAAGCTTTGAAAAATCTGTGTTAATCTGTGAAAATCTGTGGGAAAAACCCTTTTCTTATCCTGGCTTGACCATGTTCTCCGGACGAACATACTGATCGAACTCTTCGTTGGTCAGGTAGCCGCCACCGACGGCCTCTTCCCGAAGGGTCGTGCCGTTCTTGTGCGCCGTCTTGGCGATCTTGGCGCAGATATCGTAGCCCAGACGGCCGTTCAACGCCGTCACCAGCATCAGAGAGTTTTCCAATCCACGCTTGATATTGTCCAGGCGCGGTTCGATCCCAACGACACAGTTGTCCGCGAACGACACCGCCGCATCGGCCAGCAGGCGTACGCTCTGCAGGAAATTATAGGCCATGACGGGGTTGAACACGTTCAGCTCAAAATGGCCCTGAGACCCGGCAAAGGTGATGGCCGCCTGATTGCCGAAAATCTGCACGCAGACCTGAGTCATGGCTTCGCACTGGGTCGGGTTGACCTTGCCCGGCATGATCGACGAGCCCGGCTCGTTTTCCGGAAGGGCCAGTTCACCCAGGCCAGAACGCGGACCGGAACCCAGGAAGCGGATATCGTTGGCGATCTTGAACAGCGACGCCGCCACCGTATTGATCGCGCCGTGGCTGAACACCATGGCATCGTGGGCCGCCAGGGCCTCGAACTTGTTCGGCGCGGTGACGAACCCGATGCCGGTAATGGCGGCGATCTTCTCGGCCACGCCCTCGGCAAAGCCGATCGGCGCGTTGAGGCCGGTGCCGACCGCCGTACCGCCCTGGGCCAGTTGCATCAGCTTGGGCAGGGTCTGCTGGATGCGCTCAATGCCATTCGTCAACTGTTGCGTATAGCCGCCGAACTCCTGGCCCAGCGTCAAAGGCGTGGCGTCCTGGGTATGGGTACGGCCGATCTTGATGATGTCCTTCCACGCTTCCGACTTGTCGTTCAGTGCATTGCGCAGGACCTGCAGAGCCGGCAACAGGCGATGGACGATCTCCTCGGCGCAGGCGACGTGCATGGCCGTCGGATAGGTGTCGTTCGACGATTGCGACATGTTGACGTGGTCATTGGGGTGGACGGGCTTCTTGCTGCCCATCTCGCCACCCATGATCTCGATAGCGCGGTTGGAAATAACCTCATTGGCATTCATGTTCGACTGGGTGCCGGAACCGGTCTGCCACACGACCAGCGGGAAGTGGTCGTCAAGCTTGCCTTCGATGACCTCATTGGCCGCCTGGATGATGGCGGCGCCGATCTTGGCGTCCAGCTTGCCCAGAGCCATATTGGTCTCGGCGGCAGCGCGCTTGACGATCCCTAAGGCGCGCACGATCGGCAGGGGCTGCTTTTCCCAGCCGATCTTGAAATTACCGAGGCTGCGCTGCGCCTGGGCGCCCCAGTAGCGCGAGGCATCGACCTCGATCGGGCCAAAGGTGTCGGTTTCGGTACGGTGGGTCATCTTGCGTGGCTCCGAAGAGGCGTTAGGTCCTTGGGGAGGCGGTGGCGGGGGAGGCGGTAGAGGGGGGGGCGGGCCTTCCATGGGTACGGCCGTGTCGGGGAAAACCGCCGCGGGACGGCGTTTCTTCTTATCTCCGGACAGCCAGCCGAACAGGCCCATGACCCACGCTCCATTACTTATGCGGTTGCGGCATTCGATAGGTCGCACGGCCTTAAAGCGCAATGAATTTGTGCTGAAAAGCCATGTTTTTGCGTTATATGTAGGTATCACGACACGCTTGGCGGGGCACCATGATCGAACATCGACTGATACTCTGGCCCATGGCGGCGATGGCCGCCCTCACCTTCATGATCCTGTCCCTGGTGCCGATGTTTCGCGTCGGCGACGCCATGGCCGGAAGGGTCAGGCCCAACGATTTCAAATACGGCGAAAGCGAAAGGGTACCGGAAAGCACCAAGCTGTATAACCGCGCCTATATGAATCTTCTGGAACTGCCGGTGCTGTTCTATGTCGTGTGCGGCATCATCTACATGACCGACCATCTGACCCAGGTTCAGCTATACCTGGCCTGGGCGTTTGTCGCTTTTCGCGCCCTGCACAGCCTGGTTCACCTGACTGGCAATATCGTCCTGCTGCGCCTGGCCATGTTCTCGGCGGCGGCCTTCAGCCTGATGGTGTTGTGGATCCTGACCTTCTGGCACGTGGCCATGCCTTAGGAGGCATTGGCCGTTGTGGGCGGCATTGGCGGCAGCTTAATATTTTGAAATTACAGCAATTTTCACCGCGGAAAGCGCGGAAAAGTCGGAAAGACGCAGAAAAAAAGAGGCGCACAAGCTTTCGCCCGAAGGGCATTACCTCTGCGTAGGCTCGAACGCATGTGAATGGAAGGCGCTTCGCGCGGTAGAAAACGACATCCGAGATTTCTGCGTCTTTCCGACTTTTCCGCGCTTTCCGCGGTGAAAATTACTGTAAAATCAGTAATTTCATAACAGGAGTGGCCAAACACGGAGGAGCGCAACCAGGCGGCTTTATTCCGCACCCTCCGCGATAAAGCCACCCGTCTGGCGCGCCCATAGCCGTGCATACAACCCGCCGGCCGCGACCAACTCGGCATGGGTCCCAATCTCTGTGATGCGCCCCTTGTCCATGACGACCAGCCGGTCCATGCGCGCGATGGTCGACAGGCGGTGGGCGATGGCGATCACCGTCTTGCCGGCCATCAAATCGATCAAGCTCTCCTGGATCGCCGCTTCGACCTCGGAATCGAGCGCCGAGGTCGCCTCATCCAGCACCAGGATCGGCGCATTCTTGAGCAGGACGCGCGCAATGGCGATCCGCTGGCGCTGGCCGCCCGACAGCTTGACGCCGCGTTCGCCCACCTGGGCGTCATAGCCCGTCCGCCCCTTGCCGTCGTTCAGGTCGGGGATAAAACCCGCCGCATGGGCGCGTTCGGCGGCGCGGGAGATCTCAGCGTCGTCGGCGCCCGGCGAACCATAAGCTATGTTTTCGCGGATCGAGCGATGCAGCAGGGACGTATCCTGGGTCACCATGCCGATATGGCTGCGCAGCGATTCCTGCGTCACCCGGGCAATGTCCTGGCCGTCGATCAGGATACGGCCGCCGCTCAGGTCGTAAAGCCGCAGAAACAGATTGACCACGGTCGACTTGCCGGCGCCTGAAGGCCCGACTAGGCCGATCTTTTCGCCGGGCGCGATGGTCAGGTCGAAGCCGTCGACTGCCGGCGTGACGCCGCCATAACCGAAGGCAATATGCTCAAAGCGGACTTCGCCATGCGGAACGGTCAGGGGCACGGCCGCCGCCTCATCGACCACGGTATGCGGCTTCGAAATCGTGTCCATGCCGTTCTGCACCGAGCCGATGTTTTCGAACAGGCTGGTCACCTGGAACATGACCCAGCCCGACATGTTGAGAATACGCTGGGTCAGGGCGCCGACCAGGGCGATGGCGCCGACCGAGATGGCGCCGCGGCTCCATAGCCACACGGCCAGTACTCCGGTCACCACCAGCAGGGCGGAGTTGAGCAGGCTGGCCGAGGCCTCGAGACCGGTGATCAGGCGTTGCTGCACGCGCCACTTGCTGCCATTGAAATCGATGGCCTGGCGTACCTGATCGTCTTCGCGCTGCGTGTTAGCGAACAGCTTCACGGTCATGATGTTGGTGTAGCTGTCAACGATCCGCCCCACCAGGGTCGAGCGCGCTTCTGAGCCCTCGTCGGCCGATTTCGACAGGCGCGGCACGAACCACAGGCAGACCAGGAAATAGGCGACGCTCCACACCAGAAGCGGCACGACCAGGCGGAAATCGGCCTGGACGAACAGCCACAGCGCACTGGTAAAATAGATGACGACGTACAGCAGCGTATCGCACAGCGTGACCAGGGTGTTGCGCAGCGCAGAGGCCGTATCGACCACCTTCGATGCTACGCGGCCGGCATAGTCATTGGTGAAAAAGCTGAGCGACTGGCGCACGACATGGCGATGGGTCTGCCAGCGAATCAGGTTCGGAAAATTCGACGTGATGGCCTGACGCAACAACAGCGAATGGATAAAGCCGATCAAAGGCCAGGCGATGCCCAGTACGACGATCATGGTGATGAACTGACGACCATAGCGCGCCCACAGTTGCGCCGGTTGCGTCCGTGTCAGGATATCAACAATGTCCGACAGGAAGCGAAACACCGCCACTTCGGTAATAGTGTACAGGAAGCCCGCCACCAGCACGCCGGCAAAGACCGGCCACACCTGCCGCAGAAACAACCAGAAGAAGGCGGATATCCGCGTCGGCGGCGTGCCTTCGTCATAGGCGCGAAACGGATCGACCAGCCGTTCGAAGCGGTCGTACAGCGCGTTCAACATGGTCGTCTCCGAAAACGGAAAACGGCGGGTTCCTGAAAACCCGCCGTCCCTGCAATGTCATAAACTGCGTCAGGAGGGGTGCTTATTTGGCCCCGAACAGACGCGCCCAGAAACCCGGCTTCTTCTTGGTGGCATTCGCCGCCTTGCCCGTGACTTCGTGCGCCTTATCGGCCACGTCGCTCATCAGGTTGTCGGCCTTCTTCGCCATGTCATCAACCACCGGCTTGGCGGCGGCGACAGCATCGTCAAACTTGTCCTTGGCAACGTCGATCGCGGCCTCGGCCTTCTTGGTCATATCATTGACCACCGGCTTGGCGGCAGCGACAGCGTCGTCAAACTTGTCCTTGGCAACGTCGATCGCGGCTTCGGCCTTCTTGGTCATGTCGTTGACCACCGGCTTGGCAGCCGCGATGGCGTCGTCGATCTTGTCCTTGGCGCCTTCCAGCACGTCCTCGACCTTGATGGCCGGCTTCTTCGGCGCCGCCGGCTTGCGCACGGCCTTGGGGGCGGGCTCCAATACGGCGGCCTTTACGTCATTGACCAGCGGCTTGAGAGCCGCGGCAGCCTTCTTCGGCGCAGCAGCAACCTTCTTGGCGGCAGCCTTGGCCGGAGCGGCGGTCTTTTCAACCGCGGCCTTGGCAGCGCTGGCCTTGCGGGCAATCGTCTTCTTGACGCCGGCATCCGCCGGAATTTCTGTGTCGCCGGAATTCTTTTTTGTGGTAGCTCTCGCCATCTCTCGTCCTTATGTGCCAAACCGTCCGAATCTCGCACGTTCTCTTGGAAACTAACCGAGATCGTCCGTTGAATCAAATCTTACCGCAGGGCAACATGACCTATAATCCTCAACAAATCATAGCCAGGGGGCCGCGCAAGGTCGCAGAATCGGCAGCCGAAGCCCTAGATGCGGACCTGGATCTCGAAGGCATGACCTATTCCATTCTGGAGGAGGACGAGGACCGTGACCTGTGGCGGATCGACGCCTTTCCGACCACTGAAGAAGAAGATCAGCGTATTCAAGAGGTTCTGTCCGATCATGGAGGATTGGTCGTCACCGCGGAAGCCCTGGCCGATGCCGACTGGCTGGCCATGGCCCTGTCCGGCCTGCCACCTGTGCGCGCCGGACGCTTCTTCGTTTACGGCATTCACGACCTGGGCCGCACGCCGGTCAATGCCGTGAATTTGAGAATCGAAGCCGGCGCTGCCTTCGGTACCGGCCACCACGGCACCACAGTCGGGTGCCTGATCGCCTATAATGACCTGTTGAAGAAATCCGCCTTCAAGCGCGTGCTCGATGTCGGCGCCGGCACGGGCGTTCTTGCGATCGCCGCATCGAAAACCGGCACACCCGTCGCCGTCGGCACAGATATTGATCCGATCAGTGTGCGCATCTCGAACGAAAACGCCACGCTGAACCAGTCCAGGGCGCGTTTCGTCTATGCCAACGGGTTGAACCACCGCCTCGTCCGCCAGGACGCGCCCTACGATCTTGTCTTCGCCAATATCCTGGCGCGCCCCCTGGTCGGGCTGTCCATGTCGATCCGCGGCGCCTTGAAGCGTAAAGGTCTGGTCATCCTGTCGGGCCTGCTGCGGACCCAGGAACGCTTCGTCAAGGCAGCCTATCTCAGCCATGGCTTCAAGGTCGTGCGCCGCATCCATCGCGACGCATGGTGCACCCTGGTCATGCAACGTCAATAGAGGAATCTGCGACACAGCTTTAACTTTTCCGGCGAGGCCTCTTGCATTTGTACGACATTCCAGCTTGATTAAGTAAATCAAAAACGAATAATCCGGCTGCCGAATAATTCGGGCGCAACGGCCGGACCGTACAGGGAGTCCTCATGCCCATTTTTTCGCTTATCGCCGCAGCCTGCCTGATGCTGTCGCCCCTCGCGGCGACCGCCCAGACGCCCCCAGCCCCCATGGTCATCTATGACGACACTCTCATGCCGGGCTGGGACAACTGGAGCTGGGCCAAGACGACGCTGTCTGTCGATATCAAGTCCGACATCAAACCGATCGCCGTCGAAGGAGATGCCTGGACCGCCCTGGCCTTCCACCACGAAGCCTTCTCGACCAAGGGCTATACCAAACTGACCTTCTTTGTGAACGGCGGTCCGACCGGCGGCCAGCCCATCGCGGTGCGCGCCCTGAGCGGCGGCAAGGCCCTGCCGTCGACCTACCTCATCCATCTCCAGGCCAATACGTGGAACGCCGTCGAGGTGCCTTTGAGCGACATCAGCGCCGCCGACACGACCATCGACGGCATCTGGCTCCAGGCCATGACCGACAAGCCCTACGGCACCTACTACGTCACGGTTCTGCAGTTCGAATAGGGCACAAAGGCGGTCACGCAGAATTGGCAAACTATCCGTTGAAACCATTTCGGCCCGGCCTATATTGACCGCCTCTGCATCCCGAGGCCCAAGTCATGACCGCCGATACCGCGTCTTTCCAGCATTTCGATGTCACCACCCATCCGTCACAGGGTATCAGCAACGTCGCAGCCCTGCGCGCCGAAATGAAAAAGCTGGGTCTTGACGGTTTCATCGTGCCGCATG
The DNA here is from genome assembly GCF_056404555.1 of Asticcacaulis sp. P2_C5. NCBI lineage: Bacteria > Pseudomonadati > Pseudomonadota > Alphaproteobacteria > Caulobacterales > Caulobacteraceae > Asticcacaulis > Asticcacaulis sp. P2_C5. The sequence continues at coordinate 123,114 of NZ_JBFUDU010000004.1, forward strand.
AGGACGAGCACCAGAACGAATACCTGCCCGACGCCAATGAGCGTCTGGCCTGGATATCGGGCTTCACCGGGTCAGCCGGCGCCGCCATCGTCTTCCTTGACAGGGCCATCCTCTATGCCGACGGTCGCTACACCCTGCAGTCGCGCGAACAGACCGACCGTTCGGTGTTCGAGGTCAAGGACTTCCACGGATCTTCCTTGGCCGACGATATTGCTGCCTGCCCACGCGGTTCGGTGATCGGCTATGACGCCCGCCTGATCAGCCCCGACAGCCTGGCGCGCCTTGCCACGGCGGCGGCCGGTTCAGGCGTCACACTGAAATCCCTTTCGCCCAACCCGTTGGACGTCGCCTGGGGCGCCGCCCGCCCGGCGCAGCCCCAGGCCATGATCGTCCCGCAGCCGCTCGACTATGCCGGCGTCGCCTCGGCCGACAAACGCGGCCAGATCGCCCGCAACCTGCGCGCCAACCGCCTGGCGGCCGCCCTCATCACCGCGCCCTCGTCGCTGGCCTGGCTGTTCAATATCCGCGGCGGCGACGTCATCCGCTCGCCCCTGCCGCTGGGCCAGGCTGTGCTGAAGGACGACGGCTCGGCCGAGCTGTTTATCGACCCTGCCAAGGTCAGCGACGGCCTGCTGGAATGGCTGGGCAATGAGGTCAGCGTCCGGACGCCCGACGAGATCACGGCCAGCCTGGCGACCTTAAGCGGCGGATCGGTGATCATCGACGCCGCCCTGTCCTCGGCCTATTGGCTGGAAGCCCTGAAAGCGGTCGGCGCCAAGCCCTTCCTGGCTGACGACCCTTGCCTGCTGCCACGCGCCTGCAAGAATCGGACGGAGATCGCCGGCACCACGGCCGCCCATATCCGCGACGGCGCGGTATTGACCGAGTTCCTGCACTGGGTCGCCACGGAAGCGCAAGAGACCCTGCCGACCGAGATCGAGGTGGCGCAGAAACTCGAAGCCATGCGCATCGCGGCCGGCGGCTTAAAGGATCTGAGTTTCGATACCATTTCCGGATTCGGCCCGCACGGCGCCCTGCCCCACTACAAGGTCAATACGGCCAGCGACCTGCGCATCGCCAGGGGCAATCTGTTACTCGTCGATTCCGGCGGTCAATATGCCGACGGTACGACCGATGTCACGCGCACCATGGCCATCGGCGAGCCGACCGCTGAACACAGGCGTATGTTTACCCTGGTGCTGAAAGGACATATCGCACTGGCGACCGCCAGGTTCCCGGCCGGCACCACCGGCACTCATCTCGACATCCTGGCGCGGCAATATCTGTGGGCCGAAGGCTTCGACTACGACCACGGCACCGGCCACGGCGTCGGCGTCTATCTCGGCGTCCATGAAGGTCCGCAGCGCATCTCAAAGGCGCTGAACCGCTATGCGTTGCAGACAGGTATGATCGTGTCGAATGAGCCCGGCTTTTACAAGGAAAACGACTTCGGCATCCGTATCGAGAACCTGCAATATGTCATCGAAGCCATCATCCCCGACGGCGGCGAGCGCGCCATGCACGGCTTCCAGAACCTGACCTGGGCGCCGATCGATCGCAAACTGATCGAGGTCGCTTTGCTCACCCCGGCCGAGCGCGCCTATATGGACGGCTATCATGCGGAGGTGGTTCGCTTGGTGGGACCATTGGTGAAGCCCGAAGTCCGCGCCTGGCTGGATGAAGTCTGCGCGCCATTATGACCGAAGTTTAAGTACCCGCACTCCACTGCATTCGCTATGGGTCTTCCTATCCGGGAGAAATATCCATGAAAACCATAAGCTTGGCGCTCGCCGCTTTTTTGGCCGCCGGCACGGCCCACGCTCAGGTAGCGATCGCGCCTGCCACGCTCTATGTCGAGGCAACCGAAAGCGGCGACAGCGCAAATTTTGACATTCTGGTCACTAATCCGCAGCCCTATCCGCAGACCGTTACTCAGGTCGAGGTTTTCTACAAGGACGCTGCCGGCAAGACCCTGTGGGACCGGCGTATCGACGGCAACGGTGTGGCGCCCGCTATCCAGACCGTTCCGGACCGCGACCTGGCGCCAGGTGCGTCGAAGATGGTGTTCAACCCCTTCCCGATCCAGCCGCCGGGCATGCACGCGGTCGCCGTGACGGTAAAGGTAACACTCGAATCCGACGACCACGACGCGCAGGTGTTCGAAGCCTCTGCTCCGCTCGCACCTGCGCCGGGCCTGGCGCTGAAACTGCCGCTGGCCGGCAAGGTCTGGGTATGGGACGGCCACGACCTATTGTCGCATCATCGCCGCTGGGACTACACCCACCCGGCCATCGCCGGCTTCGGCTTCCATCATAATGCCATGCGTTATTCCTACGACCTGGTCCTGGTCGACGACCAGGGCCGGATGGCCGTTGGCGACGACACTAAAAACGAAAATTTCGTCGCCTGGGGCGCGCCCATACGCGTGCCGGCCGATGGAGTCGTTGTCGAAGTTCAGAACAGCGTTCCCGACAACCGTCAGTTCGACCCGTCCGTATTGGCGAGCAATATCAACCTGGTCTTCGGCAATTATGTCGTCATCAAGCACAAGGAAGGCCTGTATAGCGTATTGGGCCACGTCAAGCAGGGCAGTGTTACCGTGAAGGCCGGCGACAGGGTGACGCGCGGCCAGGTTGTCGCAGCCGTCGGCGCCTCGGGCAGCGCCATGTTCCCGCATCTCCATTACCAACTTCAGGACGGCCCGACCGTCGACAGCGAAGGCGTACCCAGTCGGTTCAGCGACATTTCGAAAACTTCGGGCTGGATCGACAGCGGCGACATGGTCACAGCGCCTTAACAGCGCAACGAACAGAAAAGCCGGTCTCAGCCGCGGCCAAAAAACGGCATGCCCGACGCCATCACCGTCACGAAGGGGATATTAGCCTCCACAGGCAGCCCGGCGATATGGACCACCATCTTCGCGACATTGTCGGAGTCCATGCGCGGCTCGGCGCGAAGCTGGCCATCGGCCTGGATCGCGCCGGTGACCATATGGCCCGACATATCCGTCGCCGCATTGCCGACATCGATCTGCGAGCAGGTGATGCCAAAGCCACGTCCGTCCATCAGCAGCGACTTGGTCAGGCCGGTGATGGCGTGTTTCGAGACGCTGTAGGCAGCGGTCAAAGGCCGCGGCATGTGCGCCGAGAGTGAGCCGGTATTGATGATCCGCCCGCCCTGAGGGCTTTGCGCCTTCATCGCCCGCACGGCCTCGCGCGCACAGAGCATAGCGCCCAGGATATTGATATCGAGCACCGCACGCAGCTCATCGAGCGGCAATTCGTCCAATCCCAGCGCAGGCGCATTGTAGCCGGCATTGTTGAACAGCACATCGACCCGGCCATAGTTGGCCACGGCGCGATCGAACAGAGCCGCCACCGCCACCGGATCAGTGACATCGGTCGGCACGGCCAGCATGTGCGGCGCCAGTGCCGCCGTTTCCGTGAGAGCGTCGGCCCGGCGCCCGGCCAGCACGACGCTGTAACCCGCCTGCGACAAGGCGACGGCGGCGGCACGGCCGATACCGCTGCCCGCGCCCGTCACGACGGCCACCGGGCGGCTCATTTTATCAATTCCAGCCATTCGTCCTCCGTCAGCACCGCAACCCCCATCTCCGCCGCCTTTTTCAGTTTTGAGCCGGCCCCAGGCCCGGCCACGACATAGTCGGTCTTGGCCGAGACCGAACCCGAAACCCGGGCGCCCAGCCGCTCGGCCTGGGCCTTGGCTTCGTCGCGCGTAAATTTTTCCAGGCTGCCGGTAAAGACTACCGTCTTGCCCGATACCGGCGAGTTCGACGCCACCGCCTCGACATCCTGCACCCGAAGCTGCTCCAGGAAGCGCTCATAGATGTCGCGCTGATACGGATGGGCGAAGTAACTCGTCACCGACTGCGCAATCACCGGACCGATCTGGTTGACGTCTTTGATCGTGTTGAACGCCTCTTCATTGCCCTCAGCGGCCGCGACCACCGTCTCGTGAAAATGGCGTTCCGAACCGAAGGCGCGCGCCAGCAGCTTGGCCGAGGTGTCGCCGACGTGCTTGATGCCAAGCGCCGCAATGAACCTTTCCAAGGGCAGATCGCGCCGGCTTTCGATCGAGGCGAACAGGTTTTTCACCGATTGCTCGCCCATGCCTTCGCGGTTGCGCAGGGGCGTCAGGGACGTCTTGTCGCGCGCTTCAAGCGTGAAGATATCGGCCGGTTCTCGGATCAGTCCGTCTTCGAGGAACTTGGCCAGTTGTTTCTCACCGAGGCCTTCGATATCGAGCACGCGACGCGAAACGACATATTTGAGATATTCGATGCGTTGATAGGGACAGGCCTGGTCGCCACTGCATTTGCGGGCCACGCCCTCCGCTCCCGCGGCATTGACCTCGCGCACCACCTCGGTTTTTAGGGGACAGATGCAAAGTGTGGGGAATTCATAGGGCGCCGCCCCATCCGGCCGTTCGGCGATCTCGACGCCAACAATTTGCGGAATGACATCGCCGGCGCGCTGGACGCGGACCATGTCGCCGATACGGATATCCTTGCGTTCGATCTCATCGGCATTGTGCAGGGTGACATTGGTCACCACCACGCCGCCGACATTGATCGGTTCCAGCCGCGCCACCGGCGTCAAGGTGCCCATGCGGCCGACCTGGATGTCAATCGCCTGCAGCCGCGTCAAGGCCTGCTGGGCGGGAAACTTGTGCGCTATGGCCCAGCGCGGCGAGCGCGACACAAAGCCCAGACGGCGCTGCCAGTCGAGACGGTCGACCTTATAGACCACGCCGTCGATATCGTAGCCCAGCCCCGACCGCTGCAGGCCGATGCGGTCATAGACCTCCAGCAGGCCGGCGGCGCCTTCGACACGGATCGAGTTGGGATTGACCTGGAAACCCCACTGGCGGAACTTGTCCAACGCCTCCGATTGGGTGGCGACAAAGCCCTCGTCGCTGACCTCGCCCCAAGCGTAGGCAAAGAAGCGCAGCGGCCGCGAGGCGGTGATCGAAGCATCGAGTTGGCGCAGGGCGCCCGACGCCGAATTGCGCGGATTGGCAAAGGTCTTGGCGCCCTCTGCGGCAAAGCGGGCGTTCATCTCGGCAAACTCCTGCAGCGGCATATAGACTTCGCCGCGAACCTCGATCCGTTCGGGATGGTCGTTGCCCGCCAGGCTGTGCGGTATGCCCTTGATCGTCCGGACGTTTTCGGTGATGTCCTCGCCGGTGCGGCCGTCGCCGCGCGTCGCCGCCCGGACCAGTTCACCGTTAACATACAACAGGCTGCACGACAGGCCGTCGATCTTGGGCTCGGCGGCAAAAGCGACGGGTTCATCGGCCGGCAGCTTGAGAAAGCGGCGAATGCGGTCCTCGAAGTCGGTTATGTCCTCGGCGGCGAAGGCGTTGTCGAGCGACAGCATGGGAATGCCGTGCACGACGGCGGAAAACTTCTCCGAAATCGCCGCACCGACGGTCTGGGTCGGGCTGTCGGCAGATTTCAGTTCGGGAAAATCCGTTTCCAACTGACGCAGACGCTGTTCCAGCGCGTCATAGTCGGCATCGGTCAGTTCCGGTGTTTCTTCGCGGTAATAGAGGTCGCGGTGATACTGAACCTGCTCAGCCAGTTCGGTATGCAGGGCGCGGGCATCGTCGAGAGTCATAGGATCGTTCCTGAAGCTGGCAGAATCCTACCTGCCACAATCGCCGCGAATTGTCAGGAGATTTAGAGGAACCGCCAATGAACGCGAATAAACGCGAATGGATCGAGCGCCAAAGGCGCTCAAGAGATTCATCACCAGCGCCCCCCATCCAATTATACTCTGATCATTCGCGCTTATTCGCGTTCATTGGCTTCGCCGAACGTTGTTTCGCGGTTCCAAACACCTTAAAACCGCCAGCTGTCGTCATTGTCCGGCGTTGCCTGCAAGGCCTTGCGGGTCAGATGATAACAGAACAGCACCAGACAGAAGACAGCGGCCGCCACCATCCCGCCCTTGGCGTATAGGTGCAGATCGGCTTGAAACGCCTGGGTCTGCGCATAGGACATCCCGCGCTCATGCAGGGTATAGGCGATACAGGCACCGACCACGGCGACGGTCGTGCCGACGAACTGCAGGATAAAGAAAAATATGTGCCGGATGATCAACATCATGCCGCTAGTCTATCACACCGCTTCGGCAGATTTAAGTCGCAAGGCTGCGGCCCTGGCTTCCGGTGTAATCTCAGCCCCCGACAGCATGCGCGCCAGTTCTTCCAGCGCCGCGTCACGATCGAGCACGGCGACACGTGAAAGAACGCTGCCCTCATGTTCCTGCTTGGATACCTTGAGATGCGAATCGCCGCGCGCCGCGACCTGCGGACTATGGGTCACGACGATGACCTGGGATTTTTCGGCCAGGCGTTTCAGACGCAGGCCTACCGCATCGGCCACGGCCCCGCCGACCCCCTGATCGACTTCATCGAAAATCATGACGGGCGACGCTACGTCGTCGCCACCGCGCGCCGCCAGGGCCGCCTTCAGCGCCAGGGCAAAGCGCGCCAGTTCTCCGCCTGAAGCGATAACCGCCAAACCGCCCCACTCGGCGCCGGGATTGGTCTTGACCTCGAAGGCCACGGCATCACCACCGGCAGCATTATAGCGTTCAGGCTCCATGGCGCGCAGGGCGACGCGGAAGCGCGCCTTGTCGAGTTTAAGGGGCGTCAATTCCGCCATGACAGACGCCGCCAATGCTTCCCCGGCCGCGATACGCTTGACGCGCAACGCCTCAATGGCAGCGTGGAAGGTCGCCTGGGCCTGGGCAATAGCCTTGTCGAGACGCGCCAGATGGGCGTCCAGATCCTCGATCTGGCTGAGGCTGCGCGCTATGCGGATGCGTTCCTTTGGCAGGTCGTCGACCAATACGCCCAGCTTGCGCGCCATGGCGCGCAGGGCAAACAGCCGCTCCTCCACCTTATCGAGTTGACCCGGTTCGAGATCGAGACTGTCGGCCGCCTGGTCCATCAGGGCCAGGGCCTCATCGGCCGCGATCAGGGTGCGGTCGAGCGCGTCGGCGGCCCAGATCAGGCGCTTCAGCACCTCGTCCTCGCCCGTCGCCCCGGCTTGCAATGCACGCGTCCGGGCGTGATCGAGCGCGCGGAAGGCCTTGGCCAGGCGCTGCGACAACTGATCACCGCCGACCGCGTCTCGCGCCTCGGTTATGTCTTCCAGGGCTCGCTCGGATGCCCCCAGCAGGGCGCGTTGCGAAGCCAGGGTGGCTTCTTCTTCCGGCTGCGGGTTCAGGCGCTCCAATTCCTGCAGGCGTAGCGTCAGGGTCTCCAGCTCGGCCTTGTCGCCCTGGGCCCGTTTCAGCAAATCCCGATGTTCGTCGCGCAGCGCCTTCAGCGCTCGGAAACTTTCCGCCACGCGCATAAGCTCCGGCGCCGTCGCGCCATAGGTGTCCAGCATGCCAAGATGCGAGCGCGCGTCCAGCAGCCCAACCGTTTCATGCTGGCCATGGACCTCGAGCAGGGAATCGCCCAGCGCCTTCAGCACCGCGACGCTGACTGGCTGGTCATTGACAAACGCCTTGGAGCGGCCGTCGCGGCTGACCGTCCGGCGCAGCAACAGGGCCTCTCCGGCCTCCAGCGCCAGGCCCTTGTCTTCGAGGAAATCATAGATCGGATGTGAAGCGGGAAGTTCGAACTCCGCCGTAACCGACGCCTGGGCGGCGCCCGCGCGGATCAGACCGGTGTCGGCCCGCGCTCCGGTGGCCAGGCTCAGGCTGTCGAGCAGGATGGACTTGCCGGCACCGGTTTCGCCGGTCAGGACGCTCAGACCCTGCTGGATATCCAGTTCCAGGCGGTCGACGAGCACGACGTCGCAAATGATCAGTCGGGTCAGCATGGGCAGGCGATCCGTCACATAGCGCGACTCAAGGCTCGCGCCTGGCCATTTAAACCGATTTCGCCCCGCACGACAAGAACATTTCAAGAACTTTGATGGGAACGGCGCCACTGTACCCGTTAAAAATCTGTCATCGCCGCCGTGCGACAGTCCGTATCCGCGACTCATATGGAATGACCATGCACGCGCTCCTATCCGCCTTCACGCCTGATCCCGCCGCCTTCTTGCGTACCCTGATCGTGTTATTGTCTGCCTTTGTATGCGGCGGTTTGATCGGGCTGGAGCGGCAGATCCGCCAGCGCAATGCCGGCCTGCGCACCATGGTCCTGGTCAGTGTCGGCGCCGCCGCCTTCGTTCACCTCGGTGGGCGACTGTTTGGTGACGAAGGCATGGTGCGTATCATCGCCTATGTCGTCTCCGGCATCGGCTTTCTCGGCGCCGGCGTCATCATGAAGGAGGGCGCGCAGGTCAGGGGCATGAACACCGCCGCCACTCTGTGGTCGTCCGCTGCGGTTGGCGCGTTTGCCGGCGCATGCCTGATAGCCGAAGCCTTCGCTGTCACCGCCTTCATCCTGGCCGGCAACACCCTGCTGCGTCCGGTGGTCAACTACATCAACCGCCGCCCGGTCGACGCGGCCAGCACCGAAGCCACCTATCGCGTCCACGTCGTTTGCCTGGCCGGCTACACCACCGACGCGCGCGACCTGCTGGATACCGAGTTGGAACGGGCCAATTATCCACTGCGCAGTATCGAGGTCGTGTCAGAAAGCGAGGAACTGGTCGAACTGGCCGCCGAACTGATTCCCACGACGGCAGACAGCAAGGAACTGGACGCCGTGTGCGAAGCCCTGCTGGCGTCGGATTTTATCGACAGCGCCACCTGGACGGTCAGCACCAATCAATAGGCGCGGCGGCGCAGAGTCGACCAAGGTCTCTCGAGTCTTCGTGTCACTGTGCCAACAGCCACGCCCGCCAGTCGGCCAGAAGCCGGCTCTCGTCAACGCCCAGTTTCGCCAGCACGTCGGCCTGCCGTGTAAGCGGCAAAAGGCCGGCCAAGGTCTCGCGGCCATAGGTGTGATCGATATAGGCAGCCATAGATCCAGCCAGTCCATAGCGATCCGGCCCAGTCCACACCTCCGCCAGCGCCTTGGGCCCCTCACCCAAACGCACGCGGGCCGTAGCGCGTTGCAGGCGATCCTCGCTCAGTTGACCGGCCGCCAGGACGGCTACGCCTTCGACGAACCAGCCGATATCGTTGGCCCCGGTGAAGTCGCGCGTCGGGTTCATCTGCCCATGATAAACATGGGTCAGTTCATGCGCGACGAGACCCGACACCTCGGCATCGTCGTCCGCATGGTGGTCGCAAGCTTCCTTGTCCCAGTCCGAGGGCGACAGGATGACCAGAAAATCGGCGACACCCAGCCCGACCATCCAGCATTCGGTAGCGGTCATGCCCCAGCTTGCCGGAAAGGCAGCGTCGAAGGCTTTGCGGTCCGGCGCCACTGTAAGGTGGATGGTTTCCGGGAAGGGTTTGCCGAAAAAGGCCTCGACCTGGGCTTGGCCGTCCGTTGTCACCCGGGCGACTTGATCGGCACCCGGGTCTCCCGGCGTCGCATGAATTTCGATGGGTGTTTCGGCGACGGCAAAGGCAGGTATTGCGGCAATGGCCAGGCTCAAGAGAAGCGGCCGTATGACAGGTCTCATGCGGGTCAACTCCACTGCTTATGCGTCATTGAAGCAAGGCATGTCGAGCGTGTTGAAACGCCCCCACCAGCCTCGCCGGCAGGCACACATCTCAGCCGCGAGGCGGCTTCATGCGGTCCCCCTCCCCGGCCTCGGCGGCAGCCAAGCGGGGCGGTTAGGCCTTCGGGCGCAGGAAGCTGAGCCAGCCCTTTTTCGTCTTGGTGTCCGGCGTCTCGGGGCCCTTTTTGCCGTTGGGATCCGGTGCGACCGCAGGCGTCTCGCCCTTTTCCATCAGCAGCTTGTAGGCCGCGGCGTACCAGCGGTCGCCGGGATAGTTGTAGCCCAGAACGGCCGCGTCACGCGTCGCTTCCTGATGCAGGCCCATCATCTCATTGGCCTCCACCAGGCGGTACAGGGCCTCAGGGGTGTGGCTTGTCGTCTGATATGTGCTGGCGACGGTCTTGAAGCGGCCGATGGCGGCCAGGGGCTGGTTCTCGGTCAGATACCAGCGTCCGATCTCCATTTCCTTGCCGGCCAACTGGTCCTGCACCATGTCGATCTTGACGCGGGCGTCCTTGGCATATTCGCTCTGCGGATAGCGCTTGACCACATCCGTTAGCAGGGCCTGCGCATTGGTGGTCGATGCCTGGTCGCGGCCGACGTCGACGATCTGTTCGAACGAGCAGATGGCCTTCATGTAATAGGCATAGGGCGTCAGTTCGCTGCCTGGATACAGGTGGATAAACTGATCTGCCGCAGCACTGGCTTCTTCGTACTTGCCGCCCTGATAGTTGGCATAGATGGTCATGACGATGGCGCGGCGCGACCATTCCGAATAGGGATGCTGGCGCTGCACTTCCTCGAAATACTGCACCGCTTCGGTCCAGCTCTTTTCGTCGAGGCGCTCCATGCCCGTGGCATAGAGCAGTTCCACCGGACGCTCCTCATAGACGAGGTGCTCCTGCGGTTTGCGCCCGGCGCAGCCGGTAAGCGCGGCGGCGCTGACGCCCGCCACCAGGATGGCTACGATAGAAGCCTTGAAAAACCGTCCATAATACCGCCCAGAGATCACGGATAACCCTCGCAAAAGCGCCGCTTTGGACGCGCACATCTTAACCTTGAGGATATCTACACGATGGCCGTGGCGCCGCCAACCGGATTTCGCATCCGGGAGGGTCGGAGATTATCCGACGTCGGCCAGAGCCGGGCCGCGGGTCACGATGCGGTAGGCATCCGGGCGCGACAATAGTTCACGAACCAAGGCATTATTAAGGCCGTGACCGGCGCGGATTCCTTCAAACCTGCCAAGAATGGGCATGCCCAGGACGTACAGGTCGCCAATGGCGTCCAATGCCTTGTGGCGGGCAAATTCATTGGCGAAGCGCAGGCCGCCTTCATTCATGATGGTGTCGCCGTCGATGACGATGGCATTGTCGAGCGAGCCGCCACGCGCCAGGCCAGCCTTGCGCAGGGCTTCGACGCCCTGCAGGAAGCCGAAGGTGCGGGCCGAGGCCAGCTCGTCGCGGAAGGACTGTTCGGTGATGACCAGGTCGACTTCCTGGTGGCCGATCGGCGTACCGGGGAAATCGATCTCGAAGCGCACTTCGAAACGGTCGCACGGCAACAGGGTCGCACGCTTGTCGTCTTCGATGACTTCGACCGGCTGCAGGATTTCAATGACCTGTTGCGGCAGGGCCTGACGGCGGAAACCGGCCTGATCCAGCAGTTGCACGAACTGCAGGGACGATCCGTCCATGATCGGCACTTCAGGACCGTCGAGTTCGACAACCACGTTGTCGAGGCTCATGGCGCTGAAAGCGGCCATGACATGCTCGATGGTCGAGACCGAAACGCCGGCTTCGTTGGTGATGACGGTACCCAGGCGGGTTTGGGTGACATAGTCGGCCAGGGCCGGAACGCGGTTGTTACGATCAGTAATATCGGAACGAACAAAGATTACGCCGGTGCCGGACGGCGCCGGACGCACAACCATACGCACAGGCACGCCCGTATGCAGGCCCATCCCGGCGATAATGGCCGCATGGGCCAGAGTCTGTTCGTTTTGATCAGGCAACATAACGCGAAAAACCTACGCTTTAACCCGGAAAATGTCGCTGCGAGCGCGGCTCACGAGACATAAAAAAAGTGCGGGCACATTGCTGGCCCGCACGGAATGTCTCATTTTCGGCGCCTTGAAACAAACGAACTTGTATTTCCGTTTGTAACCGCTTTGCTTAACGTAAATTAATTAGCGAGGCGCCTTAAGAAAGAAGGGATTTCGAGGTCATCCTCCGCTTCCATGGAAGGCTGTTCGACCGGGCGTGAAGCCGGGTTCAAATTGGACTTTTGCGGCGCCGGAACATAGCGGTCGGCCCCATCTTCGGCCCCGGCTTCCGCAGCCTCCGGCTGAGTTGGCGAGGTACCTGCCGCCTGGCGCTGCGGGAACAGGCCGCGCCAGAAGGATTCGCGTCCCTCGTCCTCGGTCTGCAGGCGTGGCGTCGCAGGCGTCCCCTGGGAGGTACGCGGCGCCGGCACCGGTGTATAGGTCGGCGGACGCGAGATCACGGGGCGGCTGACGGGCGTTTCGGCCCGAGATACTTCAGAACGGGGCGCCTCAGGACGGGGCGCTTCAGCCCGCGCCTCGGTGGCTACGTCGAGCGGCGCCAGGAAGCCATCTTCGTCGGCCAGCGGATCGACGATACGCGTGACGATCTGCGGCTGGGGCTGCGGCTCAGGCGCGGCCTTACGTTCCTCGAACAGGCTCGAACGCGGCGCCGGCGATGCCGCCACAGTCTGAGCATAGGTCGGAGTGATCGGTGCCGGACGTGCCTCAGCGGCCGGAGCTACGTAAGGTGCCGGAGCAGGCGCCGCCAAAGGCTGAGCTTGGGCTTCGGAGCGCTGACCATAGCCCAGGCCAAAGGTCGGCGTAGGCGCAGGTGGCGTTGTCTGGGTACGGTTCAGCATGTTCAGCGGCGTTTGCAGCGCCACGCCGTCCATGCCGGTGGCGACCACCGAAACGCGCAGCTTGCCTTCCAGGTTCGGATCGAAGGCGGCGCCGAAGATGATATTGGCTTCCGGATCGACTTCCGACGAAATGGCGTTGGCCGCTTCATCAACTTCATGCAGGGTCATGTCGAGACCGCCGGTGACATTCACCAGAACGGCCTTGGCGCCCTTCAGCGAGGTCTCGTCGAGCAGCGGGTTCTGGATGGCGTTCTGGGCGGCCAGCAGGGCACGGTCTTCACCCGAAGCCTCGCCCGTCCCCATCATCGCCTTGCCCATATCGGACATGACAGAACGGACGTCGGCGAAGTCGAGATTGATCAGGCCGGGCAGGACCATCAGGTCGGTAATGGAACGCACGCCGGCATGCAGCACCTGGTCGGCCATGCCGAAGGCTTCGGCAAAGGTCGTGCGCTCATTGGCGATGCGGAACAGGTTCTGGTTCGGAATGACGATCAGGGTGTCGACATAGCGCTGCAGCTCGGCAATGCCGGCCTCGGCCAGGCGCATGCGGTGACGGCCTTCGAAGGTGAAGGGCTTGGTGACCACGCCGACGGTCAATATGCCGCGTTCACGCGCACATTTGGCGATGATCGGTGCCGCACCGGTGCCGGTGCCGCCGCCCATGCCAGCGGTGATGAAGACCATGTGAGCACCTTCGAGGTGCTCGGCGATCTCGGGCGAGGATTCCTCGGCCGCGGTCATACCGACCTCGGGATGCGCACCGGCGCCCAGTCCCTGGGTAATGCCTACGCCCAGCTGGACCCGCGCATCGGTGCGCGAAAACTGCAGCTGCTGCGCATCGGTATTGGCGACAACGAATTCAACGCCCTCCAGACCGGCCTCGATCATGTTGTTGACGGCGTTGCCACCGGCGCCACCGACGCCGAACACGACGATACGCGGTTTCAACTCCGTGGCGCGTGGCGCAGAAAGAGAAATTGCCATGGGATCGGACCAACCTTTCACATTCTTCCCCTTTCAGAGGATGTAAGCGGACGCTTGCGGCCTCCTTGGGTCAGGACGCCATCAGACTACAATTATGCTTAACGAACTGTTACCCGATAACTTGAGTCGGGCGTTTTTGAAGCCGTTTCGGTAATAAATTTTAAGAGAGGTTACCGAAACATGACTCTTTATAGGCCAATCGAGTCGCAAATGAGTCACGACAGCGGCGCTTTTCGCGCGACAGGCGAATCACATTTCCGACAGCAGGCTTGAGTCCCTGGCAAAGGCACCACCGCCTCACCTGCCGGTGTACGGTTTGTCGTCACGCGCTCTCGACCAGGGCGCAGGCCAGCCACAGCATCGGCGCCTGGCCGTGCAGGTCGCCTGTTACTTTCGGGCGGTCGAGGTAGAATTGCATCTCCCCTGACTGGCCGGTGCCGATGCAGATATCCGCCAGGCGGCCGTCGCGCCCAAGCCGTTTGCACAGGGCTTTCCACGCATTCCTCACCGCATCGTCATAGGCCCGGCCGCTCAGCAAGCCGCGCTTCACGCCCGCCGCCATGGCGAAGCCGAACATGGCGGTACACGACGATTCGGCCCAGGCCTGCGGCCGGTCGACCAATTGCCGCCACATGCCATCCGGCGCCTGAAAGCGCAACAGGGCCTCCATCATCCGCCCATAGCCATTGCGCAAGACGGTATAGGACGGATGATCCTGCGAGAGTTCGCTTAAAACCTCGGCCAGCCCCGCCGCCACCCAGCCATTGCCGCGTCCCCAAGAATAAGGCGCTTCCGGACCATGAAAGAACAGGCCGTTCGGTTGCTGCAGCCTTGTGACATAGGCGGCCAGTTCGCGCCCCGCCCGGTCAAGATAAACGGGCCGGCGCGTGGTGCGGAACGCCTGGACCTGCAGCGCGCCGATCATCCACATGTCGTCGATCCAGAACCGGGTTTGTTTTGTCAGGCCGTCGTCGCGCAGATCCGTCCACTGACCGTCGGCCAGGGCCAGCCCCTGTTTCAGGTCGTCGAAATCGCCGGTTTGGCGGTACAGTTCCAGCGGCCACACCCCGATCACATTGGCGTCGACATGGTTGGCGGTATTGGGAATGTTCTCGTCGGCCAGGCGCAGGTAACGCGTTGCTACGCCGTCAACCAGGGCCCGGTCCTGGATCAGGCCCCCCAGCTTCGCCGCGCCATAGGCGGTCGCGGCCTCGGCATAGTGCACGGCATGGACATCGCCGGAGTCGTAGCGCATCAGCTCGGCGCGTCCGAGATAGTCTCGCGCGATCTTGCGCCCAACCGATGCCGGATCGCGGCTTGCCGCCGCAACGGGCGTGGCAAAGGCAAGACCGGCACCACCGCCAAGAATCGCGCGTCGTGACAAGGTCATGGTTGTCCTCCCCGCGCCTGTTCCGGCGCCTGGAGGCACACTAGCTCAAAGGTTGGACTTAAGCCACTCGACGACGCGCATGAACAGATTGCCATGCCCCCCTGTGGGCGCGTCCTTGGGGCCGATCTTGGCGGCCATGATCTTCTTGACCGGTACGACATCGCGCGGTCCATACAGGGTGCGCAGGATCACACCGGCCGCCGAGGCAAAGGATGGGCCCGACGCGGCGTCCCCCAGATGTGGCACGCGCCGCGGTTTGCCGAGGCGGCACGGCCGGTCGAACACCCGCACGGCCAGCTCACGGACGCCGGCCAGTTGCGACGCCCCGCCCGTCAGCACGATACCGGCGCCGGGCTCGATCTGTACACCCGAAGCCTTGATCTTCTCACGCAGCAGCTCAAACGTCTCCTCGACGCGCGGCGCAATGATCCCTTTAAGGATCGAGCGCGGCACGATGATCGGCGCGCCACCGCGTTCGTCACCACGCGGCGGCGCTTCGACGGTCTCGCGGTCTTCATTGGCCGAAGCGATCGCCGAGCCGTGCAGGGTCTTCAGCCGTTCGGCGCCGGCAAGCGTCGTCGACAGGCCGCGCGCGATATCGGCCGTGACATGCGCCCCGCCGACATTGAGGCAGTCGACATGGACCAGGGTGCCGTTGGCGAAGATGGCCGCTGTCGTGCTCGATGCGCCCATGTCGATACAGATGCAGCCGAGATCCTTCTCGTCTTCTTCAAGCGCCGCGACGGCGGCCGCCAGCGGCGCCGAGACTATGGCCTGGACTTCGAGATGGGCCTGGCTGACGCACTGGATGATATTGTTGAACACGCTCTCGTCGATGGTGACGACCAGCAGTTCCAGCCCCAGATTACGGCCGTTCAGTCCGCGCGGATCGCTGACCCCCGTCTGGTCGTCGACGCTCCATGACACCGGCAGGAGATGGATGGCGCGGCGGTTGGGGAAGCGCACCTGCGCCAGGGCCGAGGCGATGGCGCGATTGAGATCGAGATCGGCGATGGGTTTCAGACCCAGCGACACCTGGGACGACACCTTGTGCGACGCTGTCTGTGCGCCGGGAATGGTCACCCGCACGCCCTGGATCGAGACATTGGCCATGGCCTCGGCGCGTTCGACCGCCTGGGCGATGGCCTGGGATGCGGCTTCCATGTCGATGATCGAACCCGCGCGGACGCCTTTGGACTGGACATAGCCGACGCCTGCGACGCGGATCGACTGGTCGGCATGGCGCGCGCCTTCCGGCCGCATGATGAAACAGCCGATTTTCGAGGCGCCGAGATCGAGCGAGGCGATCAATCCTGTCGACGCCGCCGGCCTCTGGCCGCCGCTCGATACCTGGGGTGACGGTGCACGCGCGGCACGCTGAGGGGCTGCGCCGTAGCGGGCGTTCTTGGCTTCCTGGCGGTCTTCAAATCGTGACATGAGTTTCTCTCTGCGTCAGATCAAAGTTCGGGGGCCGTCGGATGAGCCTGGAGCGGCACGACGACGAGAGACTCCGGGTCGAGGAGATCGATTTCGGCGAACCCCTGTTCCAGGACGTGTTGTTGCGTCATCAGGGCGTCGAGGCGCATCAGGGCTTCTTCCTGATTGAGCGCGGGCAGCTTGATGATGGCGCCGTTCTTGAGGTGGATGTCCCAGCGCCGCGTATCGACGCGCACCAGGGCATAGGTCTTCTGCATCAACGCGCCGCGCGTCTGCATCAGTTGCAGGATGTCGCCGGCAGCTTCATTAGCCCCTTCGCCCACCACCAGCGGCAGGTCGAGGAACTTGATCGCGCTGGCTTCGGGGATGACATGCCCCTCGTCATCGATGACCGTGTCCTTGCCCTGGAACTGCCAAACCGCCAGGCGTGGCCGTTCGACGACCGAAATAATCAGCGTGCCCGGCAATTGACGGCGGATGGTGACCGACTTGGCCCAGCCGACATGCTCGATTTCGGCCTGCAGCTTGGCAAGATCCATGAGGGCGATCGGCTGGTGCACATCCAGCGAGGTCTTGAGCACGGCCTGTATCGCCGGCTTGGCCTCGTCGCTGACGCCGGCCAGAACGATATGGTCCAGATTGAGCCCCATGGCGCCTAGCCGGTCATCGGCAAAATGCGTGACGGCATTGCCCAGGGCCTCGGCGCGATGGCCGGTCATCAGTACGACGCCCAGCATGCTGGAGACAACGATAACGGCAAACCAGGCGCGCAGTTCGTTCGGCATGGCGACCGAACCGATGACGCTGCCCTTGCCGCCGACCGTCTTGCGGCCACCGGAGCGCGGCTTGGCAGCGGGCTTGGCGCCACCTTTGGCGGCACCGGACCTGCCACCGTCCTGGGCCGGGGCGGGGCTGGCTTGTCTTCGGCCACCACGAACAACGGCGGGCATGGGCACAATCTCCGACACTTACACGGCACATTCAAAGACATACAGCGCGCCACGCTTTTGCGGACGCGCGGCGGACTGGCCGACCTTGGGGTTACCCTCCATTGATGCCGCAACGTGCTTAATAGAGTCATAACGAATCTGAAATTTGTAAGCTTTCGGCAACCAAACTGCCGGTGCCCGCGCCTGCGGAAGGCGCCTTTGAGGGGTTTGGAACCGCGAATGAACGCGAATTTACGCGAATATTTAAGGCTGCCGAGCGCCTTGGGCGCTCCATGAGTCCACAACGGCATCTATAGTCGTGGCCGCCACACTGGAATTATTCGCGTTTATTCGCGTTCATTCGCGGTTCCAAATAAAAACGGGCGGAGCCAAAAGCTCCGCCCATTCAAACACGTCAAACTCAATCGAAAAGCTACTCCGCCGCGACTTCAGTTTCAGGCACGGCCAGGTTGGACGAAAAGGCGATCGGGACGCCGGTTTCCTCGTCGCGGACGATTTCCTCACCGTTCAGGATACGCGCGATTTCGTCACCGCTCAGGGTCTCGATCTCGAGCAGGGTCTTGGCCAGGCGGTGCATGCCGTCCAGGTTCTCGGTCAGGATACGCTTGGCGTCGTCGTAACCGGCCTTGACCAGGCGCTTGATTTCTTCATCGATCTTCTGCGCGGTCGACTCGGACGTGTCGCGGCCGAACACACCGTGTTCGTCCTCGGAATCCTTGTAGTTGACGAAGCCGAGCTCTTCGGAATAGCCCCAGCGCGTCACCATGGCCTTGGCCAGGCGGGTCGCTTGCTGGATGTCGGAGGAAGCACCCGATGTCACCTTGTCCTTACCAAAGATGAGTTCCTCAGCAACACGGCCGGCCATCAGGATGGCGAGGCGCGACGTCATCTGGGTAAAGTTCTGCGAATAGCGGTCGCCTTCCGGCAACTGCATGACCATGCCGAGGGCACGGCCGCGCGGAATGATGGTCGCCTTGTGGACCGGATCGGCCTCGGGCACCTTCAGGGCAACAATGGCGTGGCCGCCCTCGTGATAGGCTGTCATGCGCTTCTCGTCTTCAGACATGGCCATCGATTTGCGCTCGGCGCCCATCATGACCTTGTCCTTGGCGTCTTCGAAGTCGCGCATGGTGACCAGCTTGCGGTCCTTGCGCGCTGCCATCAGGGCCGCTTCATTGACCAGATTGGCCAGGTCGGCGCCGGAGAAGCCTGGCGTACCGCGGGCGATCACCTTGACGTCGACATCGACGGCCAGAGGCACAGGCTTCATGTGAACACGCAGAATGGCCTCGCGGCCTGTCAGGTCGGGATTGGGCACAACCACCTGGCGGTCGAAACGGCCAGGACGCAGCAGGGCCGAGTCGAGCACGTCGGGACGGTTGGTGGCGGCGATCATGATGATGCCTTCATTGGCTTCGAAGCCGTCCATCTCGACCAGCAACTGGTTGAGAGTCTGTTCGCGTTCGTCGTTACCGCCGCCATGACCGGCGCCACGATGACGGCCGACGGCGTCGATTTCGTCGATGAAGATGATGCACGGCGCGTTCTTCTTCGCCTGGTCGAACATGTCGCGGACCCGCGACGCACCGACACCGACGAACATTTCCACAAAGTCCGAACCGGAGATCGAGAAGAAGGGCACGCCCGCCTCACCGGCCACAGCGCGGGCCAGCAGGGTCTTACCGGTACCCGGAGGGCCGACCAGCAATGCGCCCTTGGGGATCTTGCCGCCCAGCTTCTGAAACTTCGACGGATCCTTCAGGAAGTCGACGACCTCCTGGAGGTCCTCCTTGGCTTCCTCGACGCCGGCGACATCATTGAAGGTGACGCGGTTCTTGTGCTCGGTCAGCAGGCGCGCCTTGGACTTGCCGAAGCCCATGGCGCCGCCGCGTCCACCGCCCTGCATCTGGCGCATGAAGAAGATCCATATGCCGATGATCAGGATGACCGGCAGCAGGGTGGTGACGACGCTCATCAGGGCCGACATGCGCCCGGACTGCACTGTCACCTTGACGTGCTTGTCCTTCAGGACCTGCAGCAGGTCTTTTTGATCGTACGGCGTCGTCGTACGGAACAGCTTCTTCTGGGTATCGGTCGCCTGAACGTCATCGGCCTTGATCAGCACATCGACGATCTTGCCCTGCTCGACCATGGACACCAGTTCGGAATACGGCACTTCCGCCGGTCCGCGTGGCAGGGCGGCGGCGCCCGGCCCCTTGTTCACATAGACGTAGGCGGCCAGCAGCAGCGCCAGAATAACCCCGATAATTGCCATTAGCCGAAGGTTCATGCCTCGTTCATTCCTTTACAAAGCCCGATCCGGGCTGCCCATCGCGGGCGTCTGCACATTACTGACCCATATAGGGAGGGTCGCCGTCTTTCGCCACAGCCCATTGCGACCCGGCAGTCACAAATCAGTTTCGCGCCTGAGCTCGCAGACCGCGGCGAGGAAACGCGGCCTGACCCAGCCTGTGACCTCTAACGTGTCATAAAGCTCCTGTCTTAACGCTCCGTGAGCGGAATGTGCAAGAAGCGGGCCTTCTGGCCCGTTTATCACAGGAAGCGTCGCTCTCAACCCGGCCGGCAGGCGGGCAAGACGCGTTCGGTCCGCCTCGCTCAGTTGCGAGCGCAGTCCGCCCGATGCCGTAATTCGCTGCGGCTCGGCAGCCCTGATCTCGAACCGCCCATCCCACACCACGCCATAGCCCGCCCTGGTCGTGACCTCAGCGGTTCCGTGCCGTGCGATGTCCCCGGCCTCGCGGATGATATGGATCAGGCCGCCGACCTGCTGGATACGGGCGCCACACAGGGTGTGTGTTTCACCGTCCGCCAGCCGCCCGAGCAGATCGGCTACGCGGTCGCGGCGCGGCAGCCTGTTGCCGCCGCCGGCACAGACCGCCGCCGTTGCCAGCAGCCGGATCGCGATTTTTTCCGGCAGTTGCCCAACGCCATCGGCGTGAAAACGCAGCAGGCCCAAGTCCGACCAGCCCTCCGGGTCATATAGCAAGGCGTCGATCTGGCCACGCGGCAACCGGTCCGCTGCTTGGGCGACGTCTGTTGATGTACCTTCAAGAGCCTTACGGGCCTGGGCGCGCAGCGACTGCGGATTTTCGTTGGCCGGGTCCTCGATCCAGTTGATCCCTCGCGCCCGGAGATAGTCGCGTAAGGCGGCGCGGCCGACATTCAGCAGCGGCCGGCACAGAAAGACACCGCGGCCTTCCGGCCAGGACGGAGACGGCGACCAGACCCGGGGCGTGCCGACATTGGAACCCTGGGCGCGCATCAGCCCGGCTTCAGCAATATCGTCGGCGGTGTGGGCCAGGCAGAGCACGCGAATGCCCTGGGTCCGCGCCGCATCGGCCAGCAGGGCGTGGCGTGCGGTACGGGCGGCGGCCGACAGACCGGTTTGCGGCTTTTCTCCGATCCATGCCAGGGCCGTGAAGGGCAGGTCCAGACGGAGGGCGTGTTCGGCGACGGCCTGCGTCCAGCCTGAGCTTAGTGGGTTGATGCCGTGATCGACGCAGAAGACATGCAGCGGCCTTTTGCCCCATTCGGCGAGGGCCTGCAGCAGGGCCACCGAGTCCCCGCCGCCCGACACGGCCACGCCAAGTGCGCCGGAGCCGTTGAGGAGAGTGTCAAAGTCGGCAAGATGCGTTGTCATTGCATTGGCGGCAAGAAGTTTTGAAACACGAATGGACACGAATAGGCACGAATAAGACGCTTGCTAACGCGCGCGGAGTTAGGTGGATCGGCCTCAGTTAAAACAGAAACGTCCAAAACGAGTTCCACTGACGGTCTTATCGGCGCGAAGCGCCATCCCTTCGTGTCGGGTGTAGCTACTAACGCCCATCGGGCAAGATAGCAGAGCACTAACCACGTGCAGTGCACAAAGCTATGGCAAATAGCATCGGACAGCTATGCCAGCACGCGCGCGTTAGCAAGCGTCTTATTCGTGCCTATTCGTGTCCATTCGTGTTTCAAAACTTCTTCTTAAGACCTCAATCAAAAACGACCCGATCCCAATACAGCTTCGGATGTTTAAAATTAAGCACAAGCCCCAGGCTCAACCCGGTAATTTTTAAATAGTTGGCGACCTGCGCTCGATCTATATTCGTAATCATTTCAACGCATTTCACTTCCACGATGATCTTTTCGTAGACTATCAGATCGGGCACATAGTCGCCGACGTTTTCAGATTTATATATCACTTCAAAAGGTCGTTGCTGCACATAAGGTATGCCCCGCAGCCGGAATTCCACCGCCAGCGCCCTTTCGTAGGGCTTTTCCAGCAGACCATGACCCAACGTATTCAGCACCTCCATGGCGGCGCCGACGATCTGGAACGTTTCTTCCTTCAGCCTTAGGTCGTGCCCCTCGTCTGCCATGGCACGCCTCAGGCAGGGCAGCTATCCTTGAGCTTCAGGTTCTTTGCCAGGGTCTTGCTGTCGCTCGTCGCCGTCTTGGCATACAGCTTGTCGAACTGCGATAAGGCCAGACAGGCGTCGCTCGGGCGGTTGGAGGCCGTCAGTGCGTCCGCCAGCTTTACGGTTGCTTCCGGCGCCCACGACGTCTTGGGCCATCCCTTCAATGCCGTGGCATAGGCCGCCACAGCTCCGGAGATATCCGACTTCATGCTGCGTATCTGTCCAAGACGGAACCACGCCTCGGCCAGTTGTGGCGCTTCCGGCCAGGTTGTCGTAAAGGATTCGAACGCCCGGCCGGCATCATCGATCTGGCCCGACGTCATCAGGTTGAACGCCTGCTCGAAATCGCCCTCCGGATCGCCCGTCGAGGCCGGCGGCGGCGGCGGCGGCGCCAGCAGGGCGTCGATGTCCTTCATGTGGGCGTCGGCCAGGTCGGCGCGCCGCGTCAGGGTATCGATCCGCGCATTTTGGGCATTGAGCTGCTGCTGCAATACCTGGTTCTGGTGCATCGCTTCTTCCAACTGACCGGTCAGGGATACGATGGTCTGGGCCTGTTCGTCCTGCTTGCGCGACTGCGAATCAACGGTTGCCTGAAGGGCCACGACCTCAGGATCGGGCTCGACCAGAATGGGCGGGCTTTTCTTGTTTTCGACGCGAGCAACGGCGCGTTCCAGCTTGCGCACATTGCGGTCCAGGCGTTGCAAACGCTTGACGTCCCACACGGTGCTGTCAGTCGGCTGTTGGGTGGGATCGTCCTCATCGTCATCGCCGAAAAGCTGGGCGTGGGCCGCCGCCGGCACGAAACTCGTGGCCGTCACAGCCCCGAACGCCACCGTCAGGGCCAGGATCGACAAACCCGCCGCAGCCTTGCCGCGCAGGTTCCACTGCCAGATCCGTCCCGAAAAATCGTTATGAGCCATAGGCTTACATCCCGCCCGTATACTGTTGACTACCGCACCGAGAGCCACCGCCTTGCAACAGTCACCCTCCCCTATTCGTAGTAACATAGTCGGGCCGAAATAAGACGTAAATCCCTATTTAACGGTCCCTCTGTCTTACTGCGACGCCGCCAGGTTGTCGTTCTTCACCCAGCCAATATTGTCGTTGTCGTCGGCGACTTCCCAATACATGCCGTCCTTGTTACCGGTCGGATAAACGACCAGCCCCGCCGGCAGGGCGCGCAGCACGGCGCCGGACGGCGAGGGCGTGGCACGCAGGGTGGTGGCGGTCTGGACGGTGAAGCTGCGCGAAGGTGCCGCCGCGGCCCCGCCGGCATCGATCCCGCCGAGATTATTGACCATGTCGGCATAGGCGACGACAAAAGCCTGGGTGACGATCTTGCCGATATCGGTGTCTTCATAACCGCCACCTACGGCACCGGCCCAACCGGCGCCGCCACCGCCGCCCCAGGTCACGTCGTTCTTCGCGGCATGGCCTTCGAAGGCATTCGATTCCGACGTACGCGCGTCGGTCAGAGACAGGATGACGTCAGCCTCAGCCTTCTTGGTGCGGAATCCGCCGATGATCGCACCGGCGCGACCGCCGACTATGCCACCGACCAGACCGGCAGCACCTCCGCCGCCGGTGTTCGAATCGGCACTGCCGACTTCGGCGACCAGGACAAAGTCCGCCGCCTTGATCTGGCCCTTGCCGACATTCGAGCCACGCTGAAGTCCCAAATTGTTGTTGATGTCGCGCTCACCGGCCGCCGCGTTCAGACCGGCGCCGCGATCGACCAGGCTGAAACAGCCCGATTTTTGCACCATGACCTTGAGCAGCTTTTGTGGCGATGCGAGGTTATTCTGTGTCCAGCCGTTGGAATCGTCGCCATCAACAATGGTGATGGTGCCCAGCTTCGACGTGCAGTGGGGCAGCTCCGCCACCATCTTGTCCTGGGTCTGCTGCGCCTTGCTGGCCTTGGTCGCCGCAAGGGCTACCGGCGCCGTGCATATCAGCGCCCCCGATATTAGCGCAAATGTGGAAATCGACAAGGCCGCGACGCGGCCCATGCGCATGATGGTCATATCTGCCTCCCAAAAATCGAAACCCCCGCCTGCGGCCGCGGTGCGCGGGCAAAAAATACGGAACAAACGCAATAGGACAGACGCCCGCCACCGGCAAAAAAAACGGTAGCCCGGCACAACGACAACACATGTCGGTCAGGAAAAAGGCCTCCCACCGTACCGGTGGGAGGCCTCGACTTCAACCGAAAATTTAAAACGGATTACCTTAACAGTACTACTGGGCGCCCGACGTGATCGCGGTGTGGGCGTTGCGGTTCTGTTGCCAGGCATCCTCATCAGAGCCAGTGGCGATCGGATTTTCCTTGCCGTAGGAGATGGTGGCAATACGACCGGGGACGACACCGCGGCCGGTCAGGAAGTCAGCCACGGCCTGGGCGCGGCGAGCGCCCAGAGCGAAGTTGTATTCGCGCGTGCCGCGTTCGTCGGCATTGCCTTCGATGCGCACCTTGACGGCCGGATAACGAACCAGCCAGGCTGCCTGGGCCGCCAGAACGCCCTGGGCGTCAGCGCGGATCGACGACTGGTCGGTGTCGAAATAGATGCGGTCGCCGACATTGACGACAAAATCCTGCTGCGAGCCCGGCACGACGCCGACAGGCGGCAATTCCGTGCGCGTGGGCGGGACGCTGGGCATCGGCGCCGGCTGGCTGGGCGTGGACGGGACTGTCGGGGTCGTGTCGATCACCGGCTTGGGTTTTTCCGAGCAGGCTGCGAGCGCGGTCAGGACAAAGGCCACAAGGGCCACTTTAAGAACGGACTTCGCCGGTACAGTCATATGAATTCCCTTCACCAATTTATGAGACCAAAGTCTATTTTCACGACTTCATGACATCTACGCGTCAAAAAAATCTTATTACCCATCACGATGATATGCCTTTTTCAATTTGTCAAACTAAAGGCGACATAAAGTGCAACATCGAATTTATTTCACGTCGCTGGGGTAAAGCGGCCGATAACGGTAACTTTACACCTATTGTAGCTCAGACGCCGCATGGCTCCTCGCATAAGCTCTGGCGGCCCAAGTGCGTTTTCTGGCGCCCTTGCCAAGCTGCAATGAGTAAGGATCATTGCAGCTTGGAATCAAAGGCGCGGCGACCAGTCCGGATCCGAAGCCGCACCACTATACAACACGGCACGCGCCCGGCTTCGCCTCGTGTCTATCGTCCACAGGGTGGGCAGTCCCGCAGATGTTTCCCGAACAAAGAGAATGTCGCGGCCACTATGCGCCCAACAGGGCGTCATGTCTGTGCCCGGCGGGGTCAGCAGTCGCTCACCGCTGCCATCGGCATTCATAACGCCGATAACGAAGCCAGTCCCTGACCGCCCCATTCCTGACCGTTTAGTGAAGACGATCAGGTCCCCCTTGGGTGAAAACGCCGGCGACGCATAGGTGTCGCCGCCTGTGGTCAGCGGTCGCACATCCGAACCGTCGGCCAGCATGACATAAATCTGCGGCGTCCCGCTGCGGTCGGACGCAAAGACGATGTGCGAACCGTCGGGCGAAAAGGACGGCGACGTGTCGGCGGCTGTCCCTGACGTAACGCGGTTCATGGCCCGCGAACGCAGGTTCATGACGTAGATGTCGGAATTGCCGTCGGCCGACACCGAAAAGGCCAGTTGCGTCCCGTCGGGCGAGAAGCGTGGCGCCGACAAGGCGCCCTTGATATTGCCGAGCGATTCCTGGCGACCGGTTTCGATGTTGAAAACAAGGATGCGCGCGCCATCCTGTTTCAGAGCGACATAGGCAATTTCCTGGCCGTCGGCCGAAAAGCGCGGCGTCGCCACCGCAGTCGAGGCGTCGGTCAGGTACTGCATATTGGCGCCGTCCTGGTCCATAATGGCCAGGCGCCTGACACGGGCGGCACCGGTGCCGCTTTCCGCCACGAAAGCAATGCGTGTTTCAAACCGCCCCTCCTCGCCGGTTACCTTTGCGTAAATGGTGTCGGCGATCTTGTGCCCGATACGACGTCCGTTTTCCGGCACGGCCGCAGCACTTTGCCCGAGAACCTGCGCATGCGAATCGATATCCCACAGGCGAAAATCGACGCGCAGGCGGCCATCGCCGGTCATCAGCGCGCGGCCGTTACCGAGGTAGCGGGCCTTGACAGCCTTCCAGCCGGAATAGTCCGGGATAATGTTCACGTCCGCCGCTATCCCGGCAAAGCTGGCCGGATCCAGCGTCGAAAAGACACCCGACTGTTCCAGGTCGGCCGCGATCACGCTCGAAATCTCGGCGCCATAGCTGACGCCGGCTGGTCCCTCGCCCTTGATCGCAATGGCGATCGGCGCCGGCTGCGCCACCGCGGTATCTGCCGCCGCGACCGGCTGCGGTGCAACGGCCTGGGTCTGGCCCTGGGCATGGACGGGCGCCCGCGCCCCCGTCATGACGACCAGGCCGAAGGCGCACGCCACGCCCAGTCTGTAGGAGTCTCGCACTCTCATTGCGCGCGACTACTTGGAATCTTTCAGCACGGGTGACCATGCCGGATCGGACGCCCCACCGGAATAGGGCACGGGCCGTTCGATGCGGCCGGTAACCTCGACCGTCCACAAGGACGGCAAGGCGCCTGGGGGCTCGCGGAAGAACATGATGTAGCGGCCGTTGGGCGCCCAGGTCGGCCCCTCCTCCAGATAGGAAGAGGTCAAAAGCCGCTCACCGCCGCCGTCCGGATTCATTACGCCGATCGAGAACCGGCCCTGGGATTGCTTGGTGAAGGCGATCATGTCGCCCTTGGGCGAATAGACCGGCGTTGAATAGATGCCGCCGCCAAACGTGATGCGGTGCACGCCCGAACCATCGGCGTTCATGACATAGATCTGCGGCGAGCCGCCACGATCCGAGGTAAAGGCGATGCGTGACCCGTCCGGCGAGAAGGACGGAGACGTGTCGATGGCCGGGTCCGACGTGATACGGCTCATCGCCCGCGTACGCAGGTTCATGACATAGATGTCGGAATTGGCGCCGGTCGACACCGAAAAAGCCAGCTTGTTGCCATCGGGCGAGAAGCGCGGCGCGAACACCATGCCCCTGATTTCACCCAGCGATTCCTGTCGGCCGGTCTCCAGATTGAAGACATAGATGCGCGCGGAATCGGCGCTCAGCGCCATATAGGCGACTTCCTGGCTGTCGGCCGAGAAGCGCGGTGTGATGACCTTGGTCGAGCCGTCGGTCAGATACTGCGGATTGGCGCCGTCCTGGTCCATGATGGCCAGCCGCTTGACGCGCGCCCCGCGCTTGCCGCTTTCGGCGACGAAGACGATACGCGTGTCAAAATAGCCGTCCTGGCCAGTCAGTTTTTGATAGATGGCGTCGGCGATCTTGTGGGCGATGCGGCGCCAGTTTTCTGGCGGAGCGCCCAGCGACTGCCCCAGCAATTGCTTCTGCGAATAGATGTCCCACAGGCGGAAATCGACCTGCAAACGGCCGTCGGCATTAACGTAGGCGCGGCCGTTGGCGAGAAACTGGGCATTGATCGCCGTCCAGCTGGGATAGTCGGGTATGATGCTCGGGTCGAGCGAAGTCTGGATAAAGGCATTGGGATCGATCGGCGCAAAATAGCCCGAACGCTCCAGATCGGCCGACACCACCTTGGAAATCTGCTCGCCGATGGCATTGCCGCTGGCGTCGGTCCCATTGATGGCGATGGCGATCGCCAGGGGCTGGATATTGCCCTCGGTCACCGTGCCACGCAACTCATCCTGCGCTAAAACAGGCGCCGCCCCGGTGATCGCGGCAAGCGTGCCTGCCGCCGGTAATAGGCGCAAAAGCGTGCGTCTCGATAGGCGCTCAAGGCTTTGGCTCATGGTTTATCTCTCAGAAACAGGCGATGGAGGCAAATGTAGACGGTCAGGCGGGCGGGATTGTGGCGGTTATCGCCCACGGCAAACTTCGGGAGCGTCGAACGTAATCAACAGGGATCTGTTGTAAAGACCCGACGGCAGATCGGTGTAGGGCTCACCCTTCCTGACCGCGGCGATCGCCAGGTTGGCCCCGGCTTCCCACACCGGATCGGCACGGCGGTTAGCCCATTCGGGTCCCTTTATCACCCGGCCGTTGGGCGACAGGGTAAAGCGGATGTCCGGCTTGATCCGGTCGCTGCCCGGAACATCGCAGTTGAGGGTCCACAGGCGGCCGAGCCGCTTAGACAAGGCTTTGATATCGCTTTCCAGCCCGGCATCCTGCGGCGCCTTGCCGGTCTGCGACTGGCCGTTCGTCGCCTGGGTGCTGGGCCGCGCCGGCCTTTTAGACGGCGTGGTGGGCGGCGCAGCCGCGGCGGCCAGCATGGCGTCGGCCGCCGAGACCTTCTTGTCCGGTGCCGGCTTTTTCAGGCCGTCCTTGGCCGGCGGGGTCTTGTCCTTCTTCGGCGCCTCAGGCTTCTTCTCAGGTTTGGCCGGCGCCGTCGCCTTTTGCGGCTCAGGTACGGGCAACTTGGGGGCGGGGTCGGGCTTCGGCGGCTCGACCACGTCTTCCGGGGCAGGCTCGGGCGCCGGCTGCACGACCGCCAAAGGGTCCACCGGCGTCGGCACCATTTCATGGCTGGGCGCATCGGCCACGATCTCGACCGCCACCGACGTCACCTTGACCGGCTTGGACGATGTCGTCCAGCCGACATAGGCGAGCAAAAGCAAGCCTATGTGCAGGAGCAGAGAGACCAGGAATGACGGAAGAGACCGCTGCATTCTACTTCGATGCCGCTCCCGCAGAAGCGGAAACTGCGGATGCGCCCGCTGTGCTCTTTCCCATGGGGTCGGTCACGATGCTGATCTTGGTAAAGCCCGAACTCGACAGCTTGCCCATGACCTGGGCGGCCACGCCGAAACTGGCGCCGGCGTCGCCACGGATAAAGATCGGTTTGTCGGTCTCATTTTGCGTCATGGCCAGCAGACGCGGCGTCAGCTGTTCGTAGGTAGCCGCCACGTCGTTGACGTACAGCGTGCCGTCCTTTGCGACCGTCACGGTGATCGGCTCGCTCTCATCCTTCAGCGCAGCGGCCTCGGTCTTCGGCAGATTGATCTTGATACCGGAATTCAGCAGCGGCGCTGAGATCATGAAGATGATCAGCAGCACCAGCATGACGTCTACCATCGGCGTGACGTTGATTTCGGACAGGGCGTTGCGCCGCCTGACCCGCCGGTTCGACCGGCGGCCACCGCCTCCGCCTCCGCTTGCTCCCATGGCCATGGTCTCAGCCTCCCAGCTTGTCGCCGAGACGACGGGTCAGCGACACCATCAGTTCGTCGGCAAAACTTTCCATGCGGCCCGTGAAGCGGCTGACCCGGGCATTGAACAGGTTGAAGGCGACATAGGCCGGGATGGCGGCGAACAGGCCCATAGCCGTGGCAAACAGGGCCTCCGAGATTGCCGGCGCCACAGTGGCCAGGTTGGTGTCACCCTGCGATGCAATGGCCGAAAAGGCGTTCATGATGCCCCATACGGTGCCGAACAGCCCCATGAAGGGTGATGCCGTCGCGATGACGGCCAGGATGCTGAGCCCGTCTTCGACATTGTCGGCCTCGCTGGTAATGATGTGCGACAGCTCGCGATCGACCTGCGCCACCAGCAGATCGCTCTGCGCCGGACTGATCGTGCGCCCCTTGTAATCGCGCCAGGCGCCGGTCACGGTGACCAGCAGCTTCTGGAACGGCTCCTTGGGACTGGGGCCGATGGAGGCCGCAATATCGTCGAGCGCCCGGCCGGAGCTCAGGGCAGCCTCGAACGAGTCGGCCTCCTTGTTGATCCGGCCAAGGCCCAGGCTTTTCTGCACGATAATGGCCCACGACCACAGGGACGCGAAGACCAGGATGGCCATGACGACCTTCACCACCCAGTCGGCATTCATGAACAGATGGATGAAATCCATCGTCGACGTGCTCGCCGCGGCAGACGTGGCGGAAGAGGCGGAAACGGCGTCCATGACGCACCCCCAATAAAGTTAATCCAAATATGGAGCGACTTTGCCCCAAGTTTCACGACAATTCTATGGCCTATCTCGACCGTCAGGCGTCATTTTCGTCGATAACCGTCCGATTTATCACATCTGCCAGCGTCTTGGGCAAGCGCCTTGGCCGCCCGTCGAAGCCGATACACACCGCATCGAAACGCGCCTCGCATAGCAAAACCCCTTCGCGTTCAATGCGCTGATGCAGAAAAAACTGCGCCCCCTTCATGCCGGTCGACCGCGAGCGGACCAGCAGGATATCGTCGATTCGTGCCGGCGCCTTGTAGGTGACGTCGATATGGGCGACCGCAAAAGCGAGCGGCGGATCCATCTGCGCCAGTTCGCGATGATGAATGCCGATCAGGCGCAGGAAGTCCGAACGCCCACGTTCGAAGAACTTCATATAGTTGGCGTAATAGACGACGCCGGAAAAATCGGTGTCCTCGTAATAGACGCGGACCAGCAGGTGGTGCTCGTCATCGACCAATCGCCCGGCCAGGGGCTGTTCGGGAATCTCGCTCATCGGACAGTTCTAGTGCATCCCGTAAAACCCTGCTAGGGTTAAGCCGCATCGACTTTCATCGCGGGGCAAACATGTATCGAACACTGGCGCTTGTCGCGCTCCTCACGGCCCTCGTGTCGCCCGCCATGGCCGCTGCGGCCGATTCGCCCTCGCAGATCGTCGGCAAGCTTTACGCCCCGTACCTGGCCGATCCCCATGCCGAAACCGACGACATGGCAAGCGCCATGGACCGGATTCGTCCCTTCGCCACCAAGGCCTTCATTGCGGCGATCGACAAGGACCAGGCGTGCATGAAGCGCGAAGGCATCTGCAATCTCGACTGGGATGTCATTATCAATGGCCAGGATTGGGAGTTGGCGAACTTTTCCCTCGACGAGGTGTGGCCGTATGCCCCTCCGGTCATTGTCACGGCGACGTTCCGGAACGGCCAGTATAGTCAGCAGGTGAAGTACTATTTCATTCAGGAGGGTACCGACTGGAAAATCGATGATATCGAAGACCAGATCCTGGACGACGCCGGCAAGGTCACGGAGACAGTCTCGATCAAGACCCTGCTTAACTAATAAGAAACCACCCATGCGCCACCTGCTCAGCTGTCTGACCGCCCTCCTGTGGTTCGTCTGCGCGCCCGTGGAGGCCCGACCTGCCCCGGCGCTGTGGGGCGACCTGCAATCCGGTCCGTACGCCGTCGGTTTTAAAGCGGTTTTTGTCCACGATCGGTCGCGTAGCTGGCGCGTCACACGGACCTATGACGGCAGGTTCACCCCCGACCGCCAGGGCAAACCAGTCCAAATCGATATATGGTACCCGGCGCGCAACTCTGCAGCCAAAACCAAGGCCATGACCTTCGGCGACTACATTGCGCCGGCGGCGCCGGCCGATTTCGTCGCCTTGCACGACCTGATGACCCAGCGCAGCCGCAGTGAGGCGACAGGCGCCGTCAGCGCCGCACAACTGCCGCAACTGCTGGCTCAGTCGATGATGGCGTCGTTGAACGCCCGGCCCGCCGCCGGCCGTTTTCCGGTTGTCTTCTATTTTGGCGGCCTGAATGCCGCTATCGACAGCAACAGCGTCCTGGCGGAATATCTGGCCAGCCACGGCTACGTTTTTGTCGCTGTGTCGCTGGTCGGCGTATCGGACCAGCAACCGTTTCAGTCGGTGTCGCCGGATGGTCTGGAATCCTCCGTCAGGGATATGGAATACGCCGCTTCGCAGATGGGCCGTTATGCTCCGGTCGACATGACGCGCACGGCTGTCATGGGCCATAGTATCGGCGGGGTCGAAGCCCTGGTCTTTGCCGCCCGTCAGGGCAATATATCGGCGGTCATCGGCCTCGACGGCACCTACGGCTTTCGCGGTTCAACGGCCATACTGGACGGCGCCTATGGCTACGGCCCGCTCAAGGTTCGGGCGGCCGTGCTTGACCTTCGCCGAGCAGCCGGCCAACAGGGCGCCGACCTCGACCTGACCGCGATCGACCGACTGCGATACGCCGATCGCCATTTGATAACCTTAAACCACATCCACCACAGCGATTTCACCAGCTTCGCCATGGTCGGACAGATATACAATACGGCGACGGACCCGTCTTACGCTGCAACCGGCTGGAACCGCGATACGGGCGCCGCCGGTTTCAAACTGGCCGCCGGCATAGTCGGCAGCTTCCTCGACGCGCACATTAGCGGCGTCACTACCGGCTGGACGGCGACCACAAACAATCTGCCCAATGCTGTCCGGCATATCGCGCCGGCCGCTGTTCCACCGACGCCAGCCGAGATGGCGGACTACGCCGTGTCACACAGCCTGGACGACGCCAAGGCCCTGATCCTGAAGGCCTGCGACAAGGTGTCCCTGGCCATGTGTATCGACGCCGGCGACTATAACAGTCTCGGTTACAGCCTGCTGGGCCAGGGCCGTCCAAAAGTTGCCCTGATCATTTTCCAGTTGGCGGCCTGGGCCTATCCGGCTGCCGCCAACCCGCAGGACAGTCTCACCGACGCCTATCTGGCTGTCGGCGACGTCGCCGGTGCCAAAAAAGCGCTTCAACAAGCGATCGAACTGGCAGCCAGGGATTCGGCGATCGCCGACGCCGACCGGGCGGGCTTTATCGCCAACGAAGAGGCGCGCCTGAAGTCGTTGCCCTGATCCTACGGCGTATCGCGCAAGGCGCACAGAGGCCCGCGCAATGCCGTCCGCGCATAGGGTCCGCGCGTCGTGAAATCGATATAGGCATTGTCGTTGCCGTAGCGCGGCCAGTCCGGCAGACCTGGCCCATTGGGATTGCCTGTCTTCGCGAACCGAACCCAATAGTCGAGCAAGGGCGGCCATGTGGCGTCGCCCTCCCCGTCCGGACGCGGGTTCATGACGAACTGCAGTTCCGAGCCGTGATGCACCGTACCTTGGCCATAATTGACGCCGAGGTGATACAGCCAGGCATTATTCCCGGCGGCGGTCATATAGGCCGCCGTCCAGTCGGCCGGACAGCGCATCATGATGTCGGTCGACAACTGCATGGCGGTGTCTCCGAGCAATGGATCGGCCTTGACCTTATTGCCGGTATCGATGCGGTAGAAGCGCATGGCCTTGAAACGGTTGCTGCCGAACGCCTTGAAGATCGTCGGATAGATGGCGTCCTTGCCACCATGCAGTCCCAGTTCCTGGGCCGAGACGCCAATGATCAGCGGCACATGGGCGGCCTCACCGGCGCGGAAGACGTCTTGCGGGGCGCGCGGCAGAACCTTGCCGTCAACTACAGCCTGAAGCCAGATAAACGAGTCGTCGTCGATCGGCACCGGCAGCTTGTCCGCTGCCGCCTGCAAGGTCACGGCCGGCGTGCGGCGCAGATCGGCCAGGGCCTCGGCGCTGTCGGGGGCGGCATTCATACTGTAGCGCCGCGCCAATTCGACGCCCATGGCCTCGTTTTGCGCCAGGCTGCGCGGCGGCAAACCGAATTGCGGCGGCCCGCTTTCGGAAATCGCCTTGTGAAACAGCCCCTTCGCCAGGGGCGAGGCCAGCAGCAGACCGACGTCCTGGGCGCCGGCGCTATGGCCGAAAATCGTGACATTATCCGGGTCGCCGCCGAAGCCCGCAATATTGTCGCGCACCCATTCCAGCGCCTTGATCTGATCCATCAGGGCGTAGTTGCCCGACGCCCCACCCTGCTCGTGCGTCAGTGCGGGATGTGACAGGAAACCGAAAACGCCCAGGCGATATTGCAGCGAGACGATGACCACGCCCTTCGGCGCGAAACCGGCCATAATGGTGCCTGCCCCGCCACCGGCGCGATTGGCGCCGCCATGTATAAACACCATGACCGGCAGCCTTGTGCCCGACCGCAGACCGAGATCGGGCGTGCGCACTTCGAGATAGAGACAATCCTCGGAGCTGGCATCCGCCATCTCCTTTTGCCAGCCATACGATACCTGCAGGCAGGCCGGTGCTGAGTCCTTGACATAGCGTACGCCCTGCCACGGCCGCGGGCTTTCCGGTGCACGCCAGCGCAGATCGCCGACCGGCGGGCGGCCGAACGGCACGGCCCTGAAGGCATAGCTGCCGTCCCACAACTTCTCACCGCCCAGTGCGCCCGATGCGGTCTGGACGACGATATCCGGTTTGGGCCCGACAGACTCAGGCGTCGTCGTTTCGGGGGGGCTGCCGCCCGAAGCCTCGGCGAAGGGGGGCGGGGGCGCATCCAGGCTTTGCTGGGCGATCGGTTCAGCCTGTGGCGGCGTGGTCACAATCGGCGGCATAGGGCGCGACGTCACGCCGGGAACCACGGCGTGATAGCGGCCATTAGGCCCCTGGGCCGGCGTTTCTTGGGCCGCCACCGGCAGCACCATCAACGCCAAAATCGGAATTAATGCCCATCCGGTTGCGGCGTGCCGCATGACCGTC
Organism: Asticcacaulis sp. P2_C5; assembly: GCF_056404555.1. Taxonomy (NCBI): domain Bacteria; kingdom Pseudomonadati; phylum Pseudomonadota; class Alphaproteobacteria; order Caulobacterales; family Caulobacteraceae; genus Asticcacaulis; species Asticcacaulis sp. P2_C5. The sequence continues at coordinate 157,190 of NZ_JBFUDU010000004.1, forward strand.
AGTGTCCCTGTGCCCAGAGATAGGCCGCGCCGCGCACGCCGGAGGAATCCCCCCATTGCGCCGGCTTCAGCTCGGCCCGCCAGCCATCGCTGAACACATAGGGCTGGATCTTGCCAGGCAGGCGGTCGTAGATTTCATGGACGTTGGACAGGCCGCCGCCGAACACGAAGGCATCGGGATCCAGCATATTGACAGCCAGCGCCATGCCGCGCCCCAGCCGGTCGAGCAGCCGGTCGAAGGCCGCTTCGGCATCGGGATCGCCGGCGCGCATGCCGTTGATGATGTCTTCGCCGCGCATCGGCCGACCGGTCACCGTCAGATAGTCGCGGGCAAAGCCGGTGCCCGATACCCATGTCTCCAGGCAGCCCTTCTGACCGCACCAGCAGGTCGGACCAGGAAATTCGTCAGGCTTTTGCCAAGGCAGCGGGATATGCCCCCACTCGCCGGTCAGGCCATTGGCGCCTTCGATCATATGGCCGTCAACGACCAGTCCGCCACCACATCCCGTACCGACGATGATGGCAAAAACGGTCTTCAATCCCTTGGCCGCACCGTCGACGGCTTCGGACAGGGCCAGGCAGTTGGCGTCGTTGGCCAGTCTGACCGGACGCTGCAACGCCTTTTCCAGATCCTCGCGAAAGGTCTTGCCGTTCAACCAGGTCGAATTGGCATTGCGCATGACACCAGTGCGCGGACTGACCGAGCCAGGTGCGCCGACACCTATTGTGGCGATGCGCTGGCTCAGCGACGGATCCTGACGCTTGGCCTCGGCTTCAACACGATGAATCAGGTCGCAGACGGTCTTCAGCGCATCCGTATAGTTACCCGGATTGGGTTCTCTCTGCCGCGACAGAAAGGTCCCGTTCTGCGACAGGGCTGCCGCCTCAATCTTGGTCCCACCGAAATCTACACCGACATACAACATGAAATTCGCGTCTATGGAGTTAAGTCAAAAAAACAGACCCCCGGCGGCGACGCCGGGGGTCTTTATTTCAGCCAGGCTTAGTGGCCCGCGCTCACGCCTTCTTCGATGGCGTGAACCGGTGCGCTCTTGGCGGCCTGCGAGAACCACAGGACGTAGAGGTAGCAGAGCAGCGGCACACCGAAGGCCAGCGAACGGGCGCCGATCGGGAAATGGGCAACCAGTTGGTCGACCGTGAAGCCGTACAGGATCGAGATGAACCCGCCGCCGCAGATCGCCATGCACATCAGGCCCGAGGTCGACGAGGCCGGAGCCGACGAACGTTCCAGGGTGATGGTGAAGATGGTCGGGAACATGATCGAGTTGAACAGGCCGATCAGGATGGCCGCGCAGCCCGGGATAAAGCCCGTGGTCAGCAGACTGGCCTTCTCGGCGCCCGGCAACATGACGGAGCCGCCCAGTTCGGTCGCCGGCATGCTGAAGGTCGCTATGACGACCACGCAAAGGATCGAAGCACCGGTGGCCACAAATGCCAGCATGGTTGTCGGCTTGATGGAACGCAGCAGGACCGAACCGATGAAGCGGCCGAACATGGCGAACAGCATGAAGATCGGACCGATGTAGCCGGCGACCTGCGACGGAATGTTCATGATCTGCGATTGTTCGAGGAAGAAGATCATCCCCGAAATAACGCAGACTTCGGCGCCGACATAGAGGAAGATGCCCAGCGAGCCCAGATTGGCCCATTTCGAGCCGAAGGCCTTGAACGGCGATTCCGTGTGCACAGCCATTTTCGGCGCGTGCGTCGTGATGGTGTTACGGACCAGGAAGACGGCCAGGGTGAAGACGGCCAGGACGGCGGCCAGCAGCAGATAGACATTGGTCACGAAGCCGAGACCGACATCCTTCATCGCCTGCGTGATGACCGTGTCCTTCAGGAACAGGTCGCCCTTGAGCAGGAATGCGGCGCCGAAGATGCCGCCCAGATAGGCGCCCATCGAGTTGAAGGCCTGCGACAGGTTGAGGCGGAACGCGGCGTTCTTCATATCGCCCATCGAGGCGATGAGCGGATTGGCCGCCACCTGCAGAAGGGTGATGCCGGAAGCCGCGACGAACAGGCCCAGCAGCACGGTGATGAAGTTGTGCGAATAGGCGGTCGACCAGGCGATCAGGCAGCCGGCGACGATGCCGATCAGGCCCAGGATGATGGACTTGGCGTAGCCGTTCTTGGCCAGATAGGCGGCCGACGGGATCGACATGATGCCGTAGGCGATGAAGAAGGCGAATTGGTTAAGCTGCGTCTCGAAATCGGTCAGGGTGTAGATGACCTTCATGCTCTTGACGAGCGGGTCGATCAGGTTCGTAACGAACGCCCAGATGAAGAAGAGACACGTGACGTAAACGACGGCGAGAAGAAGGCCACCGCCCCCACTTTTAGGGGCTGCTGCGGAGTCTGACATTTTACTTACCTGCCTGTGCACAGTTGTGGATGAGTGACGCGGGCCGGACCCTGACCTCACCGATTAATTAAATCAAATTGCAAAAAACCCGTTTTTGCGACCTTGGCAAATGAAAAACACCGCTATTGCGAAATTTTTAACGATTTGCCGTCCGGTACGTTTAGCGCCCTCGTAATTGTCAGACAAGCCCGCATGCCGCATCAGGCGAGATTTAACCAAAGCTTGCACCGCAGTTATACAGCGAAAGTCGTCGGTACCGCCGTGCCATCCTTCAGCGTCTCCATGGCGAAATAGGCCGAAATATCGAACAACTCGATGCGACTTACCAGGGTCTTGTAGATGACGTCATAGTGGGCAATGTCGCTTGCCACGACCTTGACGATATAGTCGAGATTGCCGGCCAGACGATGCGCCTCGACGATTTCGGGGATATCGGCGACCGCGGCGCGAAACCGTTCCAGCCAGTCCGGCGTATGGCTCGCCGTCTTGATCATGACAAAGACCGTGGCGGCGACATTCATCCGTTTGCGGTCCAGCACGGCGATATTGCCGTGAATATACCCGTCTTCGCGCAGCCGGCCGATACGGCGCGAACAGGCCGAGGGCGACAGGTGAACACGTTCGGCGAGGTCGGCCAATGGCGTATCGCTGTCCTTTTGCAGAAGGGCGAGCAGCCGGCGGTCGCGATCATCTAACATTTGCACACTTTCCGACAATGACGCCTAATTATTGCAAAAAATCGACAAAATGTCACTCAATAAGCGCGCCAATTCACCTATTTCCGCGCTATCATGCGGAATATAGGTTTCAATTCATGGGTAAAATTGTTCATGCGCAAGATCGGTCTGCTGGGCGGGATGAGCTGGGAAAGCACCGCCGTCTATTATCGCCTGGTCAATGAGGCCGTGCGGCTGCGCTGCGGTGACCTGGCGTCGGCGGATATCGTCATGCGCTCGCTGGACTTCCGCGTGGTCGTGGCGCTGCAAAAGGCCGGCCGCTGGGACGACGCGGCCAGGCTCCTAAGCGACGCAGCCCAGGGCCTGGAACGCGCCGGCGCGGACTGCCTGCTGATCTGCACCAATACCATGCACAAGATTGCCCCGACGGTAGCCAGCCGGATCGGCATCCCCCTGATCAACATCATTGACGAAACGGCGCATGCGCTGAAACGCAGGGGACACCGGCGGCCGCTGCTGCTGGCAACGCGCTACACGATGGAAGACGGCTTTTACGCCCAGCACCTCGCCCGCCACGGCCTCGATGTCGTGGTTCCCGAAGCCTGTGACCGCCTGGCCTGTCACGACGCCATCTTCGACGAACTGTGCCAGGGTATCGTCAGCGATACCGCCCGCCGCGCCCTGATCGCCATGACCCAGCGCGGCAGCGCGGCCGGCGCGGACAGCGTCATTCTGGGCTGCACGGAGCTGGGTTTGTCGGTGACGGCGGACGACCTGCCCCTGCCCGTCTTCGATTCCACGGCGATTCATGCCGCCGCAGCCGTCGAATTTGCTTTCGGCGTTACGGTCGCCAACGACGAACTATCGCTGGAAATGGCGATGATTTGAGGGTGTTCAACGCGCCGGCTGCCAGCGGAAAAACTTCGCAGCGACCAGGACGCCGCCAACGGCCCAGGCCAGCAGGACCAGCAGTTCCCGCCACGACACGCCGAGCCCGAAGAAGGCGCCGATCGCCGCATTGGCCAAGGGACGGACCGGCAGGCTGCCAGCCACGGTGGCCAGCCAGGCCGGCGCGCCATGCATGGGATAGAAGACACCGGAGATAAACACGACCGGAAAGGTCAGGAGGTTCAGCATGGCTGGCCCCGCCTGCGCGTTGGGGATAACGGCCACCGCGGCCAGCGCGATAGCGGCCAGCGCACAGGCGCCCAGACCCAGGCAGGCAAAAAACAATGGCAGATGCAAAACCTGCACCTGAACCTTGAAGAAGGCGACCCCGATCGCCACGCACAGGCCGGAGGTCAGCAAACCAACAAAGACGGCGAACAGTACGCGGGCAACGATATAAGCCGATACCGGCGTCGGGGTCCCGCGCAGGCGTTTCAGCCGCCCCTGGTCACGGTCGAACAGGATCGATACGGCCAGGTTGGTGAAACAGGTCATGATGACGGCAAAGACCGACATGCCGGCAACGTAAAATGTCGCCAGGCCAACCTTTTGCCCGCCTATCTCCATGGTGTTGTCGCCCAGCAGCAGCGCATTGATCACCAGGAACATCAGCGGAAACGCCATGCCGAAGAAGGCCGCGCTCGGGTTGCGCCAGAACGACAGATTGACATAGCGCAGATGAAGTCCGGTCAGGTGGAGCCAGCGTTTCATGACGGCTTGCCTTGTTCAGGGGTGGTTTCCATGGTGCCCACGCGCGCAATCAGCGAGAGATAGGTGTCCTCCAGGCTGGGCCGTGATACGTCCAGCCCCGCCAAGTCCACACCCAGGGCCAAAGCCCAGCCGGTCAGGTCATGCAGCACCCGCACCGGCTCCTCAGCGCTCAGCTCCACAAATTCACCGTCCGTACGCGCCAGGGCCGTCAAGCCCACGGGCAACGCCGCCCCCGGCGGTAACTTGAAACGTATGCGTGTTCGTGCCGCACCGCGTCCGCCCAGGTCCTCCGGCGTGCCTTCGGCAATGATCTGCCCGCCGGCAATCACGGCGATCCGGTCTGCCAACCGCTCGGCCTCATCCATATAGTGGGTGGTCAGGACGATCGTCTTGCCCAGGTCGCGCAGGCCGGCGATCACCTCCCACGCCTCGCGCCGGGCGTCTGGATCGAACCCGGTTGTCGGCTCGTCGAGAAAGATCAGGTCGGGATCGCCGACCAGGGCCAGGGCCACGTCCAGCCGGCGCTTCTGACCACCCGACAGCTTGCCGGCCCGAACCTTGCGCTTGTCGCTTAACCCTACCAGGTCGATCACCTCATCGACCGGCCGCGGCCGGGCATAGGTGCCGGCAATCAGGCTGACCAGCTCGACGACGGTCAGATAGGGATCGGCCACCGTCTCCTGCGTCACGATACCGATACGTTCCTTCAGCGCCGCAGCGCCCTTGGCCGGGTCGTACCCCAGCACCGACACCTGACCGGCGTCGCGCGTTACAAAGCCTTCCAGTATCTCGACCGTTGTGGTCTTGCCGGCGCCATTGGGCCCCAATATGGCGAAGATCTGCCCGCTCTCGACCGTCAGGTCGATGCCGCTTACCGCCTTCAGCTTGCCGTAGGTCTTGACCAAACCCCTGACTTCGATGGCCGGTGCGCGCATGAGTGGCGTTTCCTTTTTATAGTGACGCAACCTAGGCCGGATCGCTGGGTCGAGCAAGACATACCGGCCCGGACAGGTTGCGTGGCCATTTGACAGCGCTGTCATCACTCGCTGTATGTCGTGAAGAATTGACTTGACCCTGAGGCAGAACAAGGGCTTTGTGCAGCCGATTGTCCGGCGGACGGGCCGAAACCCGTCCTGCGCCTTCAACGGCAACGCATAAAAACGAACCTTATCAACGAGTCGTACCTTGAAAATCCTCCGCCGCCGTAAAACCAAGATCGTCGCCACCCTCGGGCCTGCGAGTTCCAATGCCGAGATGATGGCGCAGCTCTTCCAGGCCGGCGCGGATGTGTTCCGGCTCAACTTCTCGCACGGCAGCCATGAAGACCATGGCCGCAATATCGAGCTGATCCGCGAACTGGAGGCCAAGGCAAAGCACCCGATCGGCATCCTGGCCGACGTCCAGGGGCCGAAGCTGCGTGTCGGCCGCTTTATGGGCGGCGCCGTCGTGCTTACCAACGGTCAGGAATTCCGCCTCGACCTCAATCCGACGCCCGGCGACTCGCGCCGCGCCAACCTGCCCCACCCGGAAATCATCGCCGCCGCCCAGATCGGTTCGCACCTGCTGCTCGACGACGGCAAGCTGAAGCTGCGCGTGGTTCACGTCCGCGAAGACCATCTGGAAACCATCGTCGTCAATGGCGGCCGGCTCAGCGACCGCAAGGGCGTCAACGTCCCCGACGTCGTCCTGCCCATCCCGGCGCTGACCGTGAAGGACCGCGCCGATATGGAATTCGCCCTGGAACGCGGCGTCGAATATATCGGCCTCAGCTTCGTCCAGCGCCCCGAAGACGTTATCGAAGCGCGCGAACTGATCAAGGGGCGCGCCTGGGTCCTGTCCAAGCTTGAAAAGCCACAGGCGCTCGACAATCTCGAAGAGATCATGCGCCTCAGCGACGCCGTCATGGTGGCGCGCGGCGATCTCGGCGTCGAACTGCCGCCTGAAGAAGTGCCGCTGGCCCAGAAGCGCATCGTCCAGTGCGCCCGCGCCATGGGCAAGCCGGTTATTGTCGCCACCCAGATGCTGGAATCGATGATCACGGCCCCTACCCCGACCCGCGCCGAAGCCTCCGACGTCGCGACCGCCGTGTTCGACGGCGCCGACGCCGTCATGCTGTCGGCCGAAACCGCCGCCGGCCAATATCCGATCGAAGCCGTTACCATCATGGACCGCATCGTCGCCCGCGTCGAACAGGACGAAGGCTGGCGCACCATGACGGATCGTCGCCGCCCTGAGCCCGAAAAGACGACTTCTGGCGCCATCGCCGCCGCGGCGCGCCAGGTCGCTCAGACGATCGGCGCCATCGCCATCGCCGCCATGACCAATTCGTCTTCGACTGTGCTGCGCGTCGCTCGCGAACGCCCCAGCTCGCCGATCCTGGGCCTGACGCCCAACCTGCAGACCGCCCGCAGGCTGGCCCTGGCCTGGGGTGTGCGTCCGGTCCTGACGCCGATCACCCATTCGATGACCGAAACGGTCGCCGTCGCCACCAAGCTGGCGCGATCCGAAGGCATTGCCGAGCCAGGCCAGGACATTGTCATCGTCGCCGGCATGCCGTTCGGCAAGTCGGGCTCGACCAACGCCCTGCGTGTTGCCCGTGTCTCGCGGACCAATGCCGAGGAAGCCGAGTTCGTCGACGACGCGCAGTAGGCTTTCAACGAGGTCTTCAAAGGATGTCGGCCATGTGTTACAGTGTGCGTGCACCGTAACACGAGGCAATCATGGCTGAATCGACCTTTACCTTCCGCGTTGAAGACGAATTGAAAGACGCCTTCAATCAGATCGCCCGCGCCAACGACCGGACCGGGGCGCAGCTGCTGCGCGACTTCATGCGCGACTATATCAGCCGCCAGCAGGAAGCCGCCGACTACGACCGTTGGTTTCGCGAGCAGGTCGAAGCTGCGCGTCGGTCCATCAAAGCCGGACAGGGCATTCCGCACGAAGAGGTCGAGGCCGAGTTTGCCGAGTTGCGAGCACAGTCGCTGCGTAAGGCCGGATTGCAAGCGTGAAGCTGATCTGGGCGCCGCAGGCACGGCAGGATAGACGGGATATCCTCAGGTTCATTGAGCTCGATAATGTTTCGGCTGCACTGCGGCTCGACCAAACCATCAGTGAAGCGGCAGACAAGCTGTTACACCGCCCCCGGCTTGGACGCCCCGGCCGCATCTCGGAAACCCGTGAATGGGTCGTGCATCCCAACTACATTCTGATCTACGAATCTACGCCCGACGAACTACAGATATTGCGCGTACTTCACACGTCCCGGCGATGGCCGCCACAAGACTAGAGCCATCTGATACCCAGTAACAGAAAACTCTGGACATAGAAAAACGGCGGAAGGATTTCCCTTCCGCCGTTCTCTTTATCCCGACATCGGTTTTTAATACTTGTAGCTCAGCCCCAGACGGACATAGCGCGGCTGCTGATAGCCCAGCGGCTTGCCATAGGTCGGCGAAATATTGCCCACGTCGCCGCTGGCCTCACCGAACTCGTTGAACAGAGTGACGCCCTGGAAGTCGAGCAGGTTGAAGATATCCGCCCGCATTTCCAGCGTCCCAACGGGAATCGGCAGGTCGTAGACGGCCGACACATCGATGTTCTTGATCCAGTCGCCCTTGAACGACTTGCCGCGCGGCGTCGCATGGCCACCGCAGTACCAAGCGGTGGACGTCGTATTATCGGCGCGGCCGTCTTCGAAGGGATAGTTGCCGATACAGCCGTAATGACGCGGCGACAAAACCGAGACATTATAGCCGAACCGCACATGGTCGTTGATCGCATAGGCGCCATAGGCCTTGAAGGACAGAGCATGATGGTTCGGCAGCAAGCCCTTCGAGTAGTCCATCCAGCCGGGCTGGTCGAAGTCCTGGGTCAGGCCCGTATCGCTTTGGCCATTGTCCGACTTCACCCCGCCTTCGTAATTGCCATAGGACCGCGAAATCACGACTGAGCCGCCGAACGACCACGTGCCGTCCCAGGGCCGATCCGCCGTCAAGGTCAGGGCAGCGTATGTGCGCTCGGCCTTGGGCAAACCTACGGCTTCGGGCGATATCGTCACGGTCTTACCCGCCCAGTCGCCACCAAAGTCGCCACCAAGCTCGACAATGACCGGTTTGCCGGGGTTGATCAGGACATAGCCGCTGCTGCCGAACGTGCCGCACTCGTTTTCATCGACGTCGTCGGTGTCCGGGTCGTCGAGCGGTATGCCGAGTTCCTGACAGGCTGTCGAATAGCTGAGGTCAGTGTCTTCGAGGACCGATTTAAGGTCGCGATAGGTCAGCGACGCGCCGACATTCCAGCCATTGTCAAGGCGCTTGCTGATCCCCAGAATATATTCGTCCTGGAACTGCGGTTCGATATTTTGGCTGACCAGGGTGCTGGCCTTCGGAATGGCGCCGTCTTCCAGGTTTTGCGCCAGCAGAAGCGGCCCCAGAACCGGCACCAGGGTGTCGGCGTCACGCGATGTCCAGGTATAGAAGTCCTGCTGGAAGTACTCACCGCCCGATGCCCGAATGTTGGTATTGGCGGCGATCGGAAGGTAGTAGCGGCCATAGAAGGCGGAGACCTTGGTGCTCTTGTCGCCAAAGACGTCATAGGTGGCGCCCAGGCGCGCTGCCAACTGGTTTTTCGTATGGATAAACGACTCGCCGGCCTTGTTCTTGTTGTTGAAATCCTCGTTGCGCAGGCCGATCTGCAGGTTCAGCCGGTCGGTGACATCCCACACGTCCTCGGCGTACCAGGCGGATTGCGTCGTCGTGAATGAGCCATTGTTATTGAGGTGGCGGACGCGGACGCAATTATCGGTAACCGTGCCCGTGCCGCCGCAATCCGTGCCGGCGCCGTAATAACGATAATAGACGCCGCCCGAATATTCGCTGATATTGTCCGAGCCCAGGTCTTCTTCATCGAAGCCGATCCGTGTGTGGTGCCGCCCCAGCAAATTATAATAGAAGTCGGCGTCGACGCGCTTGTTTTCACGATAGTCTTTGCCGAACGCGACCAGCAGGTTGGAATTACCGCGCACGATGTCACCGTTCAGGAATACCGCGGCCATAAGATCGTCCGTCGACAGGGTCGACTGGTTGAAGGTTGAGCGACCGTACAAGGCTGACAGGGTGAACCAGTCGGTGAACTTGCCGGTATATTTGACGATGCGATTCAGCCCCCCTTTGCCGTCGAATACCGTCACAGGATGCGACGACGCGACATCAGTCAGCACTGTCTGGTCGTCGGTGAAATATGTATATTCCAGGCGTTGACTGGGATTGAGTACGAAGTCGAGCTTGCCGCCCCAGAACGGATCGCCGGCTGTGTCGTAGCTGGTCCTGGTCACCGCACCCGTGCCGTCCGTTGTCTGTTGCGCTGCCTTCAGTTTGCGATCGTTATAGAAGGCGAAGAAGTAGATATGATCCTTGAGGATAGGACCCGACAGCCATACGCTCTCGTCTTGCGACGTCACCGGCAGGTAACCGCGCTTGGAAGTATGGTTGTTCGGATCGGGATCGGTGAAGTCGAGCGGATAAAGGGTCGATTGCGTCGCCATGCCCGCCGGTTCGTAATAAACATTGACCCCGCCATGGAAGACATTCGAGCCCGAGCGCGTGGTGGCGATGATGGCGCCGCCCGTCGACCGGCCGAATTCGGCTGGATAGCCGCCGGTCTTGACTTCAATCTGGTCGTAGAAGTCGAAGGGAACCGTCGAACCGCCCAGGAAATTGCGGAAGTTCGTAATATTCATCCCGTTGACATAATAGATGTTTTCCGCCGGCGACGATCCGGAGATCGCACCAAAGGCCGGATCCAGGCCTGAGATGGCAAAATTGTTGTTGAGTGATATTCCAGGCACCAGGTTGACGATGGACTGCAAATTGCGGCCGACCGGAACGCGCGATGCCGTCGCCTGGACGTCGACAACCTGGCCCGTGGTCGTACGGTCGAAATCGAGATTGCGACGCGCCTTGCCGCGAATGACGACTTCGGTCGTTCCGGTGTCAGCCGCTGTCGTAAAGTCATAATTCGACACGGCGCCCAGGGAAACCTGGACTGTGGCGGACGTCTTGGCGCCGTCTGCGGCGACGATTTCGATGGCGTAGCTGCCCGTCGGAATCTGGGTAAGTGAAAACTTCCCGCTCGAGTCCGTTGTGACGGTCGAGGTATAGCCGTTGTTGACGCCGGTAATGGTCACCGTTGCGCCGGCCGCCGGTGTCCCGGTCTCTGACTTGACCGTGCCGACCAGGGAGCCACTGGTCAGGTCCTGCGCCTGGACGACGGTTGGAAGCGCCGACGCCAGGGCGACAACAAGGGCTGGAACGGCGACGGCTGAAAATATCGCACCACAAAACGTCGTTGTGGCCATCAGGCCGCCGCGCAAAGATCTGTGAACCACTTCCACTCTCCGGGTTGCGTGGGTGGAGGCGCACCCACTGTTAACAATATTACCAATTAGTAATCTTGTTAGATTCCCGAGTCGCGAATCTGTCAATCTTGTGGCGAAAGATTACCGGCGTCGAGCCGTCACATTTTTGCGAATGGTGCAGTGCGAACGATTGCATCGCGCAGGGGGGCGCCCCCTACCCCAGCGAATCCGTTCCGAAGACCGCGGGCAGCAGTTCCGCCATGGTCAGGGCACGCTTCGGCCCTTGCGCGTCGCATAGCCATACACGTGTCTGCGGCGAGGCAAACTCGGCCAACTTCTGCCGGCAGCCGCCGCACGGCGCGCACAGGGCCAGCTTTTCCGCCAACACTGCGACCTCGATGATCTCCCGCGCCCCGCCCATGATCATATGGCTGATGGCGGTGGTTTCCGCACACCAGCCCTCGGGAAAGGCAACGTTTTCGATATTGCAGCCTCTATAGATCATACCATCTTCGGCGCGAATGGCGGCGCCGACGGGGAATTTCGAATAGGGCGAATGGCTTTTCGCCATGGCGGCACGCGCCGCTTCGAACAGGTCCTGGGCCAATCTGCTGCCTTCCGCTTGACGGGGCAGATCAGATTGACACCGCTTTTCATCTTTGCAAAGCGCAAAGTGAAACGTTTAAGTTCAGGGAAGGTTGGAGCCGCGAAAACCTTATTCTATATATTCCGGTGCGGCGATGCGCTTGCCCAGCAACATGGCGTCGGCGACGATGCGCAATGGCTGGAAATCGGCATCCGATGTCCCGGAATTGATCAGCCCCAGGAAGTGGGCGTACAGCCCGCTATATTCGGCTTCCTTTTCCTTGATCTTCAGGTGACCGTTGATCTCAAGCTCCGTACCGCCCAGCGACAGGACCAGCTTCTCGCCCCTGGTGCTGTCGATATAGATACTCCAGGTCTGGATGCCGGTCTGCAGGAAGTCGTATTCGGCCCGTACCGGCAGGCCGCTTTCGGTCGTCATGTCCATCTCGACCTGAATTGGCGCGTCGCAATTGACCGGGATATGCAGGTCGGCCTTTTTGACGATGATCTGCTCGGACACGATGCGTGTCAGGATCGACAGCGAATTGATGCCGGGATCGAACACGCCCATGCCGCCGGCCTCAAATATCCACTTCTGGCCCGGATGCCATTGGCGAACGTTTTCCTTCCAGACGATCCTGATTCCGCTGATCTCGTGCTCCGCCACCCACTGGCGAACGGTCTCGACCGCCGGGGCAAAGCGCGAATGCCATGACGCCAGCAACGACACGCCGCGCGCTGCCGCAAGGGCCTTGATGGCTTCCGCCTCCCCCAGAGTCGCCGCGGGCGGCTTTTCAAGGAAAACGTGACGGCCCGCAGCAATGACCTTTTTCGCAATCTCATGACGGATCTGCGGTGGCGTACAGATGGCGATCGCGTCGATCTCTCCGTGTGCAGCCAGCATGGTGTCCATGTCGGGATAGGCGGCCACACCTTCCGGCCGGGCATTGGGCGAGCAACCGGCAACCAGTTCCAGCGCCGGATTGGCGCGGATCGATGGAATATGCTGGTCGATAGCGATCTTGCCCAGGCCGATGAGACCGATCTTGAGCGGTTTGGACGCGGAGTACATGCAGAGTTTCCTTGTAGTTTATTGGCCCTGTAGTTTTTTGGCCCTGTAACTTTTTGGTGGCCTGAATTCCATAACGGAAGGTGCCAGGCTTGGCAAATTGTATGATAATAAGACGCCGGCTTTTTAGGGCTGTTCGCTCAGAGCGTAGATTCGCTCCATAGCCAGCCATTTTTCACCCTCTGCGGCAAAGGGCAAGGCCTGCTGGAATTGCCACATCAGCGTCTCCCACGCCTGGACGTCGGAACTGGCGGCATCGGCTGCGGCCTTGCCGGCGGGATCGAAGGCCGGCCCCGGCGTCAGCACCATCATCATGCGGTTGCCGACCAGGAAGATTTCCAGCGCCTCGATACCGGCGGCGCGGATCGAGGCATTAATGGCGGCGGGGACAGCGCCCGGCGCATGCCACGCCTTGTAGCGCTCGATCAGGACGGGATCGTCTTTCAGGTCCAGGGCGTAGTACAGTTTATCTGGCATTGTGCTTCCGAAATTTCCGAGGTCCCCCTGTACCTCGGGAAGGCCGACCGGCCGCCCGAGCCGTTGCGAGGTGCTCGACGACGCCTGAGCGCCTATAATGTCTGAGTATATAATGATGAAATACGCGCTTGGCAAATTTCATATTTGACGTTTTCATTCATATGTGATGTCTAATTGACCCACAAGAACAAGGGTCTTTTTCGAACCCGAAAAACAGGCCAGAAACGTAGGGAAGTATAGATGTCCTCCACGCCCGCCGAAGCCGCGCCGTCCAAGACCGCACTGTGGCCCCTCATCCTGATCACTGCATTGTTCTTTTTCTGGGGCATGGCGAACAATCTCAACGACATCCTGATCCCGCAATTCAAAAAGGCCTTCACCCTCACCGATTTTGAATCGAGCCTGGTCCAGCAACACTTCTATGCCGGCTATTTCATCATGGCTGTGCCCGCTGGCCTCCTGATGCGTCGCTACGGCTATAAGGCCGCCGTCATCACTGGCCTGATTATCTTCGCGATCGGCGCCTTTTCCTTCTATCCCGGTGCTGAAATCCGCCAATATCCCTGGCTGCTTGGCGCCCTGTTCGTCATCGCCTCGGGCCTGGCCTTTCTGGAGACCTCGGCCAATCCGCTGATAACCATTCTGGGCGACGAAAAACACGCCGCCTTTCGCCTGAATCTCGCCCAGGCCTTTAATCCCCTGGGTTCGCTGGCCGGTATCTGGATTGGCAAGACCTTTATCCTGTCAGGCATCGAAAAGCTCAACACTACCGCCGATTTCGTCCGCGAAAGCAAGGCCGTGCAGATGCCGTACCTGGTCATCGGCGCTGTCGTCCTGGCCTGGGCCCTGCTGGTCGCCCTGTCGAAATTCCCCGCCGCCGCCACTTCCAGCGCCGCCGAGGCCGAAGCCGAAAAAACCAGCATCTGGGGCCTGTTCAAGCACAAGCACTTTCTGGCCGGCGTCGTAGCGCAGTTCTTCTATGTCGGCGCCCAGGTCGGAATATGGAGTTACACCATCCGCTATGCCCAGGCGGAAATCGGCATTACCGACAAGGACGCCGCCGAGTATGTCTTTGCCGCCCTCGTCGCCTTCGCTGTTGGCCGTTTCGCCGGCACCGCCCTGATGCGGGTCGTTGCTCCGTCGCGCCTGCTGGGCCTGTTCGCCGTCATCAATATCGCCCTCACCGGCTATGCTGCGGTCATCGGTGGCCAATACGGCCTCTACGCCCTGGTGGCCTCCAGCTTCTTCATGTCGATCATGTTCCCGACCATCTTCGCCACCTCGGTGCGCGGCCTGGGTCCTCTGACCAAGATGGGCGCCTCGCTGCTGGTCATGAGCATTATCGGCGGCGCCGTCCTCACCGCCATCATGGGCAAGATCTCCGACCTGTCGCAGATCAAGACGGCCATCTTCGTTCCGCTGGTCTGTTTCGCCGTCATCGCCCTCTACGGACTTGGTTCTAAAAAAGAAGACTTGGGCTCAAAGAAGGACGAGACCGACATCGACATGGCAAGGGGGCACTAGGTGGTCATCGACGCCCATCAGCACCTTTGGCAGATCGGGCGCAATGACCTGTCGTGGCCGACCCCGGACCTCGACGCCATCCATCGCGACTTCATGCCGGCCGACCTGCGCGAGGCAACGGAAGGTCTTGGTATCTCCGGCACGGTCCTCGTCCAGTCGCAGCCGTCGGAAACCGACACCTCGTGGCTGATGCTGCTGGCCCGCGCCGAGCCGCTGATCCAGGCCGTGGTCGGCTGGACCGACCTTCTGGCTCCGTCAGCCCCCCAGCGTATCGCCTGGCTGGCCCGCCAGCCCAAGCTGAAGGGCCTGCGTCCAATGTTGCAAGGCCTGGACGACGACTGGATCCTGCAGGAGGCTGTCCAGCCCGCTCTTGCCGCCATGTCCGCCCACGGCCTGCGCTTTGACGCCCTGGTATATTCCCGCCATCTGCCGGCCATCGACCGGTTGGCTCAGACCTACCCCGACATGTCCATCATCATCGACCATGGTGCCAAACCGCCGATTTCCAGACCCAAAGAGGGCGCCGCCTGGCGCAAGGCGATCAGCCATATCGCCCGCCACCCCAATGTGACGTGCAAACTCTCCGGCCTGTTGACGGAAACAGCCGCCAATCAGGACGCCTCCAGCGTCCTGCCCTATGTCGATCACCTGTTCGACTGTTTCGGGCCCGACAGGCTGATGTGGGGCTCCGACTGGCCGGTCGTCCTGCTGAAAGACAGCTATCGCGCATGGTTCGACTGGACCCAGGGCTGGCTGAGCGCTAAGGACACAAGGACTCGTGACGCCATTCTCGGTGGCACGGCGCGGTTGATCTACGAATTGCCCCATAACTATGAAAACTAATTTTGACATGGCTTCCGCCTCCGACAAGACCAACAGCAAATATCGTGCGCCGGCACTGGAAAAGGGCCTCGATGTCCTGGAACTGCTGGCCCATGCCAAGCAACCCATGACCCTGTCGCAGATTTCGCAGCAACTCGACCGCTCGGTCAGCGAACTGTTCCGCATGGTCCAGGTCCTGGAGTCGCGGGGCTATGTTGGCGCCTCGCCACGCGGCGACGGCTTCGAATTGACAAACAAGCTGTTTTCGCTCGGCATTTCGCGTGGCCCCAGCCAGAACCTGCTGGCCAGCGCCCTGCCCCTTATGCAGACCTTGAGCGACGCCACACGCCAGGCCTGCCACCTGACGATCGCTTCGGACGACCGCATGGTGGTCATTGCGCGTATCGAAGCGCCGGGCGACCTTGGTTTTTCGGTTCGCGTCGGCTACCAGAGACCCCTGATCCACTCGACCTCGGGCGTTGTTCTCTACAGCTTCCAGAAGGCCAAGATCCGTGACCAGTGGCGCGCCGTGCTGAAGGCCGGCGCTACGGCGGACGAGTGGCGCAACTTCGAAAGCCACGCCGAAAAGGCGCTGGCCCAGGGCCACTTCACCTCGCCGTCGGAATATATCGACGGCATTACCGACCTGTCGTGTCCGGTGATGAACGACGTGACCACCGTGGCGGCCCTGACCATGCCCTATATCCATGTCCATGACGGTGTCATGCTCGACGAGGCCCTGGCGCGTCTGAAGACGACGGCCAGGACTCTCAGCAAATCCCTGGGCGGACCAGGCTAGAGCGAAATGACTTTAGGTAGAATCGTCATTTCGCTCTAACTTTTTGTTTTGTCGCGCAATTTAACCGAAAAGTGGCAACCACTTTATCGGATTGCGCTTTAGACCCCGGTTAATCCAGGTCTTTCCATGCCGGCAAACGATGCTTGCGCGCGCTCCATGCGAAATAGAGCGCGAAGATCGGACCGAACAACACGCCGACCGGCAGGAAGACGATCCACCAATGGAGGACTGTCTGCCAGGCAATGGTCGTCCCGCCCAACGCGGCCATGAGCACTTCCATGCCCAGCCGAATCACCCCGACCGCGATGATAAACCAGACGCTCGTCAGAAGGGCATTGGCAACGTAGCCCGCAAAATGCGGTGGCGGCACATTCAACCCCAATACCCACATCAAGCGGTAAAGCGGTGGCGCGTAATAGCTGCGTTTGATACCCGCAGCCTCCAGGACTGCCTCCGCGGCACGGCGTTTTTCCTTGAAGCTCATTGTCCCTCTCCTCTTGCTGTTGCTTCCGGTCCCAGGTCGAAGACCCTGGCCGGTCCCAGATCGAAACCGTATTTTCCGCTGGCCAGGTGCAGTTCGAAATCCGACTCGCCAATGCCGTAGTCCTGTGGCGCGACGCCGCGCACCCGATAAATTGTCCAGACGCCGCCAACCCGCCACGTCGCTTTGCCGATCGGGCTCCAGCCCCAGCGCGTCGACTGTGTCAGGCCGTTAATCTCCGCACCGCCAGGCGCATCACTCCGCAACCAGACCTGTGCCTCGATCACATCGCCGCGCTTCACCGGTTTGAGGTGGGCAACCCAGACGCGGGTATCCCAGCGTTCATGGCCCCTGTACGGCACCTCGATGTGCCAGTATTCGCCCCCGGGCAGGCGGGCATCCCGGCGCAATTCGCGTTTGAGCTCGGGCCTACCCGCGGTCGCCGCAAAGTTCCAGGTCCGCACGTTCGGTGCGTTGAGCAGGTTCCCCGGTACCGAGGCCGCCAGCCGTGCATTGCTGGCATAGACCGGCTCCAGCGCAGCACGCGCCAAGCCGAAGCTCAAAGCCGCCCCCACGGCGTAGATCATGATCGACCGCACCAGCAACGCGCCAAACCGCCGGTCGGTTTCCGACCTTCCAGCCCACAGGCAGGCATAGAGGGCATATAGTTGCATAACGACGACGCCCACGATCAGCAGGACGACAGTCGGCGGGAACGGCATGTTGGCGATATCGGCCATCAGCAGATACTGGGAGGCAGCGATCAGGGCATACAGCACGACCACGTAAAGTCCGGCTTCCAGCCGCCGCGCCCTGTTGCCGCCCTGCGCGGCGACAAAGGTTTCCCGCCGCCGCACAACATTAATCATGGCAGCGAGCACGACGCCGACCGCCAGGGCGAACACCCCGCCACGTACAGCCAAGAGGTTGGCCGACAGCAGGGCTTCGCGGAACGCACCGACATAGCGCAGCGCGAACGCGACAACCAACAGAGCGGCAATAGCCAGCGCCCAGCCGTTGACGAAGTCCCATGCCCGTCGCGGCTTCAACTGCGTGGTTCGCGTCGCCGATGCAGGAATACGCATATAAATGTCACGATAGCCTCGCCACATATAGACGCCCAGCAAAACGGCCAAAACGGGCATGGGTATGACCAGCATCTCTGCCGGGCTGGACCACGACAGCGGTGGAATGGCGAGGACGAACAGGCCAATCAGTTGCGCCAGACCGGCGCCCGCCGAGATGAACAGGAACAACCGGCGCAACGGGCGGGCGGTAGACGGCGCACCATGGTCCGAGACCCAGGCCGGGTTGCGATTAAGAAAGGCCTGCTCGCCCAGCCGGATGGCCTGGGGTGCGGCTATGCCATACAGCAGCAGGACCTGGCCAAAGGCCAGGGCGTAAAGGATCAGGGCATAGATCATGACTCAGGACTTTCCGTCCCTGGCGACCAGCCCCGCCTGCATCGCCGCACCGAAGGCCTTCTCGACCTCTCCGGCCGATAGTCCCTTGTCGAGAAAGCCGCTTACCATGTCGCGCATCTGCAGCATCAGGTCCTGTTGCTGGCGCGCAGCGATCTGTTCGACAGCCTCCGAACGCACAAAGGTACCCTTGCGTCCGGCGGTCAGGATGACGCGGTTCATTTCCAGGATCTTGAAGGCGCGCGCCACCGTATTCGGGTTCAAATCCAGGTCGTCGGCAAGTTGCCGGATTGAAGGCAGCGGCGTCCCCGGCGGCAATTGCCCAGCAGCCACCAGGCTCTCGACCTGGCGTACGATCTGCTCGTAGACCGGCTCGGCACTGGCTGTATCGATGGACAGTTCCATTTTCGCCCCCATTTGTACCATTACGAAATAGTACAATACAATACGTAAAGCGGGTTGGCAAGAGCCAAACTCATATGCCCTTGCTTGACAGGCCACAGACCGTCGTTAGGGTCGAGAGCCAGAATCGCGACGGACCCGTCCCATGCATCCAATGCAATTGTTCGAACTGGTGATCGCCACCCTGCTGGCGATTATCGCGCTGCACTTTGCCGCGCGTAGGCTGGGCTTGCCGCCATCCGTGGCGCTGATTACCGGCGGCGCCCTGCTCGCCTTCCTGCCGGGACTGCCGGTGATTTCGCTCGATCCCGGCCTGGTGCTGGTGGTATTCCTGCCACCCCTGCTGATGGACGCCGCCTGGTTCATCCCCCTGGCCGGGTTGCACCGGCACAAGATCGGCGTGGCGTCTCTGGCCATAGGTGCAGTGATCTTTACAACCATCGTCGTCGCGGTCGTTGCCCATATGCTCCTTCCGACCCTGCCTTGGGCCGCCTGCGCCGCCCTGGGCGCCATTGTGTCACCACCCGACGCCATCTCCGCCCGGGCCGTCCTGCAAAGCGTCCGCCTGCCGCGCCGCCTGTCGATCCTGCTCGAAGGCGAAAGCCTGCTCAACGACGCCAGCGGTCTGGTCCTCTTCCGCTTTGCCATCGCGGCCGCCGTTACCGGAACCTTCAGCGCCGGCGAGGCCGTGGGCAGCTTTCTGTTCCTGGCCATCGGCGGGGCGCTGGTCGGCGCCGTCATAGGCGCAGCCTGGGTTCTCCTGGTACGGCGCCTCGGCGACGAATATCTGATGATCGCCGCGTCGATCCTGACGCCGTGGGCATCGTACCTGCTTGCCGAAACCTGTCATGTGTCGGGCGTCATTGCCACCGTGACGGCCGGGCTGATCTGCGGCTGGAATCAGCACACGGTTTTCAACGCCGCCGTGCGCATGCGTGGCACCGCGTTCTGGACCGTGATGATTTTCCTGATGGAGGCTATGGTCTTCATGCTGATCGGCTCCTCGTTACGCGGCGTGGTCGAACGGGTCGGTGGCTTCGGCATCATCATCCAGCAGATGGGAGGACCTGTCCTGCTCATTTTGCTGGCCCTGACACTGGCGCGCTTTGCCTGGGTCTTCGGTTCCGACGGTATCGCCCTCATACTCAAACGCCTCGGCGCCAAACGGATTACCCCGCTGGGGGCACGCGGTGACATGGTGTTGAGCTGGGCCGGCATGCGCGGCGTGGTCACCCTGGCCGTCGCCCTCAGCGTCCCCGAAGGCTTTCCCGGCCGTGATTTCATTCTGGTGACGGCGTTTACCGTCATCCTGGGCACCGTCCTGATCCAGGGCATGACGCTCGGGCGTGTGATCGCCTGGGCGCAACTGAAAGAACCGGAAGCCGAAGCGCCAAAACTGACCATGTCCGCGGCTGAGGCGGCGATGGCTCTGGTTCAGTTCGAGATAGTGAAGCAGCACGCCTACGATGGCGATGGGACGTTGATCCACCCGCGCCTGTTCGATCGCTATCAGCGCAAGGCGACGATGATCACCGACTATGTCGGCCAGGAAGATCACTTCGCGCCCATGCTGCACGCCCATTTCGACCTGGTGCTGAAAGCCGTGGCGGCCGGCCGCGCCGAGCTTATTCGCCTGCACCGCGCCGGCGACATCGACGAAGAGACGCTCCATGAGCTGGAGCGCGACCTCGATCTCGAGGAGTTGAGCGCGATCTCGGCGAAATCGTGACGGTATGAAAACCCTGGCAGGCCAGAAAGAAACGGTGCCCATCGCTCCCCCACAATCTCTGCGCGTCAAAAACCAGCCTCCTTGCGCTGACGGTCCTTATTTTGTCTTGATTATGGCCGGACGGCTTGTTATCCATTTCATCTATAATAATTATTTCAGACTTGAACTTCTCAGCGACGAAACGCGTACCAGTGACATCCGACCTACAACCTGATCGCAGACGAATCGGCACGACGCCGGTGACGGTCACCACCCTCGGTTTCGGCGCCGCAGGGATTGGTAATCTGTACCGCACGGTCAGCGACGCCAACGCGGCCGACGCCCTTGCCGCCGCCTTCGCCGCCGGTATCGGCTATGTCGACACCGCGCCGCACTACGGCCAGGGCCTGTCGGAACGCCGGGTCGGCACCGCCCTGCACGACGGAATCCTTGTCTCGTCCAAGGTCGGCCGCGTCCTCGAACCCATCCCCGTCCCGCCGCTGGGTACCGAACGCCATGGCTTTGTCGACGGTGACCCGTTCGAGCCCCATTACGACTACTCCTATGACGGCGTCATGCGGTCGTTTGGTGACAGCCTGAAACGCCTCGGCCGCGACCATCTCGACATCGCGCTGGTCCACGATCTCGGCCGCGCCACCCACGGCGACGCGGCGGACGGTCATATGCGCGCCTTCCTCGATGGCGGCTATCGCGCCCTGGCCGAGCTTCAGAGCTCGGGCCAGGTCAGCGCCATCGGTCTCGGCGTCAATGAGTGTCAGGTGGCCGCCGACGTCATGCGCCACGCCGATATCGACACTGTCCTGCTGGCCGGCCGCTATACCTTGCTGGAACAGGCCTCACTCGACGCGTTCCTGCCCGACTGCCAGCGCCGCGGCGTCTCGATCATCCTTGGCGGGCCGTTCAATTCCGGCATACTGGTCGGCGATATCCACTACAATTACGATGTGGCGCCGCCCGAGGTGGTTGCGCGTGTCCGTGCCCTGCAAGCGGTCTGCGACGCCCACGAGGTTGCCCTGGCTGCAGCCGCCCTGCAATTCCCCCTCGCCCATCCGGCGGTCGCCTGCGTCATCCCGGGTATGGTGTCGCGCGCCCAGGTCGAGACCAATATGGCGCTGTTCCGCACGCCCATCCCGCCCGCCCTGTGGGACGACCTGAAGAACGAAGGCCTGCTTCACGCCCAGGCGCCCGTTCCGGCCCACAGTGTCAACGCCCATCTGACGCCAAACGGGGTCCTGTCATGAATTTCGGCCCCTTCATCCTGCTGCACAACGACGACAATGTTCTCGTTTGCCGCGAACATGCCGTTGCCGGCCAGTCGGTGACCTTCGACGATGCCGCGGTCACCTTGTCCGCCGACATCACCGTCGGCCACAAGATCGCGCGTTACGACCTGAACCCCGGTGACAAGGTGATCAAGTACGGCGCCCCCATCGGATCGATGACCCAGCTTGCCCGGCGCGGCGACCACGTCCATATGCACAACATGAAAAGCGACTACATCTCCAGCCATACGCGCGAGGCCACAGGCCATGCGTAGTATTCCCAATGCCTGGCTCCGGCCCGACGGCCGAAAGGGCATCCGCAACGTCATCGCGGTTGCCTATCTGGTCGAATGCGCCCACCACGTCGCCCGGCGCATCGTCAACACGATCGACGACAGCGACGTGCAGCTGATCGGCTTTCCCGGCTGCTACCCGAACCAGTATGCCTACGGCATGATGGAACGGCTGTGCACCCATCCCAATGTCGGCGGCGTGGTGCTGGTCTCGCTCGGCTGCGAGGCCTTCAATCGCGAAGCTCTGAGGACACATGTCATAGCCTCCGGCCGGCCCATCGAAACCTATGTCATCCAGAACGAAGGTGGCACACTGGAGACCATCCGCAAGGGTGTCGAGGCGGTGCGCCGAATCCAGACCCTGGCCAACCAGACGCCGCGCGGCGATATGGACGTTTCCGAATTGATCATAGGGACGATCTGCGGCGGGTCTGACGGCACATCGGGCATTACCGCCAATCCGGCGGTCGGACGCGCTTTCGATACGCTGGGCGCAGCTGGTGCTGCCTGTATCTTCGAAGAGACAGGCGAACTGGTCGGTTGCGAAACCATCATGGCGTCGCGCGCCATTACGCCGGAGCTGGGCGCCGAGCTCGAAGCCTGCGTTCAGAAGGCCGAGACCTACTACACCGTCATGGGTTATGGCTCGTTCGCGCCGGGCAATGCCGAAGGCGGCCTGACGACCCAGGAAGAAAAATCGATGGGCGCCTATTCCAAGTCGGGCTCGGCGCCGATTTGCGGCATCCTCAAGCCGGGTGACATTCCACCGTCGGGTGGTCTCTACCTGCTCGATGTCGTGCCGGATGGCGAGCCGCGCTTCGGCTTCCCCAATATTTCCGACAATGCCGAAATTGTCGAAATGATCGCCTGCGGCGCCCACATTACCCTGTTCACCACCGGCCGCGGCAGCGTCGTCGGCTCGGCGATTTCGCCTGTCATCAAGGTGTGCGCCAATCCGGAAACCTACCGCAAGATGGCGGGCGACATGGATATAGATGCGGGCCGTATCATGGAAGGCCGCGCCACCCTGGACCAGGTCGGCGAGGAAATCACCGACCTGGTATTACGCGTCGCGGCAGGTGAAAAATCACTGAGCGAAGAGATGGGGCACCAGGAGTTCATCCTGACCTACAAGACCTTCGAGCCGGTCGGCCCCGCCTGCCTGCCGCTGCGTCAGATTTCAACCAGATAACCTGCCGCGGAGCGGCCCCAAGATCGCGAGTTTTACACAGATGTCACAGATTTCACAGATGAGTTAGATCAAAGGTGTGTCGTGCCGCTAACACGAAGACCCTGACATCTGTGACATCTGTGACATCTGTGTAAAACCTGCTGCCTTTCGGCTTGATCATGGTTTCAATTCATGGAGACACAAATGGGCCGACTGACCGGCAAGACCGCATTGATCACCGCCGCTGGCCAGGGCATAGGCCGCGCGACCGCAGAGCGCTTCCTCGAGGAAGGCGCCACCGTCATTGCGACCGACATCAAATCGGACCTGATCGAAACGCTCGAAGGCGCCACTGCCCGCGCACTGGACGTCACCAATCCGGAAGCCGTCGCCGCCATTGCTGCCGAATTTCCGGAAGTGAACGTCCTCTATAACTGCGCCGGCTATGTCCACGCCGGCACCATTCTCGACTGCGACGAAGACGCCTGGCAGTTTTCGCTGAACCTCAATGTCACGGCGCAATACCGTATGATCCGCGCCTTCCTGCCCGGCATGCTGGCGCTCGGCGGCGGCTCCATTATCAACATGTCGTCGATCGCCTCGTCGATCAAAGGCATCCCCAACCGCTTTGCCTATGGCGCCACCAAGGCTGCCGTCGTCGGCCTGACCAAGGCGGTTGCAGCCGACTTCGTGACCAAGGGGATTCGGTGCAACGCCATCTGCCCTGGCACGGTCGAGACCCCGTCCCTGTTGCAGCGTCTGCGTGATACCGGCGATTTCGATAAGGCCTATTCTGAATTCACGGCCCGCCAGGCCATGGGCCGTTTCGGCAGGGTCGCTGAACTGGCCAACCTTGCCCTGTATCTGGCGTCCGACGAATCGAGCTTCACGACAGGCCAGACCCATATTATCGATGGCGGCTGGATTAATTAAAGAAGAAGTTTATCCACCGATTACACCGATTTCACAGATTATTTGTGCTTGCCGGCAGTCCTGTATTGGCCAGAACAGGACGGATCGCGAAGCGATCATTTCAGGGTTTCTGCAAACCGATCCGGACAGCCCTCCGATAATCTGTGTAATCTGTGTAATCGGTGGATAAAACCTTCTTAACCGCAGTCTCACGCCAGCGCGATATCCATCCACACCATGCTGGTTTCGCCCGCCTTCAGGCACTTCAGCCCCGAATTGGGTTGGTTGAACGGATCGGGCATATGGTTGACCGGTTCTGGACAGAAAAAATCGCCATCCAGCGGCGCGAAGATATGCAGCCACTTGCAGTCAGGTGACGCGCGTAGCGTATGGGTCAGGCGCTCGCCTTCGTAGATTTCGGCCCGACCGCCGAAGCCGGTATAGCAGTGGTCGATCGTCACCTCATGATCGACGAGATCTCCCTTGGTCCAGTTCTTGCGCAGCACGCCGGCGTGCCATGATACAGGCAGGCCGTCGTCATCCGCTCGCCAGATACCATCGACCGTGGCCTTCAGCCGTGTCTGGCGCGTCCGGTTGAAAAAGGGATGGAAACCCAGCCCCGCGGGCATGGTCATTTTGGAATTGTTTTTGACGCTGAGATAACAGCGCAAGCCCCCCGGGCGCAGTTCGTAGACCAACACCGCCTCATAGTCCCACGGCCATTCATCGGCATAGTGGGTGTAGGACAGCACAGCCCGCGCACTCTGAGATTCCACGACCTTCCATGGCTTGCGCCAGCCCTGGCCGTGCATGGTATGAGGATGGCCGTTGCCGAGATTGGGCGCCAGTTTGATCTTGTGGCCTTCGAACACGAACGCGCCGTCCCGTATGCGGTTGCAGAACGGTACCAGCGGAAAACCTGTGGTTTGCGGAGCATCTGTCGCGTCGGCCACGGCCGGCCGCATGACGTCCTGGTCTTTGTGAACAAAGCGCCACAGGCTACCCGCCACTTCGGGACATATATCGAGAAAGGTATCGGAGGCACTTAAGCGTAGCATCGTCATTTATATTTATCCGCTTAAGGAAAAGGGCGGACCCCCGAGGGATCCGCCCGATCAGTCGTCAGGCCTAGTGCTTCTTCCAGAAGCCTTCGATAGCCTCCAGGCTCTTGCCCTTGGTTTCCGGAACGAACTTCCAGACGAACAACGCCGCCAGAACGGAACAGGCCGCGTAGACGTAGTAGTTCAGGCCGTGATTGAACAGCGCATTGATGGCCGTGTCACCGTCAACGACCTTGAAGGACGCTGTCACGATGTAGTTGGACAGCCATTGCGCCGCCACGGCAACAGCCATGGCCGGGCCTTTGATCGAGTTCGGGAACATTTCCGACAGCAGCACCCACACAACCGGACCCCACGACAGGGCGAAGCCGGCGATATAGAAGATGGCGGCGTACAGCAGCATCGAACCTTCGGTATGGTTCTGGAACATATAGCCCAGCGCCAGCATCGACACCGCCATCATGATAGCGCCCAGGATCAGCAGAGGCTTGCGGCCCCAGCGATCGACGGTAAACAGCGCGACAACGGTGAAGGCCACGTTGGCGATCCCAACGATGACGGTCTGCAGCAGCGCCGTATCGGTGCCCGAACCCATGTTTTTGAACATCAGCGGGGCATAGTAGAGTACGGCGTTGATGCCGACGAACTGCTGGAAGACCGACAGCATGACACCGACGAGGATCACGCCGACGCCGAACGAAAACAACTTGCCGGAGTGACCGACCAGGCTGTCCTTGATTTCGGCCATGGTCGCCTTGGCGGTCGGTTCGTCGTCGAGCGAGGTCAGCAGCTTCATGGCCTTTTCCTCATGGCCCTTCATGACATACCAACGCGGCGTGTCGGGCATGAAGAAGGCGGCCAGGAAGAACAGGCTGGCCGGAATGGCGGCCGAGGCCAGCATCCAGCGCCAGCCGGTCGACAGCACCCAGGCGTCGTCGCCGAGTTCGCCGATCTTCAGATTAACGAAATAAACCAGCAACATACCGCCGACGATGGCGATTTGCTGGAAGGCCACAAGCAAGCCACGCTGCCTGGCAGGCGCGATTTCAGCAATATACATCGGCGAAATCAGCGACGCCATGCCGATAGCGATGCCGCCCATGAAGCGATAGGCCATGAACGGCGTCAGCGCTTCGGGTCCCATGCTGCCGACCGCGCCCAGGCCCAGTTCCGGATAGCCAGCCATGATGGACGAGATGAAGAAAAGGACGGCGGCGATCATCATGCCGCTGCGGCGGCCGATGGCCGTCGCCAGCGGGCCGGCGATCAGCGAACCGAGGAAACAGCCCCACAGCGCGATGCCGACGGCGTTTCCGGTCATGGCGTTGCGCGCCAGTTCACTCATATCGGCGCGTGGCGCCACGAAGTTATGGTCGATGGCTTCGACCGCGCCGGAAATGACGGCGGTGTCGTAACCGAACAATAGCCCGCCCAGAGCCGCGCCAATGGCGAGCCCCATGACCAGACCCATGTTCACGGTCTTTGATGTTGAGGACATCCTCTACTCCCTTGAAGTCGGGCCTGCTGCCCATTCCCAAATCTGTTCACAGCACCGTATTTTTTTATCGCCCTGCGCTTGGGGGTGCCTGTACGGAACCTTAATGTTTTGAGTCTTTTTAAGCAAGTGTAACTGTTGCAAATGGCTATATTTTAAAAGGCTTTGCGCAGGAAATTCGCCTGAAAGCGGCGTCATTTACCGTTAACCGTGTTATCGCTACCAATGACGCGGTGCAGCAGCCCCGCCGCCGGGCTTGACTGCGGTTCACGGTGACACGTGTAATCGTAAGGGCGAAGCTGCTCGCGTGCCGGATGTGCAGGTGCGAGACCGCACCGTCTCCCGTAGCCCTGTATTTTTTTGCTTCGTCAGCGCCCCAATTGGGCTCTATATCGAGATAATATGACAAATGGAGGCGGGCATGACGGGCATTGGTGGAACGGATCGGCGTAATCTGTTGGCGGGAATGGCCGGCTTTCTGACCCTGGCCTCGCCGGCAGCGGCCACATCATTGCGCAACCGCATCCGAGTGCTGATCGTGGATGGCGCCAGCAATCACGACTGGCAGATGACCACGCGTCTCGTCCGCGCCATACTGGAACCCACGGGCCTGTTCGACGTCGCGGTTTCGACCTCGCCGCCGAGCCGGGAGGCGCCCGGCTGGGACCAGTGGCGCCCGCGTTTCGCCGACTACGACGCCGTTGTCCAGACCTATAACGATATTGGTGGCGGCGCGCCGTGGCCCGAAGCGGTCAGGTCCGATTTCGAATCCTATGTCCGCAATGGCGGCGGAGTCTACGTCCTGCATTCGGGCAACAACGCCTTTCCCGACTGGCCGGCCTATAACGACATCATCGGCCTGGGCTGGCGACCGAAAACCTACGGCACCGCCGTCTATGTCGACGAACAGGAAAAAATAAAAACAATTCCTCCCGGTGACGGCGATCAGACGGGGCACGGCCCGCGCTCCGATGCCGTCGTCCACCGCCTCGGTCATCACCCCGTGCACCGGAATTTTCCGCGCGCCTGGAAGACCGCGGATGTCGAACTGTACCGCTATGCGCGCGGCCCCGCGCGTCACCTCAGTGTCCTGTCCTACGCCTTCGAACCCGCGACCGGCAAGAACTGGCCCATGGAATGGACGGTCAACTACGGACGCGGACGAGTCTACATCGCCAATTACGGCCATGTCTGGAAAGGCGACGTCCAGCCCGTCACGCTGCGCAGCGCCGACGTCCAAACCATCCTGGTCCGCGCCCTGCAATGGCTGAGCCGCCACCCCGTCAGCTATCCGATGCCGGCCGATTTTCCGACAGCCGAGGCCATATCCATTCGTCCGGAACTGCCGCTCGCCTGAATCAGTGCCCGACTCAGTGATTGTGCCGGGGCATCTTGTCGGCAATACGGGTATATTTCAGCGCCGGTTCCATGACCGCACCCGTATGCAGCTGTGAGACCGTATCGCGATAGATTTCCTGCCACGGCGTCATGCTCTCCGGAATCGGCGGCAGGCCGTCCAGCTTGCGTTTTTCGATCTCTTCCGGCGCGACCAGCATGTCGCAGGCGCCGGTATTGAGGTCGATGCGGATGATGTCGCCGGTCCGGAGATAAGCCAGGCCGCCGCCCGCCGCGCTTTCGGGCGAGGCATTGAGGATCGACGGGCTGTCCGATGTGCCCGACTGGCGGCCGTCACCCAGGGTCGGCAGGGAGGTAATGCCACGCTTCAGCAACGCGTCGGGCGGCTGCATATTGACCACCTCGGCCGAACCCGGCCAGCCGATCGGCCCGGAACCGCGAATGACCAGGATGGTGTTTTCGTCGATGTTCAGCGCCGGATCGTTGAGCCGGTTATGATAATCGGTCGATCCATCAAACACAACGGCCTTGCCTTCGAAGATGTTCTCGCGGCCGGGCTGGCTGAGATAGCGCGTGCGGAACTCTTCCGAAATCACCGAGGTCTTCATGATGGCAAAATCAAACAGATTGCCTTTCAGGACCAGGAAGCCGGCGCGCTCCATCATCGGTTCGGCTACCGTTCGGATCATTTCGCGATCCTTCGAAGCCTTGCCGGCATTGTTCTCGGCAATGGTCTTGCCGGTGATGGTTTTCGCCGTGCCGTCGATGCGGTTGGCGACCAGCAGTTCATGCAGGATGGCTGGCACGCCCCCTGCCCTGTGGAAACGCTCACCGAGATATTTGCCGGCCGGCTGCATGTTGAGGATCAACGGAATGTCATAGGCTGCCATCCAGTCGGCATCGGTCAGTTCAACGCCGGCGTGGCGCGCCATGGCGACGATGTGTGGCTGGGCATTGGTCGACCCACCGATGGCGGCAACCGCGGCGATGGCATTGAGGAAGCTGGCCTTGGTCAGGATCTTGGAGGGCTTCAGGTCTTCATAGGCCATTTCGACGATGCGCACGCCGGTCAGATAGGCCATTTGGCCGCGTTCACGATAGGGCGCCGGAATGGCCGAGCAACCGGGCAGGCTCAGGCCCATGGTCTCGGCAACCGCGTTCATGGTCGAGGCCGTGCCCATGGTGTTGCAGTGACCGGCCGACGGCGCCGAGGCACACGCCATGTCGAGGAATTCCTCTTCGGTGATTTCGCCGGCGCCAAGCTTGCGCCGGGCGCGCCAGATCACCGTGCCGGACCCGACCAGGTCGCCGTCGTGCCAGCCGTCCAGCATGGGACCGCCTGACAGGACAATGGCCGGGATGTCGACAGCGGTCGCCGCCATGATGCCGGCCGGCGTCGTCTTGTCGCAGCCGGTGGTCAGCACCACGGCGTCAAGCGGATAGCCGTGCAGGATTTCGATCAAGGTCATCATCGACAGATTGCGGTCGATGGCAGCGGTCGGACGGCGGCAGTTTTCGAAGATCGGATGGACCGGGAACTCCATGCAGATGCCGCCGGCGTCACGAATGCCATCACGCGTACGCTTGGCCAGTTCGACATGGATGCGGTTGCACGGCGCCAGGTCGCTGCCGGATTGAGCAAAGCCGATGATCGGCCGGCCCGAGCGCAGTTCCTGCGGCGTAATTCCATAATTCATGAAACGTTCGAGATACAACGCGGCCATGTCGATATGTCCGGGCGCCTCGAACCATTCCTGCGAGCGGAAACGGCCGTTAGGGGTAGCTGGCTTGCGGGTCTCAGACATGGATCATCTCGTTCTGGGGCTGGCCGGGACTATCGACATAGAAGCGAAACAGACCGCCGGCCAGCGGCTGTTTTTTGATATCATCGGGCGACAAACCCTTGGCGGCCGTGGTGGCATAGACTGTCTTCAGGTCGCTGTCACCAAACGCGATCTTGGTCACGTTGGAAACGGGCAGCGACACCTTGCGGATCAGCCTGCCATCGGGAGCATAGCAGTTGACACCCCAGCCGAAGAACAGGCCGACCCAGACATTGCCGGCGGCATCGACAAGGGGGCCGTCCATATAGCCTTCGCCATGTTCTCCGGCTTTGCCGTTTTCATCAAGCTGCGCGAACAGCCGCTTGTTGGAAATATGGCCGTCGTCACTGAGGTCAAAGGCATAGATATGCTTTTTCAGCGTGTCGTTATGATAGAGGGTCTTGCCGTCGGGACTGACGCAGGGCCCGTTGGTTATGACATAGTCATCATCCATGACATGCAGGCCGCGTGCGTCGTAGCGGTACAGCTTGCCGGTCGGGGCCGTCTCGTCGTCGTCCATCGAACCGAACCACAGCCGGCCGTGATGATCGACAAATCCATCGTTGAGCCGGTTGGTCGGCAGGCCTGGCTCGACCTGCATCAAGAGCTCGAAATGACCGGTTTTGGGTTCGAAGTCATACAGCCCGGTCTTGCAGCCGACGATAAAGCCGCCGCGCTTTTTGGGCGCCAGGAAGCCGCACGGCGACGGTGCGTGGAAGACCTGGTGCGAGCCGATATGGACGTCGTAGCGCAGGACTTCGCTGCGCTTGATATCGACGAACCAGATGGCGTGATCCTTGGCCGACCATACAGGGCCTTCGCCCAGGGTGGCCTTGCGATCCCAGACACAGACGGGTTTAAACAACTCGGTCATATCTATACCCCTGCCCCGAAGTGACCCCTCCGTCGGCTACGCCGACACCTCCCCATGCTTCGCACAGGGAGGAGGGAGTTTACGATAATCACCCTCCTCCCCGTCGCAGCGAAGCGGAGATGGGGA
Organism: Asticcacaulis sp. P2_C5; assembly: GCF_056404555.1. NCBI lineage: Bacteria > Pseudomonadati > Pseudomonadota > Alphaproteobacteria > Caulobacterales > Caulobacteraceae > Asticcacaulis > Asticcacaulis sp. P2_C5. The sequence continues at coordinate 187,945 of NZ_JBFUDU010000004.1, forward strand.
GGTGTCGGCCTAGCCGACGGAGGGGTCTCTTATCGCGAATTACCGCCAGCCGGCGTCGATCCAATAGCCGTGACCAGTGCACAGGGCAGCATCGTCAGAGGCCAGGAACAGCGCCAGCGAGGCCACATGCTGCGGCTCGATCCGGCCCTTCAGGCACTGGGCATCGACGATCTGCTTCTCACCTTCCGGCGTGTACCACTTCATCTGACGCGGCGTTTTCACATTTCCGGGAAGGATGGTGGTGACGCGGATATTGTCGGGTCCCAGTTCGCGGGCCAAGGCGCGCGTCATGCCTTCGATGCCGGCCTTAGCCGTTTCGTAAAGCACCAGGTCCGGCAAGCCAAGATGCCACGAAATCGAGCCGAAATTGATGATCGACCCGCCGCCGGCCGCCTTCATGCCCGGCACAACGGCCTTGGCGCAGAACAGCAGGTGCTTGAGATTGACCGCGATGCGGTTATCAAAATAGGCTTCGGTGACGTCTTCCAGGCGGTGACGGTCGTCATTGGCGGCATTGTTGAGCAGCACGTCGACCGGGCCGATCTTCGCCAGGGTCGCTTCCAGCGCCGGGATATCGGTCAGATCGCAGCGATAGAAGGTCGCCGCTCCTGGTTCCAGAGTCGACGAAACCGCATCGGCGAGGTCGATGAAGTGGACAATCGCGCCCTGGCGCACAAAGGCCGCCACGAGGCCAGCGCCGATACCGGAGCCTCCGCCGGTGATCAACACCTTGCGCCCCTTGAGACTAGGATAGATGGCTGACGACATACTGTGACTACTTTCGTTTTTTATGTTCGGGAAGGCTTTACGCGTTTGCGCGCCTTATGAGGCCAGGGCGTCAGGGCGCCGGGCAGTGTTACGGGCTTTCAGCAGGCCGCGGTCGGCCAGGTTCTGCATCAGGTCGGCGATTCCAAAGTTCCAGTGACGGGCGTCCTTCGACGTGGTCACCCGGTTTTCCAGGCAACCCAGCTTGGGTGACGAAACCTTGACCACATCGCCCACCTTATGGGTGAAACCGCGGCCCGGCACATCACGATCCTGCGTCGGTGCAAAAAGCGTGCCGAGCATCAGGACAAAGCCGTCGGGATAATGATGTTCGCTCATCGCCTGGGCGATCAGGTCCAGCGGATCGCGGCTGATCTCACTCATGGTCGAACGGCCAACCAACTCATAGCCTTCCGGTCCGTCGATCTTCAGGTCCAGCACGGCAGAGCGCACATCGTCCAGGGTAAAGCTTTCATCGAACACGCGTATGAACGGCCCCAGGGCGCACGACGCGTTGTTGTCCTTGGCCTTTCCGAGCAACAGGGCCGAGCGGCCTTCGAAGCAGCGCAGATTGACGTCGTTGCCCAGCATGGCGCCAACGGCGCGGCCTTCCGGCGTCACGACCATCACCACTTCGGGTTCCGGGTTGTTCCAGGTCGAGTCGGAGCGCACGCCGACCTCGTCACCCCAGCCGACCGACGACAGGACGGGCGACTTGGTGAAGACCTCGGCATCCGGACCGATGGCGACTTCGAGATATTGCGACCACAGGCCGTCGGTGATCAAGGCTGCCTTCAGCTTGGCCGATTCTTCACTGCCAGGCTTGACCGAACGGATGTCCGAACCGACACGTTCCGCCAGGGCATCGCGGATTTCCTGCGCCTTGGTCGAATCGCCGCGCGCGCGTTCCTCGATAACCCGTTCAACCGCCGACACAGCGAAGGTAACGCCGGCGGCCTTGACGACCTGCAGGTCGATTGGCGACAGCAACTGCTCGCCCTTGCGCTCGCCGGTCCAGCTCTTGCCGAAGGCAAAGTCCTCGAGCCGCCCCAGGCTGAGGCCGCCGTCCGGGGTGCCGCTTTCCGGCCAGATCTTCATCAGTTGCGAAACGGTCGGGGCCACGGCGCTCATGTCAAACACCTCGCCCTTGCGGACCATGATCGGGGTCGGACCGTCAGCGGTCTCGATACGGCCGACCAGGGTCGCGTCGCGCCAGTCTTGAGGCAGGAAGGTGGCTACCGGCGGGAATGACGGGGGCATAATATCAGACATGTGCAAGTCCTTATAAGTCGTTTGCGGGTGCCCCCGCGTCTTCCTCAACCCTTTATCGCTCAACCCTGCGATGCCACAGCCGTCGGCTTTTCGTCGCGGATATCACATTTTTGTTAGCGGTACCAAATCTAGCAGAGCCCTCACCTTGTCAAGTCAAAGTTCCGGTACGTTGAATTTTTATTGCAACTTTCTTTAACACCCGATTCAGGTTGCAGAACTGCTTACCGTGCCGCGCGTTTCACCGAGCGGCGCCGACGACTGGCGCTCAATGAGGGCGAAATCCCGGATTTCGCGTACGGGTTCGAAAGGCTTGCCCTGGCGCTTGGCGCGAATCTGGTCGACCATCAGGCGCACGCTCAACCCCGCCATATCCGCGATCGGTTGGCGCACGGTGGTCAGTTCCGGCCAAACCGACGACGCCATGGCCGTATCGTCGAAGCCGACGATGGTGACGTGATCGGGCACATCCATGCCCAGGCGGTTGGCGGTGGCGACAGCGCCGGCGGCCATGTCGTCATTGCTGGCGAAGATGGCGGTCGGACGGTCCTTGACGCTGAGCAGGCGCTCGGCGGCGTCGAAGCCCGACCGGTAGGTGAAATAGCCCTGGGCGACCATGGACGGATCGACCTTCAGCCCCGCCTTCTTCATCGCGGCCTCGAAACCTTCGACGCGCATCTGGCTGGCATAGGCGTTGGGATGGCCCTTGATAAAGCCGATATGGCGATGGCCCAGTTCGATCAGTCGGCGAGTCATGGCAAACGCCGCCTTGAAGTCGTCGATGGCGACGCAGCACACCTGCGGATCGGGCCTGGCCATGGCCACGCAGACGAAAGGCAGGTTCATTTCCTTGAGAATCTTGGCGACGCGCGACGAATCGGACAGCGGCGGTGACAGGATGACGCCGTCACAACCGGCCGCCTTCATCTTTTCCAGCGCCGCGGTGGCACCTTCCGGCCCTTCGCACGACTCGATCAGCAGCTGCGCGCCGCTCTGTGAGCTTTCCGACAGGATGCCGAGCAGAAATTCGCTGAGAAAGGCGACGGACGGGTTGGAATACAGCAGGCCGATACGCGCCGAATCCTGTGTGGCCAGGGAACGCGCGGCCAGGTTGGGCGAATAGTTGAGCGCCTCGACCGAAGCCAGGACCTTGGCGCGGGTTTCCTCGCGCACGTTCTTTTCGCCGTTGATGACACGCGACACGGTCATGGGGGAAACGCCGACATGGCGCGCCACATCGTGTATGGTGACGATATTGCCGCCGCGGCGACTGACCTTACGCGCCAACCTGTAGTTCCCTTTTTTTGCCCCGCCGCGAGCCTCGCCGCGTCTCGTTGTTACCGCAGAATCTATAGGCTGCAATGCAGCACTTGGCAAATGCGATCATGGGTAAAGCCATCGCAGCGCACACTTTTGCTCATAAAACAGATTTGGTTGGCAAAATGAGCATACGCCGCTTGTCAGACAAAAAGCGCTTGCAACTTGTCCCGGAGTTTGCCGATATCCCGGGAGTTTTTCAGCTCAGGCGCCGCATGGCTCCTCGCATAGGCTCGGACGGGCACTTGCCCTTGCCAAGCTGCGACGAGTTAGTGTCGCCGCAGCTTGGAAAAATAACGCGTATAGTTGAGGAAGCCCCGCCATGACATCCGTTGTCCGCCAATCCGCAACAACCCTGTTGGCCGCCGCCGCCCTGCTTCTCCCTGCAACAGGTTTTGCCGCCGACGCCCCGCAGTTTGCGCGGGTGTTCGGCGATCACGCCGTGCTGCAGCGCGACGCCAATATACATGTCTGGGGCACGGCGACGCCCGGCACCAATCTGAACCTGACCCTCAACGGCAAGACGGCGACCGCCACGGCCGGTGCTGACAGCCGTTGGCAGGCGCAATTGCCGCCCCTGCCGGCTGGCGGTCCCTACAGCCTGACACTGAGCGATGGCGCCGCGACCACAACGCTCAGCGATATCCTGATCGGCGACGTTTTCCTGTGTTCAGGTCAGTCGAACATGGAGTTCCAAGTCAAGTACGCTACCAATGCGAATGGCGAAATCAATAACTCGGCCAATGACCGGCTGCGCTTCATCACTATCGATCGCGCTTCGGCGGTCACGCCCTCCGCAGATCTCGGTCGCGCGACACCGTGGCAGGTTGTCGGGCCGCAGACCGTCGGTGACGCCTCTGCCGTCTGCTACTATATGAGCAAGGCCATCTCGAAAGCGCAGAACGTTCCGGTCGGCATGATCGATTCCTACTGGGGCGGCACGGTTATCCAGGCGTGGATCAGCGAGTCCGGCCTGCGCAGCGTCAAGACCTACGACCCGGGCCTCGACGCCCTGGACCAATATGCCACGGCGCCGGACCAGGCCCGTGAAAACTGGGCAAAGGCGACGCGCGACAGCTGGAAGTCCTACGAATACGATATCGACACCAAGCTGCGCTGGCCCGAGCCGAAGTTCAAGGACACCGACTGGCAGAGCCTTACACCCGATGGCATATGGGAAGGTTCGGGCATTCCGGAACTGACAAATTTTGACGGCATAGTCTGGTACCGCACCACGGTGACCCTGACCTCGGCCCAGGCCAAACAGGCGACCCGCGTTGCACTCGGACCGGTCGATGACGCCGACATCACCTGGGTCAATGGCGTCATGGTCGGCGGCACCTATGGCTGGGATACGCCGCGCGACTACGCCCTACCGGCCGGCACCCTGAAATCCGGCAAGAATGTCATCGTCGTCCGCGCCGTCGATACCGGCGGCGGCGGCGGGCTGTGGGGCAAGCCAGCCGACCGCAAGCTGACCTTCGCCGACGGTACTTCGCTGACACTTCCGGCGGCCTGGAAATACAAGATCTCGGGCCCCATCAAGCCCGGCGCCAATGTCGGCGGCGAGCCATGGTCGAGCCCCAACGGCCTGACCAATCTGTACAACGCCATGATTGCCCCCGTCGCGCCCTACACGCTGAAGGGCGTCGCCTGGTACCAGGGCGAGGCCAATGTCAGCGCGCCTGTGGAATATCAAAGCCTGCTGACCACCATGATGGCCGACTGGCGCGCGCGGTTCGATAATCCGAACCTGCCCTTCCTGATCGTGCAACTGGCCGCCTACGGCCCGGTCGGCACGCAACCGGTCGATTCCAGCTGGGCTGCTCTACGCGAGTCGCAGCGCAAGGCCGTGGCCGCCGATCCGCACGCCGCCCTGACGGTCAGCGTCGATTTCGGCGACCGCACCGACATCCACCCGACGCAAAAGACCGTCATCGGCAACCGCCTGGCGCGCAATGCCGCGTCCGTCATCTACGGCAAGGCGGTGACGCCTGGCGGTCCTGTCGCCACCGATGTCACACGATCCGGCGACGATCTGATTGTCAACTTCACGTCGACCAACGGCGGTCTGGTCACCTACAGCTCGGCCTCGGCCATCGGCTTCGAGGTCTGCGCCGCCGACGCCGTCTGCCGCTTCGTTCCGGCCATGCCCGATGGCGACAGGGTGATCCTGCAGGGCGCGGCGATCAACGCTGTCAAGATTCGCTACGCCTGGGCCGACTCGCCCATCGTCAACCTGTACAGCAAGGACGACCTGCCGGCCGTTCCGTTTGAAATGCCAATAAAAATGGATGTCGCACCATGACCAAATTCGGGAAGATCTCCCGCCGCCACCTGATGGCCACGGCTCCCGCCCTCGCCGCCATGCCGGCCGCTGCCAGGACTGCGCAGGCGCCGTTCAAAGGGTCGTGGGAGTCGCTGGCCGCCGGCAACCAGACCCCTGACTGGTTCCGCGACGCCAAGCTCGGTATCTGGGCGCACTGGGGCCCGCAGTGCGTGCCGGAACGCGGCGACTGGTACGGCCGCCAAATGTACCAGCAGGGCAACTGGTATTATGACGAGCACCTGAAGACCTACGGTCACCCGGCCCAGCATGGTTTCATGGAATTCATCAACGGCTGGAATGTCGAGAAATGGGATCCTGATCGCCTGATCGGCCTGTATAAGGCGGCCGGCGCCAAGTATTTCGTCTCGCTGGCCAACCACCACGACAATTTCGACATGTTCGATTCGAAATACCAGGCCTGGAACGCCACCCGACTGGGCCCCAAGCGCGACGTCGTCGGCACCTGGGCCAAGGCCGCCCGCGCCCAGGGCCTGAAGTTCGGCGTGTCGAACCACGGCGCCCACGCCTGGCACTGGTGGCAGACGGCCTTTGGCTACGACGCCGAAGGGCCGGCCAAGGGCCTGCGTTACGACGCCTACCGCCTGCGCAAGGAAGACGGCAAGGGCAAGTGGTGGGATGGCTATGATCCGCAGGAACTGTATGTCGGCCCGGAAGGCGATATGGTGCCACCTGACGGCATTACCTCGATCAAGGACATGCAGTCCTATCACGACAACCACTCCGGCCAGTGGCTGGAAACCGTGCCGCCAAACGATCCCTACTTTGTGAAAAAATGGCTGCTGCGCCAGAACGACCTGGTCGACAAGTACCAGCCCGACCTGATCTATTTCGACGACACCGCCCTGCCGCTGGAACAGGCCGGTCTCGATGCCGCCGCCTATTATTACAATTCAAGCTACAAATGGCACGGCAAGCTCGACGTGGTGGCCACCGGCAAGCAGCTCAACGACCTGCAGCGCAAGGCGATTACCGAGGATATCGAACGCGGCTTCTCCGACCGGCTACGCTCCAATCCGTGGCAGACCTGCACCTGTATCGGCAACTGGCACTATGACCGCCCGCTGTATGAGCGCAACGGCTATAAGACGGCCAAGGATGTGGTCCAACGCCTGACCGATATCGTGGCCAAGAATGGCAATATGCTGCTCAGCATACCCGTGCGCGGCAATGGCGAAATCGACGACAAGGAAGAGGCGATCCTGGCCGGTATGACGGCATGGGTGGCGGTCAATGGCGAGGCCATCTTCGCCACACGGCCGTGGGACATCTATGGCGAAGGGCCGTTCAAGCCGGTCGAAGGCCATATGAACGAGGGCGCCGCCAAGCCGTTCAGCCACGAGGACATCCGCTTCACCACAAAAGCCGGCGTCCTATACGCCCTGGCCCAGGAATGGCCGGACAGCGGTTTCATCACCATTCGGTCGATGGCCGAGGGTTCGCCCCAGCGCAAGGGCAAGGTCGAACGCGTCGAACTGCTCGGCTATGCCGAACCGCTACGCTTCGAGCTGGGCATGGACGGGTTGACCGTGAAACTGCCCGACGCCCGCCCGGCCATTACGCCGGCGCTGCGGATACTGGGGACAGGCCTGGTGTAACAACACCGGGTATAACCCTCTGCGTGAAGGCCTTGTACATTGGTTGCGGCGCAGTTATGCATTTCAGGGGGCTGACTCTCATCGGACACGACGCTATGGCCCCTTACACGCCAAACTAAGCTTAAAGCGCAATCCGATAAAGTGGATGCCACTTTTCGGTTAAATTGCGCGATTAAACAAAGAATTAGAGCAAAATGACGATTCTATCTAAAGTCATTTTGCTCTAGAACCCGAAGAGCGCTTTAATCGTGATCAGTCCAGGCCTTGACGAACCCATCGTGCCGGACGCCCACGGGGTGGTCAAACTCGACGATACGCGTCGGCACAGGCTTTATACGTCCAAGCCCTGGCTGCGGCGTTTTCCGTTTCCCTTTCTGTCAGCCCTGGCGATCGTCAATGACCCGCGCGGAATGACGTTCAATGCGTGGCGCGCCTGGCACCGGGCGTTCCAGAAGAAGGGTCTGGAAATCGGCGATTGCCTGCCATTCGGACCAGATGGGGCCGAGCTTGGCCTGGGCAAGACCGTGCGCGGACTGATGGACTGTGGCTACATCTATGGGGTTGCGGGCATGCCCGCCAAGGGACCGGGCGTTCTGGCAGACTGGTGCCAAAAAAAGGGCTTCAGGCCCGAGTTTTATGTCGGAGATCCTCCCGTCGCCGAGGCCCTGGGGCTGAGTAGTCTGGGCGTGCGCTATTTCACCGATCCGGCCTGGCGCGCCGCGCAGAAGTTCGGCGAACATATCGATTACCGCATCCAGGCCAAACTGGATATTGCGCGTGAAGGACTGATCTGGCGTGAATTCGATGAGCCGCGCCCTGGTGTTGTCACCGACCCGTGGAATATGGCTATCAATGCCGACGATCCGCTGGAATGCCGCCTGGATATTTTCAATGGTATGGGACCCTATGTGCAAACGCCCGAGGGTGCGGTCAAGCTCGTCAAGACCTACGGCGGTCCTCAGTCCCCTGCCCGCAACACGTTTCCGCTTCAGCTGCGCGGCTTGACTCTGGACCGCTTCGAGCGCGAAGGCGGTGCGATCATCGTCGGTCAACGGCTGGGTTGGACAGGCATATTGGGAGATCACCGCAGCCATGGCTATAGGCTCGACCCGTCGTCGCACCTCAGCCTTGATGAGTTGCTGACCATCGAAGAACTCGCCAGCCGGGTCGCTGTCGGAAAACTGATGGTCGCCACGCCGGTGCGGCTGCTGGACTGGTTAGAACGGCGTCGGCGCCTGAAATATTCAAGCCAACTGACGGCTACGGAATGGATCGTGCGGATCGAAGGCCTTACTACACCGGCAGGCGAGGTTGCTCCCCTGACCCGCGACCAGATACATGGCCTGGCCTTCACCGTGCCTTCGGAAGCGCCGCAGGTGCGGGTTGAAATTGTCGGGATGACCAGGGTTCCGAAGTTTCACCGCGCCAGTGATGCCATCTTCAAGGCGCATGACAGTGTTTATCTGCCCTGGGAGCCGCTGGCATGCCCAAAGATCTAGACGGTGTTGAACACGTGGAGTGGAAACAGGTAAGCGACGCCAATAACGGCGCCGCCCCCCTGGCCGCACGATCGACACTGGAACAGTCCTACCGCCGCACGCCCAGGCCGGGTGAGGTCGCCATAAGACCCTTCCCGTTTCCCTATCGCGCCGGGCTTGCCATCAGCAATGACTGCGACTCCATGTCGGTCAAGTCGTTCTGGGATTGGCACGGCTATGTCAACGGATCGGCCATGACGCCTTACGGGCAGGGACTGGGGCTGGAGGTCGGCGACAGCTTCTGGCCGTATGCCGGCGACGTCCTGGAGGGCATGGAGCCTGCACTTTATTTCGGCAACCCTTATGACGATCACGTCAAGCCCTATCCAAAATGGGCAAAGTGCCTGGAACTGGCCAAGCTGGGCTGGTTCGATACGCTGCACAGTTTCGGCAATTGGCGTGTGCACCAACGCCCCGACCTCACCTCACGCCGCGGCCGCGACCAGATCGAACGCGCCCTCGACCGGATGAATAAGCTGGGATACCGCCCCAGGGTTCTGACCAATCACTCGGGCTCCCCGAGCAATCTCGGCGTCCTGTGGGGATATTACCAAAAATCTGACGATCCCAGCGATAGTCTCTATTGCTATGATCTGCTGAAATCCTTCGGCTTTCGTTATTTCTGGATCGATCCTTGCATCCAGTTCGAAAAATTTGGCGAAGGCCTCGACTATTTTGACGACGCGGCGCTGAAACGTGCGGTAAGGGCCTACGACTTCGGACCGTGGCTTCGCCGTCGCGTCGATGGCGTCACCGCCCTGATCGAGATGCCGCACGAAGCCGACAAGCTGCGCGACTGGTTGATGATGTTCTTCAATCGGCTGATCATGCCCCTGCCGTCAGGTGATGGCAGCCCGATCCTGGCCTTCAAGCGGCATCGCGGCGTGGACCAGCCGGTGGAGTCGACCTTTCCTGTCCAGGTGACCGAGCGCAATCTCGATGACCTGCAACTACGCGGTGGTGCCGTCGTGATTTATCAACATTTCGCTATCCAGGGTCCGCTGGGTCGCGCACCCATTTTTTCGAAACAACACCGGCTTTATTCGCCAAGCCCTGCCCTGAGCACCGATTCCGTACATCGATTTGCCAGTATCGCCGAACGCAATCGCGACGGACAGTTGTTCGTAGCCACGGTGTCACGGTTGCTGGACTGGGTGCATTTGAGCGAACATGTGAAGCTGAGTGTGGAAAAGGGCGCCGATCGCTGGGTGGTCACGGTCGCCGGCGTCGATTGCCCCGCCTACGGGTATCGGCCGGTCGAGGCACGCGATCTCAATGGCTTCTCGCTGCTGGTGCCGAAACAGGCGCCGGATGTGGTGGTCGAAATTTCCGGCCGTACCCTGCCGCTCGACCTGAAGCGGGTTGCCGATCCCGTCCACGACGGTTTCGACGTGCTCTATGCGCCCTGGCAAAAACTGGAATGGCCGGACGACCTGAGACCTTATGGCGTGTCACATTTAGCCCGAGGTCGCGGTGCCGTCGCGGCAAAAATATGAACACGCAGCCGGTCACGCTGTTATAGTCCTTCAACCGAAACGGACAGAGCAAAATGACTTTAGATAGAATCGTCATTTTTCTCTTATTCTTTGTTTGTCGCGCAATTTAGCCGAAAACGGGGCCGCCCGAGCGGTGGCGTCCACCGCACGGGCGGCCCCGTTTATCGGATTGCGCTCTAGCCCCGGAGAATAGCTACAGTGCTTAACAAATTCACCGCTACGGACGTGGAGCGCATCGCAGATCGATGGGGCCGTTTCAAAGTGCCCGAGGAGCTTGCCGACGCGACCGCCTACTCAAGAGTTTACGGACGCTCCTTTGACTATTTCATGAAGCGCGTGGCCTTGTTGGGCGTCGAAGGCGCACATGCGCTGGATGTGGGCTGCGGCTGTGGTCAGTGGAGCTTCGCACTCGCGGCAAAATTTGACCACGTCACGGGCATAGATTTGACGACGGCTCGCATTGATCTGTCCACCTATCTTGCCCATGAGTTCGAAATCGACCGTGTTTCGTTCCGCGAAACCGGCGCTGTCCCACTGGACTTCCCCTCCGCCAGCTTTGATTTCGTGGTCTGTTACAGCGTCATAATCTCCGTTCTGTCACTGCCTGCCTGCCTTAACGAGTTTTACCGCGTGCTGAAGCCGGGCGGCATGTTCTATATTTCCCTGAACGGTCCGGGCTGGGCTCAGTATATGCGCGACGAACGTGGTGCCACCGAAGCGCGTGACCGGAAAGGCGGCATCGAAACCTACTACAATTCCATCTGCCAGTACCATTTCGGCGCACAAACAGAGGCGTTTCGCCGCCTGCGCCATCTGCTGCTGATCCATCCCGCCAAGTTCGACAAGCATTGCGCCAAACATGGCGGTGACGGACAGCGGGCACGGCAGGTTTTGGCGCAGGTGCGCACCTGCCCGCTCAAGGATACGGTGTTGGTCACGGATCTAAGCAAGGCCTATGCAGCTGCGCTCGACAAGCGTGACGGCGACACATTCACGGCCATAAAACGCATTGAACAGGTTTTTAAAGCCATGTCCGCGCCTTTCGACCTGCAGACCGCCGCGCGTGAGATCGAAAAGGAATGTGGCGCGGACTACGTCCAGACCTATCTCAATGACCTGGTGCTTATTCTGGCCGGTCGACCCTACGCCTTCTCCTATCCCCGCGCCGGACGCGTCTATCGCGTCGACGAAGTCCGCAAGGCCGTCACAGCCGCCGGCTTCGGAGACTTTGTCTATGCCGACGAAGGCTGCCTGCAACGCGATTCGGAGGCCGAAATGGTGGAGCCCATCTACCCAAAGGCCTCAGACGAACTCAAGGTCTGGGACTTTATGGCCCGCAGGCCGGCGTAGACCTCTTACGATCTGCGGATATTTCCACCCGCCAGTTTCAACGGATCGGGGGCCCGAGATCTCAATGACATTCAGAGGAATGGCTACAGTGCATAATAAATTTAGCCAGGCAGACCTGGAGCGCATCGCTGATCGTTGGGGCCGTTTCACGGTGCCCGACGCCCTTTCCGGCGCGACTGCCTACGCCTCAAAAGTTTATGAGCCAACATTTGAATATTACTTAAAACGCGTCGCCCTGCTTGGGGCCAACGGCGCACATGCGCTAGATGTGGGCTGCGGCTGCGGTCAGTGGAGTTTCGCGCTCGCATCGAAATTCGACCATGTAACCGGTATTGATTACACGACGCCACGCATCGATCTGTCGACCTATCTAGCCCGTGAATTCGAAATTGACCGGGTTTCGTTCCGCGAAACCGGTGCTGTTCCCCTGGATTTTCCCGCCGCCGGTTTTGATTTTGTATTCTGTTACGGCGTCATAGTATCCTATCTGTCATTGCCAGCCTGCCTTAACGAATTTTACCGGGTGCTGAAGCCGGGCGGCCTGTTTTATATTGTTCTGAATGGTCCGGGATGGGCTCGGCACATGCGCGACGACCGCGGTGCCACGGTACCGCGTGATCGGCAAGGCGGCATCGAAACCTTTTACAATTCCATCTGCCAGTATCACTTCGGCGCACAGGCGGAGGCGTTTCGCCGCCTGCGCCATCTGCTGCTGATACACCCGGACAGGTTCGATGAACATTGTGCCAAGACTGGGGGTGATGGACAAAGGGCACGGCAGGTTTTGACGCAGGTGCGGACCTGCCCGCTCAAGGATACGGCTTTGCTCGCAGACCTGAGCAAGGCCTATATCGCTGCCCTTGATGCCCGGGGTGGCGACAGGTTCGAGGCCCTGGACCGCATAGAGCACCTGTTTGCCGCCCTGTCTGTTTCGCTCGACCTGCAGACGGCCGGCCGCGAGATCGAGAAAGATTGCGGCCCTGACTACCTCCAGACCTTTGTCAACGATCTGGTCCTTGTCCTGGCGGGTCGCCCCTATGCATTTTCCTATCCTCGCGCCGGTCGCGTCTATCGCGTCGATGAAGCCCGCAGCGCCGTCGCTGCGGCGGGCTTCGAAGATTTTGTCTATGCCGACGAAGGCTGCCTGCGATGTGATCCGGAAGCCGAAGTGGTAGAGCCCGTGTACCCGAAGGTCTCCGACGAATTAAAGGTTTGGGACTTTATGGCCCGCAAGCCCGCTTCGACCTACGTCAGCCGCCTCAAGAGTTCATGATGTATAACAACATTTTGCCAGCGCTTTGTGATTGTGCGTATGGTGATAATGACGTCCCAATCAATTTTGTGCTCGAGAGCCGCTTCCCATTTCGTTGCAGTCGAAGGATTCAACTCAGCAACCATCTCGTCATTGATGCCGGACGGACGTGCCGGGAATCGTGAATATCCAGGCCAGCCACGGCCCCCGCCCCCCAGGGGCAATGTCGATTTGCAACGACAAACCGAGCCGCACTTCCACCTCTGGAGCCGTCGTCCTATGTTCCGCAAGCTTGCCATCGTATTCTCCTGGGCTTTTGCCCTATCCTTGAGTTTCCCCGCCATGACGTCGGCCGCGACCTACTACGTCTCCAACGAGACGAGTCACGGCTACGCTGTCGGCAGTGACTCAAACGCCTGCACCTCGCCAGGCGCGCCCTGCCTGACGATCGACCACGCCGCCTCCCTCGGTGGCCCAACCGATACTGTCCAGATCAATCCCTCAGCCACGGCCTATGCTGAGAACTCCGCCGCGGCGGGCTACCTTAATTTTCAGGATGTGGGAGAAATTACCGGTGATCCGGCCCTATGCGGCTCCGGCGTCGCCGGCAGCGGTACCTATCCAACGATTCGCGCTTCATCGTCCGGTGCTGTTCGGGTGGTCAATCTTCCGGCCAAGACCTACAGCCAGACGCTCTCTTGCCTTGTATTGGACGGCCAATCACGATCAGGTCAATCGGGGATCAGCTTTAGCGACAGCACAACGGCCAAGGTCACCATTTCTCGGGTGAAGTTCGTCAATTTCGTCAAATATGTTGTCGGCGCCCTTTCTGGTGGGACCGACACCTTAACGCTTGACCGCGACCTAGTCGACAACTCCAATGCCATCACCGGGTCCAGCAGTTTGTTCAATTGGTCGGGCGTGACCGCGCCGCTTAACGTCTCTGTCCTGGGCGGTGACTACTACCTCACCGGAAATACAGCGGCCTTTTTCTTCACTGGCTCAGGCTTTGGCACAGTACGCTTCGCCGCCGATGCTAACGGTGCACTTCCCACCTGCACGGGTACGGGCACGCCTTACTGCATCCGAGCCAATGGCGCGAACATTTCGGCATTGTCGATCGCGGTCAAGTTAAACGGAATTATCAATGGGATTTTGCTTCAGACTTCGACTGTGGGCAATGGCGCGATCAGCGGTTCGTCCTTCACCAATCTCGGTGGGGTCGACGTCAGGATGATCGGCAACACTTGCTCCTCGTTCACGGTCAGCGAAAATATTCACAACGGCGCCCATGAATTCCTGTTAGGCGTCAACGAAGGCTGCAACAGCTTTCACGTCAAAAAAAATATTGTGACCCAGACTTCGGGCGTTGTGGGAAATGCGCCGATCAACGTCAACGGCGGGACCGATCTACAGGTATCGGAGAATGCCGTCATCATCAACCTTGGCGCACGAGTCGGAAAGGCGATTCAGATCGCGACCAACGGATGGTATATTGAGACTAGCAACACAGGCCTGTCCACAGGCGCCAAGAACCTTGGTGATGTATCTGGTGCAACCTACGTAGATCAGTTCTGGACTACGCCGCTCCTTTCCTCCAGCGGCCGCTATTCGCACATCGCGGCGGTCGACGCATGGCTATCGAAGGCGGGCACTCCGTCAGGCAACGTGACCGTCGCTCTCTATACCGACAGCGGCGGCCATCCCGGGACCCTGGTGGCGACCACCGCACCGGTGGCGGCCTCGGATCTCACTATATCACCTGTGCAGTATCATATGACCTTTCCCACGCCCCAGGCGATCGCGGCGTCTACCAAGTACCATCTGGTGTTCAATTACTCGGGCGCGGTAAACGGGGCAGACTATGTCAAGCTCGATAAGACCGCCTCCAGCAAGATCGGTTCGCTTTACACCTCGACCGACGCTTCGTCCTGGTTGGCCGACACCAATCAAGCACTTCGTATGATCATCTACACCGCCTCCTACAGCACAGTAGCCCCGAAGCTTTTCGGCAACAGGATCACCTTCCTGGACCCGTCGGCGGCGCCCGGCGTAGCCGAGGGGATCGTGGTTGGTGCTGTGAATGGAGCAACCATTTCGGGCAACTGGATCAGCGGAGCGGGCTACGCCGTCGTCATCAAGAACACCTACAACGCACCGGTGGCTTTCGGCAACCTGATCGTCGCCTCGGGTACGCCTTACGGCGGGATCTTATGCAAGGCGTCCGACGGCGTTCTAGCCTATAATAACACCATCATTCTCAATAGCGGATCGACGGGCGGCGCAATAATCGCCGACCAGGATACCTTGGACGCGACCAACCATATAGCCTGCCGTAACATGCGCTCACGGAACAATATCCTAATCTCTTCGGCCACCTCATACCCCTACTGGATCAGAACCGGCTCGACCGGCTTCGTGGCCGATTACGACGATGTCTACGCCACCGGCTCGATCATCGAGTCCCACTCCGGCGCGACCTGGTCGGCCTGGCGAGCCGCTGGAAATGACCTTCACGGAACTCAGGCCAATCCGCTCCTGCCCAACAGCGCGACACCGACCAAGGCAGCAGACCTGACTCCGGCGATCACGTCGCCGATTCTTACGATCGGCACTGATCTTCGGTCTCTCGCGCCCACCGACTTCGAAGGACGGCCTTTCACCAAACATCCGACCATCGGCGGTATTAGCGTGAGTGGTCAGCGCGACCACTGAGCTATTTGGTAGTGCCCGCACATCCGAAGGGATGCGGGGCAGACTCCCGTTTGGCCTGACTAAGGAGGTAAGGAAGGCCGTCGATTGTCTGCGCGCCTTCGATACAGAAGCTGTGTCCCGGAAACGGGTAGACCGAGAGCGTGAGATTCACATATGTCTTCGTCGGGTCTTAACCCTTGACCACAATCGGTGTAGTCTGACGCAAAATAAAACAGGGAAAACGTTCATGTCGCGCATAATGCTATCCACCGCAGCCCTTGCGGTCCTGGCCCTGGTCCAATGTTCACCGGCACCGCCCGAGACGCCGGCTGAAAGCTCGCCCAAACCCGTCGATTACGGCTATGACGTTGCCGTCACACTGACTCCGGCAGCGGCGCAGAAACTGGCCGCGCGCGGCGATAAGCTGACCCTGGAAGTGCTCTACTACGGCAATGTCACGCCGCAAACCGCGAGTATGGCCGATCCAGCGGACGGAACGCTGCACCTTAATACGGACAAGGTGGAGGTCGAGCCAGTCAGCCAGACGGTCCATATGACCGGCGCCGGCGTCGATCCGGCCAGGCTGCCCTATATCACCCAGCAAAAGCCACTAGCCCTGCTCAATGTCTATGGCAGCAGGAACGGCAAGAAGGACCCGGTCATTGCCTGCCGTGTCTTTCAGGACTATGTCACCGCGGCTCAGGAAAAACCTGTTGCCATACCGTGTGACGCAAAGTAGCTGTCACCAACGTTCAGCTGCCTTTTGCCGGAGACTTCTCATGACGACATTTGCCAAATGGCCCCTCGCCGCCTCGGTGTTGATCGCGACTGGCCTTCTGCTCAGCCAGTGCGGCAGCAAACCGACGGCCAAGCAAGGCTTCGACGTCGCCCTGACCCTGACTCCGGCCGCGGCCGAAAAGCTGAAGTCGCTCAACCAGACGGTCGAGGTCAGCGGCTACTATTTCGGCGCCCCTGTCGACGCGGCCAAGGAAAAGGTCAATGAGGCTGGAGAGATCGAACTGGGCGAAGACCTGATCGCAGGCGGCGCGGCCAGCGGCACGGTGCACCTGCCGGCGACCGGCATAGATCCGGTGGCTCTGGCGGCGGTCAATGGCGGCCAGCCTTCGGTCGTGGTCAGCGCCTATCTCAATCCGACGTCGGGCATGGAAAACGTTCTCGCCTGCACGACCTTCAAGGGCACGGTTGCCGAGGCCCAGAAGGCGCCGGTCGCCATCAGTTGTGACGTCAAGGCTTAACTAAAAACGTAATGGCCACATCCGGATGTTGATATGCGCCGCCTGGGCGGCGGCGATGACATCCGGACGCCCCTTCAGCGCCTGCAGCCGCGCTATGTAGACCTTGTCGCGCTCACTATACGGAATCGGCGCCAGGCCGCTCTGCAGGAAGGTTATGGCGTCGATCCGGCCGTCCGGATCATTGATGCCGGCGATCAGCGCCTCGGCCGCACCTTCGGTATCGCCGGCGCACAGGGCCGGCTTGACGCGCGACATAGGCAGGTTGGCCAGACTGGCCATGACCATGGCGTAGCGCGGCTCGTCGCCCTGATAGGCATAGGCGCAGGCCTTGACGGTCACCAACTGGACCTGCTGGCCTTGCGTCAGTTCGACGCCCTCAAGCTTGCTTTCCAGCGCCAGGGCAGCCGTCTCTTCGCCACGGTCGGTCAGGTAATTCATATAGGCCAGGTTCAAATCGACTTCGCCCAGAGGCGTCAGGCGTTTTTCCCCGTCGGCATAGGCGGCGTCGGCCTCAGTGCGACGTCCCAGATCGGCCAGAAGCGACATGCGAACGGCCAGGAGTTCGGGATAGGATTCGATGTCCTGGAAATTCTCGATCCCGTACTGGTCAACCAGATCGACAATGCCGTTCAACTGGACAAGGGCCACGTCCTTCTGGTCGATGGACCGTTCCAGCATCATGAGATAGTTCAGGACCGTTAACTGGCCGGGATTCTCGACGACATAGGCCTGGGCGTCCTTAATTTCGGCGGCGATGACCGGACGCACGTCCATTGCCGGAACGGCGCCGTCGCTAAGCTCGCCGTCGCCCTGGCTGATGGCATAGACCAGGCTATCGCGCGCTATATCAGCGCGATACAGTGCGGCATGCCCGCCGTCGCCGGCCGCCAGGGCTGTACGCAGGACTTCCATGCGCAAAATATCCATGGCGGGCCGCATGGCCGGGTTGTGGGGCTGCCAGTGAACGTCTTCGAGCCGATTGAGCAGCGTTACATATTGCGGCTTGTCGGTGTTCATGATCTGCAGGGCCACGCCCATGACCGACAGATCGGTAAGGTCCGCGGCCTTGTCCGGAAATCGCGTCAGGGTGTCATTGAGCACGCGGGCCGCCGCCGGCACCTGCTGATCGATCAGCAGCAGAAAGACATGCATGTCGAAAGCCGCCACCGTCGCCGTCGGCCGCTTGATATTCTCCGCCGACAAGGCAATAGCAGCCTTGATACCGTCACTTTGCGCCGTGCAGGCGATCAGGGCCGCGCGAAACTGCGCCGCCAGTTCGGGGTCGGAATTGTCGAGATAGGGATCGTTCCACAGCAGGTTCAGCGGCGCCCTGGCCGAGGCGCAGTCATCGCTCTGGATAGCCGCGCTGGCCTGCATGATGGCGATGGCCGTGCCGGGGCTTGAATCCGGCGTGGCCGCCTGCACGGCGCTCAGGAACAGGCTGACCGACAGGCCTGAGACGATGGCAAGCGCGCCCAGGGTTTTCTTCCACCGCGTTTTGCGACTGGCAACCATGCCGTCCCCCAACTCTCTTGAACCCAACCCATCATAATCGTTAACGCAGTGTAACCGCAAACGGACACCCGGCAAGCGAAAAGGCGAGATCTCCCCAGGACAGGCCCAGCCTGTGGCACGATTGCGCCCCGGCCGACGACAATTTCACGACGATCAGGGTCAGGATTCCGTAATGGGGCTCAGGACGTGACCAGCTTCAAGCCGACCAACGACAGAACGGCGGCCAGAATGACGCGCAGAACCTTCTCCGGCACCTTGGGTGCCAGGAAGCTGCCGACGATGATGCCGGGGATCGACCCGATCAACAGGGCTATCAGCAGATTGACGTCGACCTTGCCGAGATAGAAATAACCCGCCCCGGCCAGGAAGGTCAGCGGCACGGCGTGAGCGATATCGGAACCAACAATCTTGATCGTTTTCAGTTGCGGATACAACAGGATCAAGGCCGTAACGCCCAGAGCCCCGGCACCGACCGACGACAGGGACACCAGAAAGCCCAGCACCAACCCGGTAGCAATGGTAAGAACGGCCCGCCGGCCGGTATGCAGCGGCTTGTGCTCGGCCTCAGCCTTGACTTGCCGGGCCTCGGCCATCTTGCGGATAAGATCACGCAGTAACAGCAGGGCGGCGGTCAGGAACAGGGCATAGCCCAGCACCGTAGTGATCAGGTGCGAAGTTGCATCGCTCTTGCCGAAGCGCTGAATGAAATACAGCGTGGCCACGGTCGCCGGGATCGAGCCTAGGGCCAGAAGGCCGACGATCGCCCAGTTTATGGTCTGTTTAGCGCCGTGCACCACCGTGCCCACGCCCTTGGTAATCGACGCATACAGCAGGTCGGTGCCGACCGCCGTTGCCGGATGAATGTGAAACAGCAAGACCAGAAGCGGCGTCATCAGCGATCCGCCGCCGACGCCCGTCAGCCCGACCAGCAGGCCGACCAGAAGTCCTGAAAACGAATAGAGCGGATTAATATGCAGACCCGCCACGAAAGCGTGCAGGTCGAACTGGGGCATAGACAAGCGGGGATCCCTCGTGGGTTGGCCTTATGCGCTGGGTCGGCCTGCGGTCATAGCCGAGCGACCTTTTAGCCGCCAAACGAAATAAAATCGCGCCATGTGTTAGCGACACTATCGGTCATTAAAGCGTTTGTAATTTGACGATCACAAATTCGTGAATTACCGTGATCATCCACCCTGGGAGACACGATCATGACTCGCTTGCATATTGCTCTGTTCGCCTTATCTGCCTTGGCTTTGGCAGGCTGCAACCCGAAATCTGACTTCGGTGATACGTCCGTGATCGGGCCAGATCTCGGCCATGGCGGACCGTTCGGCGCGGTCCACGAAATAGCGATGACCGATCCCCATCAAGACAAGGACGACCGGACCCCGATGCGGATGACCATTCATCGCGATGACAGCGAGGACACAGGTCAGGTCGTCAACATGTTTTCCAATACGTCGAAGCCGTTCGGCGCCGGCATCACCTATTACGGCTTCACGCCGATCATCGCCGAAACCAATGCCGAGGCGCACACCTATTGGCTGCTCGGCATCAATATGACGCGCACCCCCGACCGTTCGGTCTATATGGTGCTGCGCTATCCCAGGGGGCTGGAGATCACGCCCGGCCTGAAAAGCGATGCGTTCGAATATCTGGCGCTCAACTGCTACGATCTCGAAGTCGCGCGTCACCCGGCTGAGTATTACAAGCCCCTGCCCGAAGGCCAAAATCGCGAGGAGCCCGCGCCCGACCCGGCGCCTGAGGCCGGCGATTGCGAATATAACAGCCTGCGTGAAGCGCAGAGCCTGACAGGCCTGACCCTGCAGAAATACGACCAGATCCATCACTATGAGGACGCACCAAAAGCGTCCTGGCACGCCCTGCACGTTGAAGCGAATTGACGCCAGCCCGGTTTTGCAGCACAATGTGTTCACCAAAAACACAATGGGTTCATATCGAGGTTCAGCTGTGGCCGATACATTTTCCGTGCGCCTGCCGGACGATCTCCGCGCCGAAGTCGACCGCATGGCACAAGCCAGTCAACGTTCACGCGCCTTTATCATCAAGGAAGCCGTCGAGGCCTATGTCGAGGAACGCCGGGCCTACAAGATGGCAATTCAGGACGCGCTTGCCGAAGCTGACAAAGGTGTCTTTATTTCCGGCGATAAGATACACGCCTGGCTGGACGACCTGCGCGCCAATCCGGAGGCCGGGGATCCTGAACCTGACATCTATCCCGAAACTGACGCGTAAGCATGAAGATAAAGCTCCTCGCTCAGGCACGTGCGGACATTCGCCTGGCCTTCGACTTCGTGCGTAAGCAAGACCCAAGAGCGGCGGGCAACCTGATTATCGCTGTTCAAAAGTCATTGCGACTGATTGAGAACAATCCGAACGTCGGCCGCTTCGATCCTGAGGATGGTACGCGGGAATGGTCCATCCCCAATTGGCCCTACCTTACTCCGTATCGCGTGAAAGCGAACGAGATCGAAGTGCTGCACCTTTGGCATACACGACGCAACAAGCCTGACAGTTGGTAAGCCAAAACCCCGCCGGCAGGCGCCGGCGGGGTTTTAAACTTCAGTATCGGCTTGCGCTTCAGGTCCGAAACCTTACGAATCCAGGAAGCTCCGCAGCTTCCTTGACCGGCTGGGGTGCTTCAGCTTGCGCAGGGCCTTGGCCTCGATCTGGCGGATACGCTCGCGGGTGACCGAGAACTGTTGGCCGACTTCTTCCAGGGTGTGGTCGGTATTCATGCCGATGCCGAAGCGCATGCGCAGCACCCGCTCCTCGCGCGGCGTGAGGGATGCCAGCACGCGGGTCGTGGTTTCACGCAGGTTCGACTGGATAGCGGCGTCGATCGGCAGGATGGCATTCTTGTCTTCGATGAAGTCGCCGAGGTGACTGTCTTCTTCGTCGCCGATCGGGGTTTCGAGCGAAATCGGTTCCTTGGCGATCTTCAGGACCTTACGGACCTTTTCCAGCGGCATGGCCAGCTTTTCGGCCAGTTCTTCCGGCGTCGGTTCGCGTCCGATTTCGTGCAGCATCTGGCGCGATGTCCGGACGATCTTGTTGATCGTTTCGATCATGTGCACCGGGATGCGGATGGTCCGCGCCTGGTCGGCAATGCTGCGTGTAATCGCCTGGCGAATCCACCAGGTAGCGTAGGTCGAGAACTTGTAGCCGCGGCGGTATTCGAACTTGTCGACCGCCTTCATCAGGCCAATATTGCCTTCCTGGATCAGGTCGAGGAACTGCAGGCCGCGGTTGGTGTACTTTTTGGCGATCGAGATAACGAGGCGCAGATTGGCCTCGACCATTTCGGTCTTGGCCTGGCGCGCTTCGCGTTCGCCCTTTTGCACCGTCTGGACGATGCGGCGGAAATCGTCGACCGCTACACCCATGTCGGTTGCCAGGGTCGTGACATCGCTGCGGATACGGTCGACAGCCTTACCGTCATTATCAATGAACTTCTGCCAGCGCACGCCCATGGCACGCACCTTGTCGCCCCATTGCGGGTCGAGTTCGCGAGAATAATAGGCGGTGAGGAATTCCGTCCGCGAAATGCCGTAGGAATCGGCCAGGCGCAAAAGCCGGCCTTCCAGCTGCATCAGGCGCTTGTTGATGCCGTACAGCTGTTCGACCAGGGCTTCGATACGCTGGTTGTTCAGCTTAAGCGTCTTCAGATGACGCGTGATGGTGGCCGTGACTTCGTCATAGGCCGCACGGTCCGCCGGATCGAGAGGCGAGCCCTCGAGCTTGGCGGTCAGCATCTTTTCCTGGGTGCGACGATAGGTTTCGAACTCGCCGGCAATGGCATCGAGCGTCGCCATGACGCCGTCGCGCAGTTCCGATTCCATGGCCGAAACCGACGGGCCTGCGCCATCGTCGAAATCGTCCTCTTCCTCTTCTTCTGGCTCAGGTTTCTTTTCCTGCTCGTCCATCGGGACGTAGTCGTCGTCATCGTCGTCGTCGCCCGACTTCTTCTTCGGCGGTTCCGGCTTCTTGGCCTCGACTTCCGGCTCGTGACGCGGCTCAACCTTCACAGGTTCAACCTTTATCGGTTCCGGCGCCTTGACGACCACGGGCGCCGGGGCGCGCATGGCGATCACGCCGGTGTCCTCGACCTCTTCCTCGCCGTCACCATCGAGCGCGCCCGGAGGCGGGCCTTCCGAAGGGCCGCCGCCGTAGGTGCCTTCCAGGTCGATGATTTCACGCAGCAGGATGCGGCCGGAGCCCAGTTCCTCGCGCCATACCATAATGGCTTCGAAGGTCAGGGCGCTTTCGCACAGGCCGCGGATCATGGTGTCGCGGCCGGCTTCGATGCGCTTGGCGATGGCAATTTCGCCCTCGCGCGACAGCAGTTCGACCGAACCCATTTCGCGCAGATACATGCGCACCGGGTCGTCGGTACGGTCGTAGTTCGAGGTCTTGGCGGTCTCGGTAAGAGCCCCCGCTTCCTCGCGCACCGCGACCTCACCGCCCTCGGCGGCTTCTTCCTCGGACTCGATGACGTTCACGCCCATTTCGGTGAGCATGGCCAGGGTGTCTTCGATCTGTTCCGAGGTAAATTCCTCGGACGGAAGCACCTTGTTCAGTTCGTCCATGGTCACATAGCCGCGTGCCTTGGCCGCCTTGATGAATTTCTTGACCGCGGAATCGGTCAGGTCGAGCAACGGGCCGTCGGACGTGGTCTCAGTCTCAGGTTTTTCTGGCGTTGTGCTCATTTTGTCACGCTCATATGGGTCTCCGCGTACGCCCGCCATTAAACATCCGGGGCCGCCTGTGTTCTTATTTCAGGATTATCGTCAATTAAACCTTAACTCAATGCATTGAGTTTTCAGGTTTTTGCTGCCTCAATCCTGCCAAATCTGTCCGCTTCTCAAGGACCGCCGCAGGCTGTCGCGTTCCAGCTTGAGCCGTGAAAAAAATTCTGTGCCCACACTATCGCGAGCAGAATTAAGCGCACGTTCCAACGCCGTCAAACGCGACATCGCGTTGAACGCCTGTATCCAGCGGGCATGGGCATCTGCGAGAGTCGTGTCCGGTGCGAGGAATGGCACGCCCGATCTGAGGGCCGCCTTTTGGATCTCGCTCAACAATGCGCCAAGTCCTTGGTTGTGCAGATGGCGATTTAAAGCTTCGCTGTCAAGGGCTTCATCACGGAAACTTAATGCGACCAGAACGCGCGCCAACGGATCGAGCGCCGGATCGCCAAAGCCGAAGGCCTCCAGCCCCTCGACCTGGTCGGCCATCCAGTCGGGATGGTCCAGCAGGCCTTGCGCCAGCGCGGCGCCGATGGCGTCCATCGACGTCGACAGGTTACGCGCGGCAACACGCGACTCCTGCATGGCCGGAGCGATATAGACCTCACCCTTCTGGCCCTTGCGAAATTCACCCTTTTTGTAGGGTTGAAACGGAGCACGGGGTTCCGGCGCCTTGGCCGCAAACATGGCGTCGTATCGTTCCAACAGGTCGTGGCGGTAGGCATCGGCCAGGTCCTTGTCCTCGATAGTCGCGGACAGGGCACGAAGACGCTTCTTGAACCCGGCCTTGCGCTCCGGCGTGTCCAAGGGTTCCAGTTCGGCCTCGCGCTGAAACAGCACCTCGACGAACGGCTTGGTGACGGACACGGCTTCGCGCAGGGCCAGGGCGCCCTTTTCGCGCAGGACGTCGTCAGGGTCCTTGCCGCCGACGATAAAACAGACCTTGAACGAACGGCCGGGTTTCAGTTTCGGCAGAGCGCGATCCAGGGCCCGAAAGGCGGCGCGCTGGCCGGCCTTGTCGCCGTCAAAACAAAGCGTCGGCTCGGGATGGCGGCGCCACAGGATATCGATCTGTTCTTCGGTCAGGGCCGTGCCCAGCGGCGCTACCGCCGCGATCTTGGCGCGCTGGCACGCCAGGACATCCATATAGCCCTCGACCACGACCAGGTCGGCGTGCGACTGCTCGGCGCCCAGCAGTTTCAGGGCGCGCGGCAGGCCAAACAGCATCTGCCCCTTGTGGAACAAAGTCGTTTCCGGCCCATTGAGGTACTTGGCCTTTTCATCCGGATTGAGCGCCCGGCCACCGAAGCTGACGACGTGATCGCGCGAGTCGTGGATCGGAAACATCAGCCTGTCACGGAAACGGTCATATGGCGCCGCCCCGCCTTCAACCTCGATCAACAGCCCGCATTCGACCAGTTCGGACGTCTTGGCGCCGCGCTGGATCAGGGCATCCTTCAGCGCCGTACGGTCGCGCGGCGCGTAGCCCAGGCCGAACAGGTCGATATCCTCGCGACTCAGCCCGCGCTTGGTCAGGTAGTCTCGGGCGGCCTGCGCCGCCGGCGTCTTGTCGAGCAGCCGCGCCATGAACCAGCGGTGCGCCAGGTCCATCCAGTCATTCAGCGACTGACGCTTCTGTTCGACGGCGCGCGTTTCCGGCGTCACGGCCGGCAGGGCCATGCCGGCCTCGGACGCCAGTTTCTCGACCGCCTCGTTGAACGACAAGCGCTCGGTCTCGATCAGGAAGGTGATGATGTCGCCGCTCTTGCCTGACGAGAAGTCGTGAAAGAAGCGCTTGGCGTCATTGACGTAAAAGGACGGCGTCTTTTCCTTGGTGAAGGGCGACAGGCCGACCCACTCACGGCCGTTACGGCGCAGTTTCACGGACTTGCCGATGACCTCCGAGGCCGGCAAGCGGGTTTTCAGTTCTTCGAGAAAATGATCGTCGAAACGCACGGCATAACTATAGGATCAATGGCGAAATTTGCCACCCGTTTCGGCATTCTAGACAGATTCTCCGTACACGGCATGGCGTAACAACAGCATACGTATTCATATCCGCCGATCGCTTGTATTCCCACGCCATTGCCGCATAGTCTCGCCCAAACATAAGAACAGGGAGACATCTCATGCGCACCCGGCTCATTACGCTGGTCATGGCGTTTTTCGCCCTTTTTTCAGGTGCGACTCACGCCCAGACAAGCGATCCCCAAGACACCAAGCCAATGCCAATCGGCGTCGTCGGCCTGTCACACGACCACGTCAACTGGCTGTTCGGGGACTTAAAACGCGGCGATATCCGGGTTGTCGGCATCGTTGAGCCCGATCGCGCCCTGGCGAAGATCTATGCCGACCGCTACGGTTTCAGCATGGACCTGGTCTATGACGACCTCGACACCATGCTGGCAAAAGCGCATCCGGTCGCGGTCGCGGGCTTCGGCCCCGTCGCCGACCACGTCAAGATCGTCCGTGCCGCGGCGCCGCGCGGCGTCCATGTCATGGTCGAAAAGCCACTAGCGCTGAACTTGGCCGAGGCACGCGAAATCGCTGCCCTCGCCGCCGCCAACCATGTCCAGGTCCTGACCAATTATGAAACCACATGGTATCCGGCAGCGGCAAAGGCCCAGAGCCTGGTTGCGACCGGCAGTATCGGACCGGTACGTAAGCTGGTGTTTCACGATGGCCACCAGGGCCCGGTCAAGATCGGCGTCAGCCCGGCTTTCCTGGCCTGGCTGACCGATCCGAAGCTGAATGGTGGCGGCGCCATTATCGATTTCGGCTGCTATGGCGCCAACCAGATGACCTGGCTGACCAGGGGCACCCGGCCTGTCGCGGTCACCGCCGTGACGCGCAACCTGCAGCCGGGCGACTATCCGCGCGTTGACGACGACGCGACGGTGATCGTCGACTATGCCGATGCCCAGGGTATTATCCAGGCGTCGTGGGACTGGCCGGTCTCGCGCAAGGACATGGAAATCTACGGCACGACGGGCCAGATCGTCGCTGACGACAAACATGCCCTGCGCGTCTGGGGATCGACGCCGGACAGCGCACAGGCAACCACCCTGCCCGATCGCGCGGCGCCGTATGACAATCCGTTCGCCTATTTTCGCGCCGTGATCGAAGGCCGAGTCGTCCCGGCAGCCTATGATCCGTCGACCCTGGCCAATAATCTGCTGGTCATGGAAATCCTCGACGCGGCCCGCGAAAGCGCCCGCAGCGGTAAAACCGTCCATTTATCGCAAAACTAGTCGCCAGGCCTGACCCTTTTTCCGCCGGCCATACGCTTCTCAGGTGAGTACGGCCACAGGCGTGCGCGACAGGGGCTTTTTTCCTTGCGCCACGATGCGACTGGATTATGGTTCGGGGAGGTAGTGGTGACGAGACGCGATAGCGATGACGCAGCCGGTAAGTCCAGTCAGGGACGCGGAACCAGCCTCCCGGCCGGGGCAAGCGGTATGGCCGCAGCGCATGCTGGAGCGCTATTACGACGACTATCGGCAACTGGCGCGCAAGGTCCTGTCCGGACATCAGGCGCGCGCCCTGTTCCAACCCACCGAACTGGCCCACGAGGCGGCCCTGCAACTGATGCGGCTGGAACGCCTGGATGTCGTCTCACGCACCCATTTTCTGTCACTTTCGGCGCGCGTCATGCGCCATGTCCTGATCGACGAGGTGCGCCGCTTTCGGGCGCAAAAACGCCAGGCGCCGCCCATGATGACGCAGTGGCCACAGGAAAGCTCGGCCCCGCGCTTCGACGTCGAATCCTTCGACGACTCGCTGACCCGGCTTCAGGCAGCCGACCCCGACCGCGCCCGCATTGTCGAACAACGCTTTTATGCCGGGCTGACCCTGGAGGAGATCGCTGCCGTCAGCGGGGCGTCGCTCAGCACCGTCAAGCGTCAATGGCGTGTCGCGCGAGCGTGGCTGCTCGATGACCTCTCCGACTGATCCCCCCGGCGATACGCCATCAGATGATCCAAAAGATCCGGCACCAGAAGAGCGCCCAGATGAACGTATAGATGAACGTGTCGTCCGGCGTCGCCAGATTCTCGACATCTTCGACACGGCGCTCGATATCCCCGAGGCCAAGCGCCACGATTGGCTGCTGGCCCAGCATACAGCCGATCCGTCGCTGATCGCCGCTGTCGAAGCCCTGCTGGCGGCCGACGCGCTGGCCCCCTCTGCCCTGCCGACGGAACTTCCAGGCGATGACGACGACACCACGGCCCTGGTCGTACCGCCGCGCATCGGCACCTATGCCCTGGTCGAGCGACTGGGCGGTGGCGGCATGGGCGAAGTCTGGCTCGGCCGGCGCGACGACGGACTGTTTGAACACGAGGTCGCTGTCAAGCTGATGCGGCCGTCGCGGCTGGCCGCCCACGCCCTGGCCTTTTTCGACACCGAGCGACGTGTTCTGGCGCGCTTGCGCCACCGCCATATCGCCCGTCTGTATGATGGCGGCGTGACGGAGCAAGGCCTGCCGTGGATCGTCATGGAAAAGATCGACGGCGTCACGCTCGATATGTGGGCGGCGCGCGAGACACCCGGTGTCGCGCAGGCGGTCGCGCTGATGACCACCATCTGCGAGGCCGTGCAATATGCCCACCAGAACCTGGTCGTCCATGCCGACCTCAAACCATCCAATATTCTCATAACCGCGGACGGAGAGCCTTTTCTCGTCGATTTCGGCATCTCTTCGCTGGCCGCCCCGACTCTGGCCGAACCTGATGTCGGGGCTACCACTTCGGCCGTTCCGCGCACGCCCGGCTATGCCAGCCCGCAACGGCTCGACGGCGACGCACCGGTTCCGGCGGACGATATCTATGCCCTGGGCATTATCATGAAAGGCCTGCTGGAAGGTCAATGGCCTGGCCAGGAGGATCGTGACGCCGTTACGCCCTCCCCGCCCGCCGACCTCGCCGCTATTGTCACCAAGGCTACGGCCCGGGAGGCGGAAGCACGCTACACGACCGCCCAGGGCCTGGCGGACGACCTGAAGGCCTTTGCCGGACACCGCCCGGTGAAGGCTCGCACGCCTGACTGGCTGCATGGTGTCCGACTGTTCGTCCGCCGCCATCGCTGGCCGGTCGCGGCGGGGGTTACGGCTACACTCGCCACCTTGATCGCCCTGGTGATGATTTCGGTCCTGTATGTCCGCGCCGAGACACGGTTTTCGGAGGTGAGGGCCCTGGCGGGCTACATGCTCGGCGATTTTCACGACGCACTGGAGCGCCTGCCGGGCGCCAGCGCTTTACGCGCCCGGACCACCGATGTCGGACGCGACTATCTGCAACGTCTGTCGCGCGTTCCCGGCGCACCGGCCGAGGTTCAACGCGACGTCGCCATCGGTTACGGTCGCGTCGGCCATGCCCTGGCGGTCAATTCCAGCAATGCAACGGGCGATGCCGACGGCGGTCTGCGCGCCCTCAACGCGTCCGAGGCCGGCTTGCGCCGATTGATGCAGCGCTATCCGGGCCGCGCCGACATCCGCCGCGAACTGGCGCGGACCCTGGCGTGGAAAAGCGGTGTCATGGCCGGTTCCAATAATGATCTCAAGGCCGCCTATGCCTCTGTCGACGAGGCCATCGCCCTGTACGACGGCGTACTCAAAGCGAACCCGAAAGATATTGATGCCGCCTACGGCCGGTGGAACGCCGTCAATGGCCGCGGCGACCTGCTCTATAATGACAACCGGATGACGGACATTGTCGGGTTGATGACCGATGCCCTGGCGCGCGGTCGCGACCTGCCCGACACGGCACCGTACGATTCTCTCAAGCCGCTACTGACCGCCGCCAGTGAAAACGCCATAGGCGACGCCACCTACGCCACGTCGCCAGTCGAGGCCGTGCCGCGTTACAAGCGTGCGGTCGCCATCCTGCAGGCGGCCCGCGATTCAGGCGTGCTCGATATCCGTATCGCCATTCGGCAGGCAATCTACGATTATCAGGTCTCATCCTCGTATCAGGATATGGGTAAGCCGACGGAGGCCCTGACCTGGGCCGACCAGGGCGTCGCGCTGATCGGCCAGGTGGCGCAGTTCGACGACAGCATCGCTACACAAAGAGCCACCAACCTGCTGGCGCTCAATCGCGCCGCCATCCTGTCGGACCTGGGGCGCGTCGACGAAGCTGTCGCGGTCGCCGGCCAGTCGATCGCGGCGCGCCGTTTGATGATGCAGCGTCATCCCGGAGATTCTGACATAAGGCTTAGCCTGGCAACCTCCCTGCGCGTCTACGCCATCAGCCTCGATGGCTGGAAGCGGCCGGCCGAGGCCTGCGCCGCCGCCCGTGAAGCCCGAGCCCTGTGGGCGGAGATGGCGTCGCACGGCGGCGTGCCGGATCGCCTGAAAGCCGATGTGGCATGGCTGGATGCGCGGCTGAAAACCTGCGCGCTTTAGTTCGGCTGACTTCAGGGTATCGCCAGCGGCTGCACGAACCGGTATTCGCCCGGCAGTTTGATTTCCTTCAGCGTTTTCGGCGCCATCACAGCCTTGTCGGCGAGCTTGATATGGAAGGCCAGGTGACAAGTGCCGCAGCCGACCGAGACGATCTTGCCGTTGCTGATGGCCAGTTCTATACCCTGGAACACGCCGGCCACGGTCAGGGCCAGGCTCAATGGAAAACGCTGAAGGGCGCCCAGCTTTATTGTGATTGCCGGTTTGATATCGCGTTCGATACTGTGCTTTGCCAGTTTCAGGATCGACGTCGTGCCCGGTGGGTTGGCCTGTGGATCGCGATAGGCGCGGATCGCCTTGGCGGTCGCCCAGCCATCGGCCAGGAGGGCCAACGGATCGATATGCAAACATGAGGTCGCGGCCCGCGTAATGGCACCGTCCAGCATCGGCATGGTGTCGGTCAGCGCCTTCAGCTTGCCGTCCAGGCTGACGGCGGCGGTAACCTGCTGTCTGATCGAGGCAAGCGTGTCCGCATCGAGCATATCATCCAGAAAGAGGGTATCGGTCATGGCAGCTATTCCTCATGTCCTTGATCGAGCACGGTTATGTCGGACGAAACCACGGGTCCGGCTTCGGTTTCGATAGCCAGCTCAACCGCCGGCCCATCGATCAAAGGCCCATCCGTGGTGAGCCGGCCCGGTCCAAATTCGAGGTGGCACGCAATGTCGGGAACCGCAGCCTGGTGGATTACCGGCCGTCTCAAGCGCAATAGGCCCAGACCGGCCGCCAGAGCCGCCAGCACGGCCACGATAATCGCGAAATAGCCCCATAACGGGAAGCTTGCTGCCTTGATGTCGGCCCCGGATTCGCTTGACGCAGGCGCCGAGGCAACGGCCTCCGGCACCGAGGCCGCCTCAGATGAGATGGTCGGGGATAACGAAACCGCGTCGGCGCTCGTTTGGCCGGCAGGGTTTGAAGCGGAGACGGCGCTCGACGTCGCAGATGATGACGATGATGACGTTGTCGGAGGACGCGTGTCCGGTCTTGGCGGTACGCTCGGCGTCCCGCTGTCCGACCCGGCACTCGAAGGTGCGGCCGAACTGCTGGCGGGCTCCTCAGCCGGCTTCCCGTTCGATACGGTCACGGACAGCCGTCCGCCCGGCGACAGCGCCGTGCCGGCTGACGGTGTCTGGTCGAGGATCGTCCCGGGCAAGGCCTTGCCGGCAACCTGACGGGTGACCGGGACAAGGTGGAAGAACTGCAGCAGCGGCGGCGCCACGACTGCCAGATTGCAGCCCATCAGTTGGGGCGCGAGCTTGGCGGCGGCGGCTTCCCGAATGGCCGCCTGCGTACACGGTTTGGCGACCGGACGATTGGGCGTATCTTCGGGCGCCGTCGTAGCAGCGCTGTTGACCGGTGCTGCACCGGGTACGGACGCCGGCGCCGTCTGCCAGGCCTGGACCGGTGCCGGGCCTGTGAGCAGGAGTGAAAACGCCAATACGCTTATGACAGCTTTTACGCCTGCAACAGCTTTCATGAAAGCGCCCTGTTCCGAACCAGCCACAAGGAGGCTAACACAGTTCAATGACTGCGGCCAGTGTACCCGATTACGTGTGGAACAGGTGCCTTACGACGCCACACCATTATGCGGGACGGCCTTGACATGGCGCGTCGCATACAGCGAGTTCGACGACAACTGGTTGACCGCGCCAAGGCCCAGGGCATCCAGCAGCGCGCGTATCTTGCTCAGGCGGTCCGTCAATTCGCCGCGGCGAACATCGAGTTCGGCGCGCCTGACGTCCAGAGACGCGATTTCGGCATTCAGAAGGGTACGCTCACTCTCAATATTATCGATGTCGGCGGAGGTCAGGAGTATGGCAGGCGTTTCGGTCGTCATATCTATCCCCTAATTTTTGGTACCATTCTTGGCATATCGACGTTATCACGCATTTTTATATCCATTTTACGACATTCTCCCTATTAGCGAACTGTCACAAAACTTACGGATTGACCCGGGCAGTGCTTATCCCTATGTGTGCGGCCGTTTGCGCGCAGTTACGCCTTTTTTTCACGGAGATTTCCCCATGAGCTATGAACTTCTATCCGGCTGTACGGGGGTATTGGTCCTGGCGGATGGTACCGTCTATCAGGGCCTGGGTTGCGGCGCCGCCGGCGAGGTCCTGGGCGAGGTCTGTTTCAACACGGCCATGACCGGTTACCAGGAAATCCTCACCGATCCGTCCTATATGGACCAGATCATTGCCTTCACCTTCCCGCATATCGGCAATGTCGGCGTCAATGCCGACGATGTCGAGCAACTGGGCGACGACCCCAGGCGCGCAGCGAGGGGCGCTATTTTCCGCGATGCCCCGACCCCGCCGGCCAACTGGCGCTCGACCATGAACTTCAACGACTGGCTGGTGTCGCGCGGCGTGGTCGGCCTGTCCGGCATCGATACCCGCGCCCTGACCCGGCGTATCCGCGAACAGGGTATGCCGCACGGCGTCATCGCCCACTCGCCGACGGGTGCGTTCGATATCCCTGCCCTGGTTGCACGTGCCGCCGCCTGGGCAGGCCTGAACAATCTCGACCTGGCGATCGATGCGACCGTGGCGCAACAGGCAAGCTATTCGACTGACCGTTGGCAATGGCCGGACGGCTTCAAGGCCGGAACGAAGCACGAGTTCAAGGTCGTAGTCATCGATTACGGCGTCAAACAGAACATCCTGCGCGCCCTGGTCGATATTGGCGCCGATGTGCAGGTGGTGCCGGCCAAGACCCCGGCCGAGGAGATACTGGCCCTGCGTCCGGATGGCGTGCTGCTGTCGAACGGCCCGGGCGATCCGGCGGCGACCGGCGTCTATGCCGTACCGGTCATTCAGAAGATTATCGCGGCCGGCCTGCCGGTTTTCGGTATCTGCCTGGGCCACCAGATGCTGGGCCTGGCGCTGGGCGCCAAGACCATCAAGATGGGCCAGGGTCACCATGGCGCCAACCATCCCGTTCGTGACGATACCACGGGCAAGGTCGAGATCGTGTCGATGAACCACGGCTTCGCCATTGATCGTGACTCTCTGCCGCAAGGGGTGATCGAGACCCATGTGTCGCTGTTTGACGGTTCCAACTGCGGTATCAGCATGACCGGCAAGCCGGTATTTTCCGTCCAGCACCACCCCGAAGCGTCGCCCGGTCCGGTCGACAGCCTTTACCTGTTCGAACGCTTCGCGCAGAATATGCGCGACGCCAAGGTCACAGCCTGATTCTGCAAGGTATTCGGCGACCTGGGTTGGCACAACACCGGGGCGGCGAATGAACGATAACCTCCAGGATGCGAAACCGAATATTCTGGTTGTCGACGACGACGAGTCGATTCGCGATCTGTTGAAATCGGGTCTTACCCGCCAGGGTTTTCGCGCCTTTTCGGCGGACGGCGGCGTGGCCATGGACGCGGTGCTGGCCGGTGAGCTCATCGACCTGATCGTGCTCGATTCCATGATGCCCGGCGAGAACGGCCTGTCGATCTGCGCCCGTATCAGCGCCGCCAAAGGGCCGCCGATCATCATGCTCAGCGCGCTGGGCGACGACGTGGCGCGTATCAAGGGGCTTAATCTCGGCGCCGAAGACTATATGGCCAAGCCCTTTAACCTGGACGAGCTGACGGTGCGCATCCGCAAGATACTGCGCCGCGCCCCCCAGCCAGCACCGGTGCGGGAAGAGGTCGAGACAGTGCGTTTCTTCGGCTGGAGCCTGGATAACCGTACGCGGCGCCTGACCAGTCCGGTCGACAAGATGCTGATGCTGTCGGCAGCCGAGTTCGCCGTGCTGCACGTCTTCCTGGCCCAACGCGACCGGCCGCTGAAGCGTGAACAGGTCCTGGCGCGCATGGTCGACCTGCACGAGGACAGCACCGACCGATCGCTCGACACCCTGATCTCGCGCCTGCGCCGCAAACTGCGCCATATCAGCCCGGAGGGTGAGGACGACCTGATCCAGACGGTCTACGGCACTGGCTACATGTTCCGGCCCGCCAAGAGCTGACCACCCTTTGCGACATCGCCGCCAATTGCGACATCGCCGTAAGAATCTTTTAGACCGCGTTTAAATACATTCCCGCATATTCGTCTTGTCGAACGCAATAAGACAGTGATGGCGAAGATGGGCAAGATGAATACGACGATACAAACTCCGCGGCTATTCCTCGCACTGAGCCTCGCCCTTCTGCTGGCCGGCTGCATGCTGATCGCCGGCCAGGTCAAGGCGCAGAGCTGTGGCATGACGCATCTGGCGTCCGTGGTCGACGGCAATGTCTGGCAAGGCTATGGCGAGGTCAATCCTGCCTATAGCAGCGGCCAGCCCCTCGCCAGTCGCGGTATCGTCTACCTGACCGAAGCCCGTGCCCCCGTGGTCGCTCCCGCCGACGGCATTGTCGAATATGCCGGGCCGGTCGAGAACATGGGCCAGGTCGTCATCCTCAATATCGGCCGCGACTATCGCGTTGTCCTGGCCGGCCTGTCGCAGGTCTCGGTCGAGACAGGCCAGACCCTACGCCTTCACGACCGCCTGGGCGCCATGCCGCGCGCCGGCAAGGAACCCTCGCACCTCTATATGGAACTTCGCTGCGGTGAAGAGACCGTCAATCCGCTCCAGGCCTCAATCGCCATGCGCTGATCAAGTTTACCCCAAAGATCGTCTGAGCCTCCTGGTTTCCCCCACTCCCGAAGTGTTCAGCCGGTCCTCCCTGCCCCCGTCTCCTTGGCCCTCATCTATCGGGGACGGGGGCAGCCCTGTTATCACCAAGACCACCTCCCCCCGCCGCGCTTTCCGCCGGCGGGGCTTTTTTGTTGCTGTGCAAAAACGTGATGATTCGGCCAATTCCGGGGTTGCGCTATACGTCCTTAGCCTCTAAAGCACCCGCTTAGCCCGAAACCTGACGAGCCGGACGGCTCATTTTAACGCAAGGACTGTGTAAACAGCCCTTCCTCTGCCTGCGCTTGAGAAAGACCAAGACCGATATGCCCAAACGTACAGATATCAAGTCCATCCTGATCATCGGCGCGGGCCCCATCATTATCGGTCAGGCCTGCGAGTTCGACTATTCCGGCGTCCAGGCCTGTAAAGCCCTGCGTCAGGAAGGCTACCGCATCGTCCTGGTCAACTCCAATCCCGCCACCATCATGACCGACCCGGATGTGGCCGACGCAACCTATATCGAGCCTATCACCCCGGAATTCGTCGAGAAGATCATCGCCCGGGAACGCCCGGACGCCCTGCTGCCGACCATGGGCGGACAGACCGCGCTCAATACCGCCCTGGCCCTGGAAAATTCTGGCGTCCTGAAGAAGTACAATGTCGAGATGATCGGCGCCAAGGCCGAGGTGATCGACAAGGCCGAGGACCGGCTGAAGTTCCGCAACGCCATGGACAAGCTGGGCCTCGAATCGGCCAAGTCGGCCGTCGCCCACACCATGGACGAGGCCTATGCTGCTCTGGACGAGATCGGCGGCCTGCCGGCGGTCATCCGCCCGTCCTTTACCCTGGCCGGCACCGGCGGTGGCATCGCCTTCAACCAGGAAGAATTCCGCGACATCGTCGAGCGCGGCCTTGACCTGTCGCCGACCACCGAAGTCCTGATCGAGGAGTCGATCCTCGGCTGGAAGGAATATGAGATGGAGGTGGTGCGCGACACCGCCGACAACTGCATCATCGTCTG
This sequence comes from Asticcacaulis sp. P2_C5, assembly GCF_056404555.1. NCBI lineage: Bacteria > Pseudomonadati > Pseudomonadota > Alphaproteobacteria > Caulobacterales > Caulobacteraceae > Asticcacaulis > Asticcacaulis sp. P2_C5. The sequence continues at coordinate 223,221 of NZ_JBFUDU010000004.1, forward strand.
CTCGATCGAAAACGTCGACCCGATGGGCGTGCACACCGGCGATTCGATCACCGTCGCCCCGGCCCTGACCCTGACCGACAAGGAATACCAGATCATGCGCTCGGCCAGTCTGGCCGTCCTGCGTGAAATCGGCGTCGAAACGGGCGGTTCCAACGTTCAGTTCGCGCTCAATCCGGCCGATGGCCGCATGATCGTCATCGAAATGAACCCGCGCGTGTCGCGCTCCTCGGCCCTGGCCTCCAAGGCGACCGGCTTCCCGATCGCCAAAATCGCCGCCAAGCTGGCCGTCGGCTACACACTTGACGAACTGGCCAACGACATCACCCAGACGACCCCGGCCTCGTTCGAACCGTCGATCGACTATGTCGTCACCAAGATTCCGCGCTTCGCCTTCGAGAAATATCCCGGCTCGGAGCCTCTGCTCGGCACGTCGATGAAGTCGGTCGGCGAAGTCATGGCGATCGGCCGGACCTTCGCCGAGTCGGTACAGAAGGCCCTGCGCGGCCTGGAAACTGGCCTGTCGGGCTTCGACGAGGTCGACATCAACGGCGTGAAAAATGCCGAAGACCAGAACGCCATCCGCGACGCCGTCATCCGCGAACTGGGTCGACCGACGCCGGATCGCCTGCGCGTCATCGCCCAGGCCTTCCGCCACGGCCTGACGGTCGACGAGATCAATGCCGCCTGTTCCTATGAGCCGTGGTTCCTCCGCCAGATCGAAACCATTGTCTCCGAAGAAGCCAAGATCCGCAGCATGGGCCTGCCGACCTCGGCCGCTGCCATGCGCACCTTGAAAGCCATGGGCTTCTCCGACGTGCGTCTGGCCAAGCTGACCGGCCAGAGCGAAAAGCAGGTTCGCGCCGCCCGTCGCGCGCTGGATGTTCGTCCGGTCTTCAAGCGCATCGACACCTGCGCAGCCGAATTCCGTTCCAACACGGCCTATATGTATTCGACCTACGAGTCGGGCGCACTGGGTCAGATTCCCGAATGCGAGGCAGCGCCCACCGAGCGCAAGAAGGCCATCATCCTGGGTGGCGGTCCCAACCGGATCGGCCAGGGCATCGAGTTCGACTATTGCTGCTGTCATGCCGCCTTTGCCTTCAAGGATATCGGCGTCGAAGCCATCATGGTCAACTGTAACCCGGAGACCGTCTCGACCGACTATGACACGTCCGACCGGCTGTATTTCGAACCGCTGACGGCCGAAGATGTGCTTGAACTGATCGCCGTCGAACAAACCAAGGGCGAACTGATCGGCGTGGTCGTCCAGTTCGGCGGCCAGACGCCGCTGAAGCTGGCCCAGGCGCTTGAGGACGAGGGCATCCCCATCCTCGGCACCACGCCCGACGCCATCGACCTGGCCGAAGACCGCGAACGCTTCCAGCATCTGCTCCGCGACATCGACCTGGCCCAGCCGATCAACGCCATCGCCCGCACGCCGGAAGAAGCCTTCAAGGCTGCCCACGAGGTCGGCTATCCGATCGTCATCCGTCCGTCCTATGTCCTGGGCGGCCGCGCCATGGAAATCATCCGCGACGACGAACAGCTGGCCCGCTACGTCCGTGAGGCGGTGCAGGTGTCGGGCGATTCACCTGTCCTGATCGACCAGTATCTCAGCGCCGCCATCGAGGTCGATGCCGACGCCCTGGCCGACGGCACCGACGTCTTCGTCGCCGGCATCATGGAACATATCGAAGAAGCCGGCGTCCATTCGGGCGACTCGGCCTGTTCGCTGCCGCCGTTCTCGCTGAAACCCGAAACGGTGAAGGAACTGGAGCGCCAGACGGTGGAACTGGCCCGGGCGCTAAAGGTCCGCGGCCTGATGAACGTCCAGTTCGCCATCGAACATCCCTATACCGATCCGAAAATCTACGTGCTCGAAGTCAATCCGCGGGCTTCGCGCACCGTGCCCTTCGTCGCCAAGACCCTGGGCCAGCCCCTGGCCGGTATCGCCGCCAAGATCATGGCCGGCAAGGCGCTGGCCGAGTTTGGCCTCAAGCCGCGCGACTACCGTCACGTCGCCGTCAAGGAAGCCGTCTTCCCGTTCGCGCGCTTTGCCAATGTCGACACGGTTCTCGGACCTGAAATGCGCTCGACCGGTGAAGTCATGGGCTTGGACTGGATACGCGACGGCGAAGAGATGATCGACGCCTTCTCGCGCGCCTTCGCCAAGTCGCAACTGGGCAGCGGCACCAAGCTGCCCGTCGGCGGCAAGGTCTTCGTCTCGGTCCGTGATCAGGATAAACCCGTTATTGTTGACGCGGTACGTTCGCTGCTCGACATGGGCTTTACCGTGGTTGCCACCGGCGGCACGCACGACTATCTGGCCGCCCACGGCGTCACGGTCGAAAAGGTCAAGAAGGTGCTCGAAGGCCGTCCGAACATCCTCGACGCCATCAAGAACGGCGAGATCGCCCTGGTCTTCAACACCACCGAAGGCAAGCAGTCCCTGGCCGATTCCTTCTCGATCCGCCGCACCACCCTGATGATGAAAATCCCCTACTACACAACGGCATCGGGTGCTGTGGCTGCGACACGCGCGATCGCCGCTGAACGCAAGGGAACCCTGGACGTTCGTTCGCTCCAGGAATATGCGTGATCTAAAACCGGACCTTACGGTGATAGGCCTGCACGGCGCGGGGAAAAGCACGTTCCAGGACGCGCTCTTCCATCCGCAGGCGTGTCAGTGACAGAACCAGCATGACCGGCAGGGTAAGCAGCATGACGCCCCAGGTCTGTAACGCCATAGAAAAACCTGCGCATAGCAGAATCAAGCCGCTTTCTGCCGGATGGCGCAACCAGCCATAGATACCGTCGACGCACAAGGCGGAGGCCGTCGGCGATACACCATTGCTGAAACCTGCCCCCAGGCGACGGATGGCAAGACAGCGCAGAGCCGAACCAGTCAGTATGAGCGCGCCGCCCAGCCACGACCAGGCATGGCCCGAAGGTAGGGCGTGCATGGATCGCCAGACCGATGCCATTTCAAACCCGGCCAGAAGCCATACTCCCTGAAGCCAGTTGAATCGGCCCAGATCGTCGGAGGACTGCTGTATCTCCCCTGGCGCGCAGACAATCTCAGCCGCCCCCGCCAGGCTGAGACAGATGATAGCGGGTACAAGCACCCCAATGGAACCATGGCCACGGCGCAGGAAAAGCGCCGGCGCCAGAAGAAAAAGGGCATTGAGGATCGCCACGGCGAGTCCCGAGGCGCTGCGTTTCAAACCCGTCAAGATCAGGTCGCAGCCGACATGGTCGCGGCGATATCGGCTTTTTTCATTTTCATCGCCTGCCCCGCTTTTTCGACAAGCTTGCGTTGCTCGGCGGACAACGGGCGTTGCTCCAGAAGCGCATTCAGCATCCGGACCTTGGCCTCGCCGGTCAGGCTGGCGGCCAGCGGCTCCATGGCGCCGCTCATCGTCAATTTTTGTCGACGGACCAGCGACAGGATGTCGTTCATCTTCTGCAGATCCACCTCCCGCCCGGCAGCGCGCTTCATCAATGCAGCAATGCCTTCCAGCACGTCATCAGTTACAGGCGGCCGCGCCATCGCGAGGATGACAAGGCCGTGGACAAGTGCCGTATCTATCCTGGCGATCAGATCGGCCTGTTCGGCGCCGGGGTCCTCGGTAATGGCATAGGGGTTGAAATTACCCTGGCAGGTGCGGCAGGCGACGTAGCTGCCCTGATCACCCAAGGGGATCACCGGGATGAAATAAATATGAATCCAGCGGCTGATCTTTTTCAGGTCAAAGACCCTGCTCTTTTCGCAAACCGGGCAGTGAAACCCGCCCGAGCGTTTCACAGACGTAATGCTGCGCGTGCCGAAAATAATCATTGCCCCACCCCGAAAATAAAATTCTTATAAGTATATTCCGCAGAATGCCTGAAAATTCAATCCCTATAGTCGTTGCAAATCACGTCAGGTGGCACGGCGTCCGTAACAAAATGTCACCGCTTCACGGGCTTGTGAACAGCGGCGATTCGCGTACAATGCACAGCTGAAATCCATCCCTGTTCCGCCAAGACCCAGACGCCCCGGACAAGAAGACCGCGGCGGCGCCATCGCAAAGGCATGGCAGTTGCAGGGGCGACGCCCATCCTCCATCCGAGTACTAAAAAGACATGCGTTTGCCGAACTGGCGCTCCGTTCTGAGCAAGCCTCAAACTCTTCTGGCCCAGTTGCCGCCCCAGGCCATAACAGGCCTGTTCCGGGCTCTGTGCCTGATGCTGCCTGTCGCCCTGTTCCTGTGCTTCTTCGATCCCGGCGTCGTCATTCCGACCCATATCGGCTGGGTGCTCGAAGCCGACTGGGGCCAGCACGTCAATGGCTGGAACGCCTATCGTCATGGCGCGGACGGCTTCAATCACCAGAGCGTGCTCGCCCATCCGATGGGCAATACCCTGATCTCGACCGACTCCAATCCGCCGTTCGCCTTTCTGTTCAAGCCGTTCGATCCATGGCTCCCGGGCAATTTCCAGTATATCGGACTGTGGTTCGCCTTCTGCGTCGCCATGCACGTCGTCTTTGCCTACAAGCTGATCCGGCCGCACGCGCCGAACCGCTGGATGGCGTTGGGCGGCGCCGCGGCCCTGAGCGCCCTGCCGGCGCTGTATTATCGCATGCGCCACGACACTCTGGTCGCTCAGTGGCTGATCCTGTGGGCACTGCACCTGTTCATCAATGTCGCCAATGATCGTACGGCGGATCTAAGCTTGCGTCCGCTCTGGCGTGTACCGCTCGACTGGTTCCGCGGCGGCGCCAAGATGCTGGGCTATTGCGCCCTGCTGTTCTTTACCGGCCTGCTGCACCCCTATCTTCTGTTCATGGTCGCGGCCATCTGGGGCGGCGACGTGCTGAAGCGCTTCTGGCCGGCAGCTCGCAAGCTGGATCGCGCCGTCGTGCTCGATACGGTGCTGCGCGCACTGATCGTCCTGATGACCGCCGTTCTGGCCCTGTATCTGGCAGGCACATTCACCAAGGGCATGAGCCCGGGCGCCGGCGGCTGGTCCTACTATTCCATGGACATTGCCGGTTTCTTCAACCCGGTGCGCCCGGAATTCTCGGCTGTTCTCAAGGCCTGGCCGCTGAATGGCGGACAGTCGTTCGAGGGCTATCAGTATCTCGGTTTCGGCCTGCTGGTCCTGATCGTTTCGGCCGCCGTCCTCTATATCGCCACGCCCGAAGCCAAGGCGGCAAAGGCTTTTTTCAGCAAGCTGACCTATCTGGCCCTGCCGTTCATCGTCCTGTTGCTGCTGGCCTTCACCAACAAGGGCATGTTCTACGGCTTCAAGCTGTGGGATTTTCCGACGCCGGAAGCCTTGCGTCAGCCCTTGGCCGTGCTGCGCGCATCGGGCCGCTTCGGCTGGCCCATCGGCTACTGCATGGTCCTGACCGGCCTGGTGGTTCTGTTCAAGAGCCGGCCGAGGATTGTCGCCGTCATGCTGCCCCTGATCCTGATCGTCCAAGCCTACGACCTGAACGGTTTTGCTTCGGCCATGCGCAAGGCGACGGGACTGGCCTCCAGTGATCAGGTCTATTATCAGACGCCGTCACCGCTATGGGACAAACTCGTCGCCCAATCGACCGGCATCGACTTCTATCCGGCCAACGTCCATTTCAATGACAAGCTGTTCTATGAACTGACCTGGCGCGCCACCTCCAATGCCCGCCCGGTCAATACCATGTATGCGGCGCGTGAAAACATCATGCAGGTCGCCTATCAGGACGCCGGCCAGGACGCCTTCAAACGCGGTGAGGTCAATAGCGACCACCTGTTCGTCTTCCTGAAACAGTGCGACGCCCCGCCAACCCTGCGCTCGCGCCTGCGTATGCTGGACGGTGTGTGGATCATACCGCCGGCCGCAGCGCGCGACCTGCCGCTCGACAAGCCGGTTTGGGACCCGATCCGCTCGGAAGTGCGTTTCGGCTGGCTCGACCAGGGCACCTGCATGCTGGACGAAAACTGGTCGCGCCCGGATACCGAAGGCGTGTGGAGCGACGGCCCCAAGGCCGATGTCGTCATCCCCATCCAGCATATCGCCTTCGACACACCGCGCCCGAAGAAGCTTGCCCTCAACCTGAAGGCCCGCAGCCGCATGCCGGTGCAGGTCAGCGTGCTGATCAACGGCGTCAAGGTCGACGAAATATCGCTGAGCCGCCGCGCCAGCCAGTTCACCATTCCCCTGCCGCGCTCGGTGATGCGCGCCGAGACGATGAATATCAGCTTTATTGTCGAAGCCCCCGAGGTTGTCGAACCCCAGGGCACCGAACAGTCGTCCTCCAGCAGTATGTCGACCGCGACACGTGGTGGGCGCAGTCTGCAAATCGCCCGCGGACCGGCGCCCCAACCTCAGAACATCACCGCCAGCACCAGTGCCAGTTCTTTGGGCATCAAGCTGATGGACATAAAGCTGGTCGATCCGGACGCCCTGCCCGCGCCGACGCCGTTAAAGGGTTAGGCATCAGGGGTTCCTGCCGGCCAAAAAACTTTTCTTTCAAATCCCGCCAAATCAAACTATAAGGTCCGGGACTTCGATTTTGTGCACTGCAAGGTAGCGCGAGGCCGAGCGTCTTTCACAACCTTATCGTCAGCCCTGCCGGTTGCTTTCACCCTCAACCGGCAACGGGCTTTTTGTCATTCCTCAGGGTGGTTCAAGAATTAATCGCACATGGAAAAAGTGCCGATGACCGTCGCGGGTTACAAGGTCCTCGACGATGAACTGAAGCGTCTCAAGTCGATCGAACGCCCCAGCGTGATCGCCGCGATCTCCGAAGCGCGCTCGCATGGAGACCTTTCAGAAAACGCAGAATACCACGCCGCCAAGGAGCGCCAGGGCTGGATCGAAGGTCAGATCGCTGACATCGAGGACCGCATAAGCCGCGCCCAGGTGATCGACGTGACCAAGCTGTCAGGCCAGCAGATCAAGTTCGGCGCCACCGTGACCGTGGTCGACGAGGACACCGAAGAAGAAGGCCGCTACCAGGTCGTCGGCGATCACGAAGCCAACGTCAAGGCGGGCAAGATTTCTCTGTCGTCCCCCTTGTCGCGCGCCATGATCGGCAAGGAAGTCGGTGACGTCGTCGAGGTCGTGACGCCTGGTGGTGTCAAGGCCTACGAGATTCTGAAAGTCGAGTGGATCTAGACTGTTGTGGCGACGGGCGACAAGCGGCCTAAGCTAAACATCTGGGCTGTGTCGGACGGACGCGCCGGCATCGAAAGCCAGGTCCTTGGCCTGGCTGAAGCCGTCGCACGCCTGTTGCCGACCGATATTGCCATCAAGCGTATCCGCTATGCCAAACTGTTCGACCGCTGGCCGACCGCGCTGAAGCTATGGCCGGACGCCATGCTGGCGCACGACAGCGATCGCATTTCCGGACCTTATCCCGATATCTGGATCGCCGCCGGCCGCGCCACCCTGCCACATTCCCTGCGCATGCGTCAGCGGTCCGGCGGCAAGACCATGGTTGTACAACTGCAAAACCCGAAAAGCGATCTTTCGGCTTTTGACCTGGTGATTGCCCCCGAACATGACGGGATCAGCGGCGACAATGTCCTGTCCCTGCTTGGCTCGACCAACCGCATGACGCCGTCCCGCCTCAGCGAGGGCTACGAAGCCTGGCGAACGCGGTTCGATCCCCTGCCCCATCCGCGTGTCGCCGTACTGATCGGCGGCAAGTCGAAGTCCCATGATCTGAGCGTCGAGCGGGCACGCATATTAGCCGGCCAGATCCGCCAGGCCGTCGGTAGCGGCAGCCTGTTGATGACCCTGTCACGGCGCACCCCGGTCGCCGCACAGGCCGTATTCAGGGACGTCCTGGGTGACCTGCCGGGCCTGATCTACGATGGCGCCAGCCCTGGTCAGGGCGAGAATCCGTATTTTGCCGTGCTGCAGGCCGCCGACCATATCCTGGTGACCGAGGACTCGGTCAATATGACCATCGAGGCGGCGGCGACCGGCAAGCCGGTTCATCGCCTGGCCATGGACGCCCTGCGCCCGCCTGGCAAGTTCGCCCAATTCGAGGCGGCTTTGACAGGGCGCGGCATCGCCCGGCCGTTTGAGGGTGTGCTGGACAACTGGACCTATACGCCGCTCGATGAAACCGCCCGTGCGGCGCGAAAGGTCGTCGAGGTTTTTACGAATCGGGCGTGACAAGTGCGGCCTTGGTCCCTATCTATCCGTTAACTTTTCCGCGATTCCAGGTACCGTTATGTCAAAGCCCCGTGAAGTTCGTTGCGCCATTATAGGCACCGGTCCTGCCGGCTGGACCGCCGCCATCTATGCGGCGCGTGGCCTGCTCGCACCGGTCATCTTTACCGGCCCTCAGGACGGCGGCCAGCTCACGATTACAACGGACGTTGAGAACTATCCGGGCTTTGCCGAGGTCATCCAGGGGCCATGGCTGATGGACCAGATGCGCGACCAGGCCGTCCATATGGGCACTGAAATCATCGCCGAGATCGTCACCAGGGCCGACCTGTCGAAACGTCCGTTCCTGCTGGAAACCGAAAGCGGCGCGACCTTCCTGGCCGAAACCGTCATCATCGCCACCGGCGCCCAGGCCAAATGGCTGGGGATCGAGTCGGAGAAGACCTATCAGGGTTTCGGCGTTTCGGCCTGCGCCACCTGCGACGGCTTCTTCTACCGCAACAAGGTCGTGGCCGTGGTCGGTGGCGGCAATACCGCTGTCGAAGAGGCTCTGTTCCTGACCAAATTTGCCTCGAAGGTCTATCTGATCCATCGCCGAGAGCAGCTTCGCGCCGAAAAAATCCTGGTCGAACGCCTGCTCAACGACCCCAAGATCGAACCGATCTGGAACGTCGCCATCGACGAAATCCTGGGAGAGCGCAATGAATTCGGCGGCATGGGCGTCACGGGTGTCAGGCTGGAAAACGTCAATACACGCGAGCATAGCGTTATCGATCTCGACGGCGTCTTCATCGCCATCGGCCACGCGCCTGCGTCGAGCCTGTTCGAAGGCCAGTTGGAGACCAAGACCGGCGGCTATATCGTGGTTGAACCCGGCACGCCCAAGACCGCTATCAAGGGCGTCTATGCCGCCGGCGATGTCACCGACGACGTCTACCGCCAAGCCGTGACGGCTGCGGGTATGGGCTGCATGGCGGCCCTGGAATCGGTCCGCCTGCTGGCCGAGGAAGACCATCACCACGCGCTTCTGACGGCCAAGGAAATCGACGAAGATTTTTCGAAGATGAAGCGCAAGAAGGCCACCGCGAAAGCTTAATCAGCGCGGCGGGCCTCGCGAAACGCCGTGGGTGTCGCGTCGCACTGCACCTTGAAAGCGCGGTTGAACGGCCCGATCGAGCCGAAGCCGCAATCCAGCGCAATGGTCAGGACCGGCAAATGGTCGTAACGCCGGTCGCTCAGCATCGCCTGCGCGCGTTCGATGCGAAATTGATTGACCATGTGGTTGAAGTTGCGGAAACCCAGGGCGCCGGTGATCGACTGGCTGACCTTGTACTCCGCCTCGCCCAGGCGCCGCGCCAGGTCGCCAACCTTCATATGGGTTTGCGCATGCAGATTTTCGTCGCGCATAAGACGCAGGATACGCTCCGCCAATAGCCGGTCGTCGTCGGAGACGACACGACGGCGGGCTTGCACGGCCTCCGGCAAGGGATTGCGGCTACGATAGTGGATGGCAAGGCCGCCGCCGGCCAGGGCCAGCAAAGCACAGATCATCTTGATCTGGTCACCCCACTGCGCCGCCAGGCTGCCCTCCGGGGCGCCGCCGATCCCGATGACCGACACCGTCATGACCGTCGCATAGACCGCCGTGAAGGTGATGCGAAAGCGTCGCTCGCCGGGCGCCATGTCGCGACGATAGCCGCGCATGGGTTCGACCAGGGCCAGCAGCAGGGCCGTCGAGCTGAGTAGCCCCAATGCATTATGGCCCATCTGGCGCAGCGGGCCGGCCTCGCCCATCCACTGCAAAATCGCGATGAGGCCTATCAGGAGTATGACCAGGACCAGCGGCCATGGCGGCCTGGTGAGGTCGGCCCGGTGAAACAGCGAACGCGTCAACAACCATGACCAGCCGCAGGTCGCGCCACCGGCGATGGCGACGAGATCTGGCCCTGGCCCTGTCCAATCGGCGATCAGGGTGTGGAGGCAGAAAAAGGCCACAGAGCCGGCGAACATCGCGCCATACAGGTGGATGGCCTGCCATCCGCCGCGAACCGCCGTCATGTTCCGTAGCTCTGCGTCCATCATGCCGTCACGATAACCGACAGTGGTGAAAAAATCTCTGGTCGATTTCCAAATCGGCGAGACGAGGCCGTCAGTTCGTCCTCAGTTGGGTCCCTCACGCCCTTACGGACCCTATTCATGACACACCTCGATTCCAAAACGCCGGAACCTGCCGGCGCCAAACTGCTGCGCCGATCGGGACTGATCTGGTACCTTACCGCCGCGGTTGGCCAGATGGCCTTCGTCTGGATGATCCTGGCCCATTATGGCCGCAAGACCCTGGCCGGCGACTACGCCGGCTGGAACGACAAACCAATTATCAAAGGCTATGTCGAGGGTGACATGGGCGGCAATACCATGTTCGCTGTCCATGTGCTTCTGGCCGCCGTCATCACCCTCGGCGGCCTGCTGCAACTTGTTCCGCAGATCCGTAAATATATCCCGGCCCTTCATCGCTGGAACGGCCGCCTGTTTCTCGTTCTGGCCTATTTGATGGCGATCGGCGGTTTGTGGATGACCTGGATGCGCGGTACCTGGCTTACGATCCTGTCCGGTGTCGCCGTTTCGCTGGACGGCCTGTTGATCCTGGTATTCGCCACAATCGCCTGGCGGCTGGCCGTGGCGCGCAAGTTCGACGCCCACCGCCGTTGGGCCATGCGCACCTTCATGGTGGTCAACGGGGTCTGGTTCCTGCGGGTCGGCATCATGGGCTGGAGCGTGCTCACCCATGGCGCCGGCATGACCAGGGACCTGTCGGGCCCGGCCGGCATCACGCTTCAGTTCGGCGCCTACCTCATCCCCCTGGCTGTGCTCGAACTGTATGTCCGTGCCCAGCAAAGCCACCACGCCGCGACAAAGCGCCTGACCGGCGGGTTGGTGTTGGCGATGACCCTCTTCATGGCAGTCGGCATCTTTGGCGCTGTGGTCTTCATGTGGGGGCCCTACATGTAAGACCGCTGGGACATGGGCGGGCTTCAAAAAAAATTTTAAGACCCGCCCTTGAACCATCCCAAACCCCTCCCAAATTCTACAACGAAGGCGCCGCTATCGGGCCTTCTTGAACGGCAGCATTGCCCATCAGGGGATGTGGATGTTGTTCAAAATCAAACCTTTACGGGTTGCGCCCCTGCTTGAGTCTTGGACTCCAGGACCCCCGTAAGGCCTCGCTTCTTTAAGGAGAGCCCTATGCGTACCGCTATCGATTTTTCCCCCCTGTATCGTTCCGCCGTTGGCTTTGACCGCCTGGTCAGCCTGCTCGATTCCGCCGCCCGCACCGACGCGACGCCGGGCTGGCCGCCGTACAATATCGAGCGCATTGCGACCGATGAAGGCGCGACAGGTGAAGATGGGGGCGACACCTACCGCATCGAAGTCGCCGTTGCCGGCTTCCGTCCCGACCAGCTCAATATCGAGGTCAAGGAAAACGTATTGACCGTCACCGGCAAGAAGGACGCCGACGACGCCAACCGCACCTTCCTGCATCGTGGCCTGGCCGAACGTTCCTTCGAGCGCCGCTTCCAACTCGCCGACCATATCCGCGTGACCGAAGCCGACCTGGCCAATGGCCTGCTGTCGATCGGGCTGAAGCTGGAAGTGCCGGAAGCCAAGAAGGCCAAGACGATCGCCATCAAGACCGGCTCGAACGTTTCCACGGTTCTCGAAGCCGCCGAATAAGGCTTTAGCTCAAGGTCGCCGGAATAGGCGTTTCGGCGACCGCTCCCACGTTTCTCCCTTATAGACTTCTACAGGCCCTTCGGCGTCTGTGATCCTTAAACATCCGGCCCCTCCCTCCCGGTTGTCGATCACAGAGCGTCCGGAGGGTCTTTTTTATGTTCGGTCATCGCCTCGCCGATCGTCGCGAAATCGCCGGCGCTGAGTTCCAGCACGCCAAAGCGCAGGCTGTAACCCCAGTTTTTGTCACGCGTCAGGTCGAGCCGATCGATCAATGGCCGGATTGGCTGTTCGCGACCGTCCAGCCAGTCGACGTCGCGGCGAAACGGTTGAAAGCCCTCTGACATATAGCCGCGGTAAGGCTCACCGTCCTTGATCCTTCCAATCGCCGTGAAGCTTTGAAAGCCGTCCTTCGTCCCCATTTCGACAGACGGTGAATAGTAGACGATACCGTCACCGTGCTTCATCCGTTTCAGCGGACCGAGCTTGCCGTGATTGACCTGCATGAAACCCTCGGCACGACCACGCCGGACATGGGCGGCGCTGGCCACAGCCAGCCAGAACCTGGGTTGACCGATCACCACAGGTTCTTGCCGTCGATCACCTCGACCGGCACGGCGTCGAGATCGAAATCGTCAAGCAGGCGCGCATTGATCGCCACGCGCATATGCTCGAAGTCCGGTTTGAAATCGACCCACGACGGCGAAAGGTTATAGGTCGCACAGCCGCAGGTGGGGCAGAAATTATGCGCCACGGTCTTGCTTTGCCAACGATAGGTGGCGAAGCTGGTCGGTGTATCGAACTTCACCTGGTCGGGCGCGTAATAGGCATACAACGCACCTTTCTTGGCGCAGATAGAACAAGTGCAACGCGTTACGGATTCAGGCGCGGTCTCGATTTCGAACCGGTTGGCGCCACAATGACAACTGCCTTTGATCGTCATGATCTGTCTCCTGTGAAGGTGACGGATCAATAGCATAGTCATGCTGCCAAATTTTGTCAGGATGCCTTGATGTCAGGACGCAAGACGCCCGCGCAGGCCGACACAGGTGACGTGTTCCAGCGCCTCCAGCCTCATGGTGGCGCCTTCGAGATTGGCGCGCGACATATCGGCGCCATCCAGCTTGGCCAGTTTCAGGTCGGCCTCGCAGAAATTGGTGCCACGCATTCGGGCTTCGCGCAGGTCGGCCGGCAAGACCCGGGTCGCATCGATCTGCAGGGCGCCCAGCTTGGCGCCTTCGAGATTGGCGCCGTCAAGACGGGCACGGAACATCCGCACACCGCGCAGGTCGGCGCCCTTGAGGTTGCAGTTGCGCAGATCCGCCTCTTCCAGATGGGCGCCTTGCAGTTGAATGCCACGCATGTCGAGGCCATAGAAGACCGCGCCCTTGGCCGACAGCGCCGTCAGGTTCAGGCCGCGAATCTGGCCCAGGGCGCGCAGGTCGGCCTTGTCGAAGGTCGACGGCTTGCCTTCGCGGCCCAACGTATCGACCCAGCGTGCGTGGTCCTGCAACATCTCGCCGTAGGGCAGCGCCTTGATATCCGTACCGACGACCTTGTCGGTCAAGACGCCTGTCATGTCCGCCTGTTCGGTGCGCATCATGTCGGTCTTGGCGCCGATCAGCACGGCGTCCTTCATCGAGGCGCCGGTGAAGTCGGCTCCGGACAGGTCCGCCCCGGCCAGGTCGACATTGTTCATGATCGCCTGTTTCAGATTGGCGCGCACCAGTTTGCACGACTTCATGGTGGCGTCGGTAAAGTCGGCCTTCATCGCCTGGATACCCGACAGCTTGGACCGTTCGAGATTGGCGCCGCGCAGATTGGCGTAGCTCGCTTCGGAGGTACGCATCGAAATTTCGACATAGGCCAGCCCGGCCTGTTTGTCCGGCAGGGCCAGGGCGCCTTCTCGCAGGTCGGCTTCGTACAGGTCGACACCCGACAGATTGGCGCCACGCAGGCAGGCGCCGCGCAGATCGACGCGACGCATGCTGGCGCCCGTCAGGTTGGCCAGTTGCAGATCGGCGCAGAAAAGGTTCGAAGTATCCAGAACAACACCCGCCATATCGCAGTCGGTCAGTATGGCTGCGGTGAAATCAGCGTCCTTCAGGACACGCCCACGCAGGGACAGGCCCGACAGGTCCATCCAGGCAAACACAGCCCGGCCACCGCCCGGTTTCATCGCGACAAACCGTTCGTGTCTTTGGCAAATCTGATCGACCTGGGCTTGCGACAGCTTGGTATAGCGTCCCTGGCCCGCCGTAGCGTTCATTCCTTGCTGGCTTTCACTGGCATGACTTACGCCGTCAAGGTGACAGAAAAACCTTAAAAATTGGCTTTATTCAGTAAGTAAGCCAAGCGCGCGCAATTCGGACGCCAATTGCGTGCCTTCCACGACGTAAAGACTGCGGTACCCTTTGGCCGCGGCGGCGCGCAATTCGGCGTCGAGATCGGCGCCTGGGTCAGCGATAAATTCGGCATCAAAAGCATCGGGCGAGGTGGCGATCTGCACCATCGGCCGTCCGGTTTTCAGGAAATGGGCGAAGGGTGCGATCAGGTGGGAGGCTTCCTCGGCCAGCAGACCGCCCTCGACCGTGATGCCAGCATCCTTCAGGCGCTGCGGACCCAGGTGCGAAGCGAGTGGCGACGGGTCGTCGCAGGCATAGACGACCTTGACGACTCCCGCCGCGAGCAGCCGTTCCGAACAGGAGGGCCGGGGCGTGGAGCGCTGGCCGCAGGGTTCCAGGGTGACATAGGCCGTTGCGCTTTTGGCGTTGTCTCCGGCGGCGTCGAGCGCCACCTCTTCGGCGTGGGGGCGTCCACCGTCGCCCGTGGTGCCTTCGCCCACGATGCGGCCGTCCCTGACGAGGACGCAGCCAACCGATGGGTTGGGCCAGGTCTTGCCGGGCCGGGCCAGGCCGATCGCCCGGCGCATGAAGTGGGAGGGGGCTGCCACGATAGATTCCCTCTTCCCGTTTACGGGGAGAGGGCTAGGGTGAGGGGCTTCTTTGGAGGTCATGTTTTTGGGAATTGCCGGATAAAACTGAAAATCGCGCGCATTAACAAATTCCGAAATTCTCCCGTCGCAAATGCCAGCAATCGTCTCGAGAACCGCCTCATAACTGCTTAGGACGTCGCTGGCCCAAAAGCGCGCTACCGACCAGCCCAGTTCGTTCATGTACATATTTCGAATCTGGTCATTCGGTAAGTCCATGTGCTGGCTGCCATCTGCTTCCACGACCACCATTAATTCGCGGCAGGCGAAGTCGGCGAAGTAGGGTCCGATGGGAAGTTGGCGAGCAAATTTAAAGCCGCACATCTGACGATTGCGAAGTGCGTGCCAGAGCCGTGCCTCTGCGCCGTTATCCTGCCGACGCAGGATCCGTGCGCGTTGTGTTCGAGTCTCGTTCGGCCCTCGCATGTGTGACTGAGCCTTTCTTTGCCCCTCCCCCTAACCCTCTCCCCGCAGGCGGGAAGAGGGAATTTTAAGGCGTACGACTACCCTCTATTTCAATTCCGGCAACGGATTCGCCCGCTTCGCATCGAGATACTTCGCCGATACAGGCTTCAGCTCGCCGTCCAGTTCCACCACCAGAGGATTGCTGGTCGGGACCTCGACCTCGAGAATCGCGGTTTCGCTGAGATCGAACAGCGACTTCAGAATCGCCCGTATCGAGTTGCCGTGCGCCGCGACCAGAACCGTCTCACCCGACTGCAAAGCCGGCACGATGGCGCCCGTCCAGAACGGCATCACGCGCTCCAAAGTCGTCTTCAGGCTTTCGGTGTCCGGCAGATCCGCGCCCGCATAGCGGCGGTCGCCCTTGAAGTCATAACCACTGCCGGCGTCGAGCGGCGGCGGCGGGACGTCGTACGACCTGCGCCAGATCTTGACCTGCTCGTCGCCATGCTTGGCGGCCGTCTCGGCCTTGTCCAGGCCCGTCAGCCCGCCGTAATGACGTTCATTCAAACGCCAGTCCTTGACCACCGGCACAAAGCTCTGGCCAGCCGCCTCGAGGCACAGATTGCAGGTGCGGATAGCGCGCGTCAGGACAGAGGTGAAGGCGCGGTCGATCTCGATGCCTTCCGCCTTGATCAGTTCACCGCCGCGCGTCGCCTGGGCCTCGCCCTCCGCCGTCAGGTTGACGTCAACCCAGCCGGTAAAGCGGTTTTCGAGGTTCCACTGGCTTTGGCCGTGGCGAAGCAGGACGAGTGTGGGCATGGGGCACCTGACATTTATGGGAGTTGCCCACGCCTATAGAAGTCACGCCACCAGATGTAAAGCATCGCCGGGCCTGACCGCACCGCCTTTGGTAACACGGGCATAGATGCCGCAATCGCGATGGCCGTAATTCTCCCACAAGGCCGTGCACAGGTCGATATCGCGCTCAGCCGTGTGCGGATTCACATGGGTGGCCACGCAGCGAACGATCGGTTTCAGCACCTCGAATTCCGGACCATCGTCGCCCAGGCGCAAGGTTCGACCGACCCACCCGTGGTCCTCGAACGGGTGCCAGCCCTCGACCCAGATATTGCCGCGCAGGCGCAGAGGATCAAGGTCCTGCCCTACCCGCTTTTCCAGGTCGCGCAGCGAATTCAGATTGAGAAAGGAGACAAAGCCTCGCCCCGAATCGGTGAAGCGAAAATGCTGTCCCACCGCCTCCCAGCCCGGCGCGCTCAGGAGATTTAACGGCTGTACGACCGGGTCATAATCCTCGTGCTCGGCCAGGGTCGCTTCGACATAGCCGGCCAAAGCCCGAGCACCGTCCGGTGTGGTCAGGTCGAAAGCGCTTGTTTTTCCATCGCATACGATCTCAAAGCTACCGTCCGCCTCATTATAACGGGTGTTCAATCTTGCCACGGCAGGGAAGCGCGCCAACACGGCGAACTTCATTTTCGAGATGGTTTTGGGCGACTGCGGATCGAAGCCTGAAGGTCCGACCTCCAGGGCATACAGGCGGTCAAACGGGAAGAAGCCATTCTCGACAAGCGACGCGTCTGACACCTTTTCCGGGGTGAATCCTTTTACCGGATGGCGCCACAGGGCCGATATAACGCCGGCGGGGTTCATCCGAACTCTTCCTCAAGCTGGGCCAGGCGTTCGGCCTGGTCCTCGGCAATCAGGGCGTTGATCATCTGGCCCATATCGCCCTCCATAAATTGCGGCAGGTTATAGAGGGTCAGGTTGATGCGATGGTCGCTGACGCGGCCTTGCGGATAGTTGTAGGTACGGATGCGTTCCGACCTATCGCCCGAGCCGACCTGCGACTTGCGCGCGTCCGACCGCGCCGTGTCCAGCGCCTGCCGCTGCTGGTCGTAAAGACGGGCTTTCAGGTTGCGCATGGCGATGGCTCGGTTCATGTGTTGCGACTTTTCTGAACTGGTCACGACGATACCGGACGGCATGTGGGTGATACGGACGGCGGAATCGGTCTTGTTGACGTGCTGGCCGCCCGAACCCGACGCGCGATAGGTGTCGATGCGGATGTCCTTGTCCTGGATATCGATCTCGACATCCTCGGCCTCAGGCAAGACCGCCACTGTCGCCGCCGAGGTATGAATACGCCCGCCAGCCTCCGTCGCCGGCACGCGCTGGACTCGGTGGACGCCGGATTCGAACTTCAGCTTGCCGAACACGCCGTCGCCAGTAACCGAAGCAATGATTTCCTTGTAGCCGCCCATTTCGCCTTCCGACACGCTGTCGACCTCGACACGCCAGCCCTGGGTCGACGCATAGCGGCTGTACATGCGGAAAAGATCACCGGCGAACAGTGCCGCTTCGTCGCCGCCAGTGCCTGCGCGCACTTCCAGAATCGCCGAAGCGTTCTCGTCCTTGTCCTTGGGCGCCAGCAGGAGCGCCACCCCGCGCTCCAGATCGGGCAGGCTGGCCTTCAGCTCGGTCAATTCTTCTTCGGCGAGCGGCGACAGGTCGGGATCACCCAGCGCCGCCATCTCTTCCAGTTCGGGCACCTGCTGACGCGCCTTGATCAGGCTGGCCACGGCATCGCATACCGGCTTGATCTCGGCGTGCTCCTTCGACAGCCGGACGATCTCGGCGCCATCGGTCGCCGATTCCATCCGCGCCTCGATCATGCGGAAACGGTCCATGACCTGGTCGAGCTTGGCTTGGGGAAGATGTATCAAGGCGGCTACTCACAAAGGATTGGCGCCATCGCTTAAACTTATTTCGGGTAGGTATCAATGAAGCTTTGACGTCGTTCCATGACATCTTGCAGCGCCGCCGCCTTCGGCGCGACGGTCCGCCAATCGATATGGGGATAGCGGAAGTCGGCATAGGTCGCCGCCACCGCCAGGGTCATGGCGCCGGTGTCGAACCTGTCCGGTGCCGGGCACACCGTCTCCGCCACCGCAAAGCCGCGCAGCAGACTGTCCTCCCAGCGCTTCAGCCAGAAGGGCGAGCGCTCGTTTTCCGGCCGGCGGTTTTCCAGCACCATCTTGACCGTCATTTCCAGAATGCCGTCAGCCAGCACTTCCAGGCGACGGACATCCCAGTCGCCGTCGCCGTACAGTCGGGCACAGATCAGGGCGCTGTCGGTCCAGCAGACGCCGTCGTCATCGACCAGGGCCGGTATCTGGGCCAATGGATTGGCGGCAAGCAGGTCGGCAGGGCTTTCGACCGGAATTGTGAACACTTCCTCGACGGAACCGAGCAGACCCTTCTCGCGCACCACGATGCGCGCTTTTCTGGCATAGGGTGAGCCGGAATTGATAAATAGTTTCATGTCGCGTTCCTGGAGATGGCGTGCAATGGTCGCTTGGCAGCGTGCCGTTAGTCACCCGCAAAGCCTGTCAGGTCAAGGGGCAAGGCGACGATTCACGGCGCCGTTTTCGCGGCACAAAGCCCTTAACAAAAGCTTAAGAAACTACGGCGGGCGTTTGCCTTAATTTAAGAGTTTTCGGTTACGGTCGCCCCAGATAAAAAATCTTCACCTCAGAATGAGGGTCTGGTGAAACGTAGCGCAAGCGAACTGAAGCTGCTCGCCCCTATGGCTTTGATTGTGGTCGCGGCAGTCTGCGCTCTCGTGGGGAGTCTGTGGGTGTGGGCCGAACAGGCCGACGTCATGTCGCGGACACGCGAAGAGAGTCTGGTCAAGCTTGGGCTCGATCAGATGGCGGACGATCATGCCATGCTGATGACGCCCATCACCATCTGGGACAAGGCGGTCGTCAGCACCCAGGTCAAGTATAACAAGGAATGGGTGACGGCCAATATCGGCGCCTATTTCCAGAACTATCTCAGCTTCGAATCCAACTTCATGATGGACGACAAGGGCCGCATCGTTTTTGCCTATCGCAACGGCCGTGAAGCCGACCCAAAGAGTTTTGAGATAGTTGCACACCAGGCGACAGGCGTTCTCAAGGAACTGCGCAGCCGCTACGACCAGCGCGCCGCCCAGCGCCTGGCCTATAACACCGAAAGCAATCACGCCGGCAAGCTGATCGCCGTCAACGGCCACATCTATATCATGGGCGCCAGCCTGCTGTTGTCCGACACCCACGACCCCAAATTGCTGGTCTATAAGCCCTATGTCGCTGTCGGTACTCATGAACTGAGCAGCACCGAACTGATCGCCCTGTCCCAGCGCTACATGGTCTCGGATATCCACCTGCTGCATCCTGGCCAGGCGCGCGAAAAAGGTTCGGCCTCGGTCGCCTTCCGTGACAGCAATACCGGCCAGGTCCTGGCCGAATTGACATGGATGCCCGACACGCCCGGTCGTACCCTGTTCATCCGGACCCTGGGTCCCGTGCTGATGATCTCGCTGGGCCTGGGCCTGATCGCCATCGTCCTGCTGCACCAGAGCCAGAAGGCGGCCCAGGGCCTGATCGCCTCCGAGGCCAAGGCCAAACACATGGCCTTGCATGACAACCTCACCGGCCTGCCTAACCGCACCCTGTTCGCCGATCGCCTGAAGCAGGCCTGCGAGCGGCTGAACCGACAGAGTGGCCAGGTCGCCGTCATGTGCATCGGGCTGGATCGCTTCAAGGACGTCAACGATACGCTGGGCCATCTCGCCGGCGACGAGTTGATTCGCAATAATGCAGCCAAGATCAGCTCCATCATTCGCGCGGGCGACACCCTGGCGCGTCTCGGCGGCGACGAATTCGTTATTATCCAGACCGATACCGACGGGCTCAGCGCCGCGGCGCTTGCCAAGCGTGTGTTGGAAACCCTCACCGGCACGGTCAATCTCGAAAACGGCCAGGTCTTTTCGTCGTGCTCGATCGGAGTGACCCTGATCCATGACGGCGAGATCGATCCTGCCGAAGCCCTGCGCCAGGCAGATCTGGCTCTGTATCGCGCCAAGGACCAGGGCCGCGGCCAGTACGCCTTCTTCGAAGTCGAGATGGACGCTACGATCAAGCTGCGCAAGTCGCTGGAAACCGGCCTGCGCGAGGCCGTCCATATCGAAGCCATCGACGTCGTCTATCAGCCGCAGGTCGACCATTTCGGCAATATTGTCGGCGTCGAAGCCCTATGCCGCTGGTCACATATGACGCGCGGTCCGGTGTCCCCGGCCTATTTCATCCCGCTGGCCGAAGAATGCGGCCTGATGTACGACCTGGGCGCCCTGGTCATGCGCAGGGCTATGACGGACGCCCATCGCTGGCCGGGCCTCAAGGTCGCCGTCAATGTGTCGGCAACCCAGATTCGTTGTGCGGGGTTCGTCCAGGATCTGAAGGACCTGCTTCACGAAACGGGCACCCAGGCCGGGCAGATCGAGATCGAGATCACCGAAGGCGTGCTGCTCAATGACGACAACGCCACGCAGATCATTCTGCGCGACCTGCGCCATCTGGGCTTTACCATCGCGCTCGATGATTTCGGTACGGGTTATTCCAGCCTGGGCTATCTCAGCCGCTATCCGGTCGACAAGATCAAGATCGACCGTTCCTTCGTCTCCAACCTGGGCGTCGATCCGGAAGCTGAAGCGGTCATTCGCGCCATCGTCAAGCTCAGCAAGGCGCTGAATCTCAATATCGTCGCCGAGGGCGTCGAAACCCGGGCGCAGAAGAATATCCTGCGGCAGGCCGGCTGTACCATCATCCAGGGCTTCCTGTTCTCGAAGCCGGTGTCGGTTGAAGAGATCGACGAGATGATGCGCCACGACCGCCGCCTCACCATCACCGATGGCGACCTGTACGACCTGAAACGCGCTATCTGATCGACGTCCCAGGATAGTGCCAAGGTCCTGGACTCGTGACAGCGCCGAAGCCCGCGGAACCCACAGCCGCCGGCGCAGGCAATCCGTCCCGACCGTACCGTGACTCAGGCGAGTAACGGGTGTCCTTGGACCCTGGCTACCAGACAATATGGTTGAGCAGTTTAGGGTCGTTGGCGGTCGTGTTCAGCACGGTGATCGTATTGCCGCCGCCCAGATCGATCAGCGTATTGCTGCCGGACTGACTGAGCGTGATGCCGCCGCCATTGACCACGCCATGGCTGATCGCGTGCAGGTCGATCTGGTCGACCGCGCTGGCAAAACCACTAATCGTATCCACGCCACTGTTCAGCCCGAAAGCAAACACGTCCGCGCCCTGCCCGCCGATCAGCGTGTCGTTGCCGCCACCGCCGTTCAGGGTGTCATTGCCGGAACCGCCATTCAGGATATTGTTGCCGGCATTGCCAAATAGGCTGTTGGCAATGGCGTTGCCGGTCGAGTTGATATTACCAAGACCGGTCAGTCTGACGACATCGATATACTGGTTGCCTGTGTTGAAGGTAATCGATGAGAAGACCGTATCGCTGCCCTGCCCATTGAGTTCGATGACACGATCGCCGGTATCATCCACAAAGAAGGTATCGTCGCCCAGGCCGCCGGCCATCAGATCCGCGCCGGTAGCGCCGTCCAGTACGTCATTGCCCGCCAGTCCCTTGAGGGCATTGTTGCCGGAATTGCCGGTGATCAGGTTGTCGAGGGCGTTGCCCGTGCCGGTGCTGTTGAAGGCACCGACAATGACCAGGTTTTCGATGAAATTGCCCAGGATAAAACTGGCGGTCGAATAGACGCGGTCGATGCCGCCGGCATCGGTCGAGGCGCTGGTCGTCTCGCTGACCTTATCGCCGACATTATCGACATAGTAGGTGTCGTCGCCGGCTCCGCCGAGCATGGTGTCGGCGCCCTTGAAGCCGTCGAGGACATTGTTGCCGGCATTGCCGGCGATAATGTTGGCAAGCGGATTACCCGTACCATTGAGGTCGGCATTGCCGACCAGGATCAGGTTTTCGACATATTGTACGCCCAGGTCATAGCTGATGCTGGCCGTGATCGTATCTACGCCTTGGTCGGCATATTCCCGGACAAAATCCCCGCCAGAACCAACTATGTACCTGTCATTACCAAAGCCGCCATACATCGAATCGTCGCCCAGCCCACCGTCGAGCAGGTTGTTGCCGGAATTACCGATCAGCGTATTGTTCAGTGCATTGCCGGTCCCGGCGATATCCTCTACCCCGGTCAGGGTCAGGCGCTCGACATATTGGCTCAAGGTGAACTTGACGCTGGACAGGACGGTATCGTCGCCGCCTGTATCGGCGCCGCCGGAGACTTCTGAAACCAGATCGCCGGCATCATCGACAACATAGGTGTCATTGCCCGCGCCGCCGGCCAAAGAATCCTCACCACTGCCGCCGTCGAGGCGATTGGCGCCACTATTGCCACGCAGGGCATTGGCCAGGCCGTTGCCCGTAGCATTGAGATTAACTGTCCCGGTCAGGGTCAGCTTTTCGACATTGGCGGACAAGGTGTAGCTGAGACTGGAATAGACCAGATCGCTGCCTGAACTGGAACGCTCGGCAACCGTGTCTGCGGCACTGTCGATATAGTAGGTGTCGTCGCCGGTGCCGCCCATCAGCAGGTCATTGCCCAACCCTCCATTCAACGCGTCATCGCCGCCATTGCCGAACAGCCAGTCACTGCCGTTTCCGCCGGTCGCCGTGTCGTTACCCGTGGTACCCAGAAATGTCTGGCCATCCACCGGGATAGCTTGCGAGGTCATAGAAGACTGGTCGCCGGACACGCCGATATGGTAACGCGTACCTTCAAAGGTAGCGACCGCTTCAAAGCCGGTCGGATTTTTCTCGGCGGCAAAAGCCAGGGTCGAACCGGCGGTCAGAGACGTGGCGAACGCGGAAGCGATCCACGCGCTCGTTGCATGCTGGTTAATCCCGATCACGGGTGCAGGAACGGCCTGATAAAGATTGGTGGCGACCCAGCCTTGCGGATTGGCCCCCGACCGGCCGGAGACTAGGTCATAGGTGGTCGCACTGCCTGTTACAAAAGCAGCGTCGACATTCGCCGTGCCGACGGAAAAGCTGGTCGTTGAACCGGCCGTGGCGCCCGTGGCGTTGGGGGCCAGGTGCCAATTGAGTTGGAAGTCGTGGGCCGTGGCCGCCGCATTGACTGTGTCGTCGAAGACGAAAACCATGCCGTCCTTCAGAACGAACAGGTTCCGTGTGATCGTCAGATCTGTGTAGCCCTGATGCGAGGCATTGACGTAAGAATAGGCACTGTTGGAAAAGATGGTATTGGTCGAGGTATCGACGTCATAGCTCTTGTTGTCGACGATGATCACATTGTGCGCGATGGTCTGCCGCAAATAGCTGTCGCGGAACGATCCAGTGAAGCCATTTTCGGGAACATGGTCGTAACTGTAGGGCCCTCCGGAATCGATCAGTATGTTTTGACCGAATTCGGAGAGAAGGAAGTTCAGGTTGTCGTAATGGCCGTGCGAATTGAACGCCTTGTTGACGTCCAGCAGGACATTGGTATCGCGAACATTCTCCCAGGCATATTGCGGATGGATGATGATGTAACCGGAAGCGCTGTAGTCGATCAAATCGGGCGGGCGCGTACCGTCCACGCCATGGCTCAGGACATATCTGTCGAAAGGCGTCGTGAGCCCAAGGGCAATAACCTGATCGACAATGCTCTGATTTGTCTTGAGACCGTAGGAGGCGTCGCCGCTGGCCGGAAACGAGCCGTCCGGCCGGCGGACCAGAATGTCGAATTCAGCCATGCGCGTCAGCACGCCCTTGTAATCGACACTCGACGTGAATCCGTTTTGCTGGATGTCCTGATAGGCATCCATCAGCATGGACATCTCAACCCGTTGATAAAGAAAGGATTGTTCCTTCGTAACGCCCGTGTCGAAATCGACGATCTTGCTTAGCACGTCATCGACCGCATTGAGCCCCAGGGTCAGCAAGGCGGCGCTGTTCGATTCAAAAAAAGGCGTGCCGGACTCCTGACCAAACACGGTGGCGTACGAAGACAGGGCCATGGAATGGAAGAAGCGGTGATTGCTGTCTGTCCAGTCCTTTTCAAGCTGATTGACGTTCACCAGATCGCCGTCGCGATCGTTCCTGATACCCTGTGCCAGGATCGCCGTTTCGGCGTCGGTCAGGGAAATGGTTACGCCATTGGCGTTGCCGGACTTGAAATAGCTCGCATAAAAATAACTGATATTGGCCAGGCGGAAAGCCGTCGCCGCATCGTTCCATACCATGCCGCTGGTCGGATGGTCCGGATCCGAATTGGCTGTGTAGAAACTGAGTACGATTTTTTTCAGGTATTCGGGAAATCCGGCAAACTTGCCTTTTTTGTAAGCCGCTTCCGCAGCGAACAGAAACGCCATTGAATCGTAGTCCAGCAACCACGTGCGACTGCTGTAAGGGTCTTCCGCCCAGGTCGGATTGTCGGGTATCGTCCACGCCGCAAAGTTGGGAAGCGGCTGAAAGGCGTGTTGACTGAGCCAGAGATTGACATCGGCCGTCGACGCGTATTTCGCCTGCTCGTGCGGCCACAATATGAGATTCGGCATAGAGGTTCTCCTTCGGCCTACAATCAAAAATCCAGCCCTGCGGGATACTTGCCGGGCAGACAATCATAAAACGTGGAGCTGGGTCTCGATCGTGGCAGGGCTGCCTTACCTCACCAGCTCGTAACGGCCGCCCCCCCGGGGTAATGCCTGATTTTGCGGGTTCAGGTTATATTTATTGTGCAGTGCCGTCAAGAACAACTGCACTGCAAAGCAATTCACAAAGGGGACGGATGACAAACGGGCGCAGTGCCCAGTCTATGGCAGCTAAATCGGATTGAGAACCTGCTGTAACAAATGCGCGGCAACTCTGTGACAACGCATTAAAATATTGTATTTATTATTTATTTTTACATTTTCCGGATCTGCATCAGCCGTAAAAGTGGATCCGGCCACACGATAAGGTGCTGCGGTTGGCGCAGGCTCCGAGATGACTGGGGAATGGTCGCCTTCGTGGAAATGTTCGCACCAGCGAAAAGGAAACGGGCTTTCTGTGAGCGCCCGTTCAGCTTGGCGGTAACCAGATAAACACCCGGGCGTCCACTTTATCGGATTGCGCTCTAAATTACCGGTGTTCCAGCGTTACCACACAATATGGCTGAGCAGGTTCGGGTCGGTGGCCGTCGTGTTCAGCACGGTGATCATATTGCCGCCGCCCAGGTCGATGACGGTATTGCTGCCAGACTGGCTGAGCGTAATGCCGCCGCCATTGACCACGCCATTACTGATCGCGTGCAGGTCGATCTGGTCGTTTATGCCCGCGAAACCGCTGATCGTATCGACGCCGCTGTTCAGCCCGAAAGCAAACACGTCCGCGCCCTGCCCGCCGATCAGCGTATCATTGCCGCCACCGCCGTTCAGGACGTCATTTCCGGAACCGCCATCGAGCACGTTGTTGCCGTCATTGCCGAACAGGCTGTTGGCAATGGCATTTCCGGTCGAGTTGATATTACCAAGGCCGGTCAGTCTGATGACATCGATATACTGGGTGCCTGCGTTGAAGGTGATCGATGAGAAGACCGTATCGCTTCCCTGCCCGTTGAGTTCGATGACGCGATCGCCGGCATCGTCGACATAGAAGGTATCGTCGCCCAGGCCGCCGGCCATCTGATCCGCGCCGGTAGCGCCGTCCAGTACGTCATTGCCCGCCAGTCCCTTGAGCGCATTGTTGGCGGAATTGCCGGTGATCAGGTTATCCAGGACGTTACCGGTGCCTGTGCTGTTGAAGATGCCGGTAATGACCAGGTTTTCGACAAAGTTGCCCAGGGTGAAGCTGGCAGTGGAATAAACCGTATCGACGCCGCCGGCATCGGTCGAGGCGCCGGTCGTCTCGCTGACCTTGTCGCCGACATTATCGACATAGTAGGTGTCATTGCCTGCGCCGCCGAGCATGGTGTCGGCGCCCTTGAAGCCGTCGAGGACATTGTTGCCGGAATTGCCGGTGATGATGTTGGCGAACGGATTTCCTGTACCGTTGAGATCGGCATTGCCGGCCAGAATCAGATTTTCGACATATTGCACGCCCAGGTCATAGCTGAAGCTGGCCGTCACCGTGTCGATGCCCTGATCGGCGTATTCACGGACGAAGTCGCCGGCCTGGTCGACGATGTAGCTGTCATTGCCGAAGCCGCCATACATGCTGTCGTCGCCCAGCCCGCCATCGAGCAGGTTGTTGCCGGAATTACCGATCAGCGTGTTGTTGAGCGCATTGCCGGTCCCGGCAACGTGCGCCACTCCGGTCAGGGTCAAACGCTCGACATATTGGCTCAGGGTGAACTTGACGCTGGACAGGACGGTATCGTCGCCACCCGTATCGACGCCACCGGAAACTTCCGAAACGACGTCGCCAACATTATCGACAACATAGGTGTCATTGCCGGCCCCGCCGGCCATGGCATCCGCGCCACTGCCACCGTTGAGCTGGTTGGCACCGGCATTACCGCGCAGGAAATTGGCCAGCCCGTTACCCGTGGCATTGAACGCACCGGTCCCGGTCAGGGTCAGGTTGTCGATATATTGGGTCACGCTGAGGGCATAGGTGAAGCCGGCAAAGACTGTGTCGGTGCCCTCATCTCGTGCCTCGGTGATGACCTCGGACGTACTGTCGATATAGTAGGTATCGTCGCCCTGTCCGCCCGCCAGCGTATCGACGCCGCCGGCGCCATCGAGCTGGTTGCCGGCGTTGTTGCCGGTTATGATATTGGCCACGCCGTTGCCGGTTCCGGCAATGTTGCTGCCGCCCGACAGGGTGAGATTTTCATAGCCGTCGCCCAGGACATAGTTGCGAGCGCTGACGATCGTGTCGATGCCGCCGGTGTCGGTGAAGACGTCGAACTGGTCGATGATGTAGGTATCGTTGCCCAGGCCGCCGGTCAGCGTGTCATTGCCAATGCCGCCCTCGAGCGAGTCGTCGCCGTCACTGCCGGTCAGGCTGTCATTGCCCTGTCCGCCCTTCAGGACGTTGTTACCGCTGTTGCCCAACAGGATGTTGTCCAGCGTATTGCCGGTCAGTCCGACATCGCCAGTGCCGGTCGCCGTCATGTTCTCGACAAAACCGTTGCTGCCGTTAAAGGTCGCTGAGGCCAGGACGATATCGGCCCCCTCATTGACCAGTTCGGTGACGATATCGCCGGCAGTATCGACAATATAGGTGTCATCTCCCTTGCCGCCGGCCATGATGTCGGAGCCACCGGCGCCATCGATCCGGTTGTTGCCGTCATTGCCGTTGATGTTGTTGCCCTGGGCACTGCCGGTGCCGTTGAGATTGAGCGTGCCCGTCAGGACCAGCTTTTCGACATTGTCGGTCAGGGTATAGCTGAGGTTGGAATAGACCAGGTCGCTGCCTGAATTAAAGGCTTCGGTGACCAGGTCACCAGCGTTGTCGATAACATAGGTATCGTTGCCATAGCCGCCGGCCATGGTGTCGGCGCCGGCACCCCCATCCAGGCTGTCATTGCCCCACATGGTGCCATTTTTATCGAGCGAGATATTGAGCTGGTAGCTTTCGCCCGTGGCGACGACGCCGTGGCCGTATTCCGACACCTCGATATAGTAGGTGCCCGACTGTGCAAAGGTATATTCCAGGTACGAGTCGAAACTGGTCGTGCTGCCACCCGCGCCCTGCTGATCCCAGGAATCGTCGGCCATTTCCAGCAGCTTGCCCTTGTTGTCGTACAGGCGAAGCTGGGTATCGATGGCAATGGTCGCATCGATGTCGAAGGTCGCCGTAGCGCCAGCGCGGATGGTGAAGCTGTACCAGCGATAGGTGTCGTTGCCACTGGCCAGGATGGTTGCGTGCGGAATGACCGTCGGGCTGATGATGAAGGAATTGTCGAGGACATTGAACATCCCTGGCTTGATATACATGGCCGTCGTGCGCGAATCGTGCAGCACCGCGCCGCTGTCGATAATGTCGCCACTGATCGTTTCGCCGCCGTTCAGGATATCATTGCCGTTCGCGCCCAGCAGGATATTGTTGCCGCTATTGCCGGTAATGACATTGTTGAAGGCATTGCCTGTGCCGTTGAGGTTGGTGTCTCCCGTAAGGGTCAGGTTTTCAATCTGGGTTCCTGTCAGGTCATAGGCCAGGACCGAAACGACCGTGTCCGTGCCCTGGCCTGCCAGTTCCACAACGACATCGCCGGCATCGTCGACCATGAAGATATCGTCGCCGAGACCACCGTCCATGGTGTCCGTGCCGAGCCCGCCGTCCAGCACGTCATTGCCGTCCGCCCCGCTCAGGCTGTTATTGCCGTCATTGCCGGTCAGGATATTGTCCTGGCCGTTGCCGGTGCCGTTCAGGTTACCCGATCCTGTCAGGTTGAGGTTTTCGGCAAACCCGCCGGTCAGGTTGTAGGTTATCAGCGAAAAGACCGTGTCGGTTCCGCCGCCATTGGCTTCAACTATCTGGTCAGCGGCATTGTCGACATAGAAGACGTCATTGCCGCCGCTGCCGTCCATGGTGTCGGCCCCGACGCCGCCGTCCAGCGTATCGTTGCCGCCGCCGCCGGTCAGCATGTTCGTGCCGATGTTGCCGATAATCCAGTTGGCGCCGTTATTGCCGGCCCCGCCGAGCGCCGAGCTGCCCGTCAGGATCAGGTTCTCGAAATTGACTGCCAGGATGAAACTGCGTGACGACCTGACCGTGTCGGTGCCTTCGTCGAATTCCTCGACGATGCTGTCGCCGCTTTCAACGAAATACAGGTCGTCACCGATGCCGCCCGTAAGGGTGTCGTTGCCGAGCCCGCCGTCCAGCGTGTCATTGCCCGCCCCGCCGGTCAGGCTGTTGGCCGCCGAATTGCCGGTTATAGCATTGTCAAAGCCGTTGCCTGTACCGTTGATCGCATCCGTTCCGGTCAGTTTCAGTGTCTCGATATTGGCGCCCAGCGACCATGTCACTGAAGCCTCGACCGCATCCAGACCTTCGTTGAAGCGCTCGATCAGGCTGTCCGCGACATTGCCGACGACAAAGGTGTCACTGCCGGCGCCGCCAACAAGGGTGTCCTGGCCCAGGCCGCCATCAAGGCGATTGCTGCCGGCGTTTCCGGTGAGGAAATTGTTGCCGGCATTGCCGGTGCCGTTGAGATCACCGATACCGGTCAGGGTCAGGTTTTCGAGATTGGCATCGCCAAGGATATAGCTGATCGAGGTTGCGACAGTATCCGTGCCCTCACCGGTCAGTTCGGTGATGATGTCGCTCAGGCTGTCTACGCCATAGGTGTCGTCACCGATACCGCCCGTCAGCACGTCGCCGCCGGCGCCGCCATCCAGCAGGTTGGCGAAACTGTTACCGATGAAGGTGTCATTGCCGACGCCGCCAACCAGGCCTTCGACATTGATCAGGGTGTCGGCACCGGCCGTGGCGCCCGAGGACGTGCCTGTCCCGCCGCCTACCGAGTCGACACCCAGCACAACCGTCACCGCGGCAGTGTCGAGGCTGTAGTCGGCGATATCCAGGCCGCTGGAGCCATTAAGCGTATCATTGCCGGCGCCGCCCATCAGCCGGTCACTGCCGGAACCGCCGTGCAGGAGATTGGCGGCGGCATTGCCGATCAGAAAATCGTTGCCCGTGCCGCCCAGGGCATGCTCGATCGTCACGCCCTGGGCAATCGAGACATTGCCGATCAGCCCGCCGACGCTGGAGAAATGGCTTGCGCGCAGGTCGACCAACGCGTCCTGGCTATAGCCGGTAAAGTCGAAAACGTCCGTACCGCCGCCGTCCCAGACGCAGAAGATCAGGATGCTGTTGGCGTCGGTGGCCGAATATTGCACGCGACCCGCCGTGCTGTGGAAGCCGTAGGTGGTGTTGGTCGCCCGGGTCGTCATATTAGCGCCGTACAGGCGCTGGGCCGCGGCTATATCGTCCATCAGCGGCGCGGACGCATAGTAGCCGTTGAAATCGCCGCCCGTATTGGTTTCGCTGAAATAGCTCATCACGGTGTAGGCGCGCGAATCCTCGAAATACTCGGCGTCGGTTCCATAGGCCGGTGTGCCGGTCGTGGCGTCGTAGTCGCCGGGATGTTCCAGGCCGATGGCGTGGCCGATTTCATGCGCCAGGGTCTGCATGCCGTAGTTCAGCAGGGTCGGCGTGGCTTCGTAGGCGTAGCTGGTATTGATCCAGATATCGCTGCTGGAACTGCCGTTCGCCCCGTCGGTCGGCATGTAGGAAAAGGCTGCCGCGCCGTCGACGCCGGCATTGTAATTGCCGAACAGCATCGTGGCGTCGTTCGAATAGCCGCTGCCATCATCGACGCGGCTGAAGGTGATATTGGCGACGTCCGACCAGGCCTGCAGGACCAGCAGCGTCGCCGCAATCTGGGTGGAGGAAAACTGCGAGAAGCCGCTGGTGTCTTCGGGCATGACATCAGCGCTGACCCGGAAAGCATAGGTCACGACAGCGGCCGTGCCCGTGACGCCACTGCCGTTCAGGGAATAGCCGCCGCGCGTCAACTGCTGGCCAGCCTGGGTCGGGGTAAAGGAAGGAAGCGTATTGGGACTGGGGCCACCGCGTTCGAAGTTCGGATCGATTGCGGCCTGGAGAGTCGAATGCCCAGGCGTCGCTACGCCCACGAAGCCGCCCCGGAAACTGTCTGAATCCGCGTAGATCATACCGCCCTGCCCCTGTAATTTTTTTTGGCAAACCCGGCCGTTGCCCGTGCCGGCCACTCTGGTCCTAACATAGTCTTAAGGGCCAAAACCTTACTTCGCCTTAATCGGTAAAGCTTATGCCCCTTTAACCATAGGGTTCCCTTATATCGGGCTGCGGCGGCGCTAACATGCACAATTTGGTGAGCTTACGCTGACGTCAGCCCCAGGACGTACCGCGCCTACAGCTTGGCCGCGTGGGCCTCGACCAGATCGACAATATGTTCGACCATATCGGTGTTGCTCAGCTTGTGATCGGGCTTGCCGGCCATATAGACCATGCCGGAACCGGCGCCCCCGCCGGTAAAGCCGACATCTGTATAGAGCGCCTCACCCGGGCCATTGACGACGCAGCCGATGATCGACAGCGACATCGGCTTGGCAATATGGGCCAGCCGTTCTTCCAGTTTTGCCACCGTCTCGATAACGTTGAAACCCTGACGGGCGCATGATGGACAGGCGATGATATTCACCCCGCGGTGGCGCAGGCCCAGGGATTTCAGCAGGTCGAAGCCGACCTTGATCTCCTCGACCGGATCGGCGGCCAGCGAGACGCGCACCGTGTCGCCGATACCTGCCCATAACAGGTTGCCCAGGCCGATGGCTGACTTGATGGTGCCATTGCGCAGGGGGCCGGCTTCCGTCACCCCGATATGCAGCGGACAATCGATGGCGTCGGCCAGGGCCGAATAGGCAGCCACCGTCAGAAAGACGTCGGACGCCTTGACCGAAATCTTGAACTCATGAAAATCGTGATCGCGCAGGATATTGGCGTGGAACAGGGCACTGTCGACCATGGCTTCGGGGCACGGCTCGCCGTACTTCTCCATCAGGTCCTTTTCCAGCGAACCGGCATTGACGCCTATGCGCATCGAGCAGCCATAGTCCTTCGCCGCCTGGACGACTTCGCGCACGCGGGCGGCCGAGCCGATATTGCCGGGATTGATACGCAGGCACGCCGCGCCCGCCTGGGCGGCTTCGATGGCGCGTTTGTAGTGAAAATGGATGTCGGCGACGATCGGCACATTGGACTGCCGGACGATCTCCTTCAAGGCCTGGGTCGACTCGACGTCCGGACACGATACGCGGACGATATCGGCGCCGGCCTCTTCCAGGGCGCGGATCTGCGCCATGGTGCCCTCGACGTCGTGCGTACGGGTATTGGTCATCGACTGGACGGTGATCGGGGCATCGCCACCGACCGGCACCTTACCCACCATGATCTGCCGGCTCTTGCGCCGCGCAATCTGCCGCCACGGACGGATATGGGTGTGATCTGAGGGCTGGTGGCTATCCATATCGAAAAATCCGGCTGCGTACGCGACTATAACACGCGTCCCAAATACTAGCGTCTATATATCAGGCTTGCGACACGACGTCACAACCGCATGGGGCAAATATTATTGCGTCGGTGAAGGCGTCTTGGCGGGCGGTACAGGCGCAATCTCGGCCGCCGGTGCGGACGAGACCGATGACGCGGAGGCTGAACCCACCGAGGCTGATGATGCGGCAACCGGCGCCTGGACCACCGGCGCCGGCGGACGAACGGCCGGCAGGTAGGGAATGGGCTCGGTCTGGCGCGGCGCGGCGGTTGGCGCTTCCGGCTTCGGCGTGGTGGTATAGACCGCCGCTACCGTGCCGGCCTGGGCCTGTTTGGAATCCAGCACGGCCGACATCTGCGCCGCCTTGGCGTTGAGTGCGCCGACGCTGGTCTTCACAGCGTCCATCGCCCCGGCATATTCGCCATTGTAGAAGACGTCGATATTCTTGATGTCGGAGACCTCGATCTGCCAGCTCTGCCCCTCGACCGCCGGCAGGCGATAAGCCTCACCCGCTCCCAGTTGCTGGCCGAAGACGACCACGGTCCCCGCCGCATCGCGCACGATCAGGTTGACGGAACGCTTGGCCTGAATCGTAACCGTCGAATCCGACGGTTGGGCGCCATAGACCGCGCCTTGCGGATTAAAGGCCTTGCGCATCTGCAGGACATCGATAACCGGGACGGCCGCGGCGGAACTGGCATTGCTGTCGGCCTGAACCGACGCGAAACCCTCTTCCAGGCCGGGTGTGACATAGAGCGCCGGTACATCCTGATCCTGGGGCGCGGGCGCAGCCTGGGTCAGTTGCATCATGCCGTCGCGCAGATTGGGCACGCCGAATTTCCACGGCGCGGCGTCCATCTTGCTGTCGGCGGCGCGCTGGCCGCCCGACAATGGCTTGTGCTGTACGACATTCCAGATACCGACCGCCGCCACCAACCCGACGCCGGCCAGGATATAGGCGCGATAGTTCGGCTTGACGTCTTCCAGCGAAGCGCCCGAAGGCGCATGCAGGCGGACCGTCGGTTCGCTGGCATCGCGCTTGTACATGTCGGCCAGGCTTTCCTCGTCCAGCCCCAGCGCCTTGGCATAGGCCTTGACATAACCGATCGCGAAGGCACGCGGCGGCAGGATATCGTAGGCGGCCTGTTCGAAGGCTTCGAGATAGGCGCGACGGACGCGCGTCAGCTCGGACACTTCATCCAGCGACAGCCCCATGCGCTCGCGCGTCTTTTTCAGAATTTCCGCCAAGTCGAAACGGTCGGGCAGATGGCCCGATCCGGCCGTTTCGGGACGTGACAGAAGGTGGTTGCTCTCACCACGGTACAGCCCTTCGTAGGGCTCATCCTCGATGATTTGCGGCGGCTCGCGGGTACTCATGGGATTCGTTTTACTCCACCGCGGACAGAACCATATGGGCCGCGATTAATCAACCGCCGCCCGCTGCCTGAAGCCATTGCCACGCGATTTTTACCGGCGGTTGCTCTTGTGAGGAAGTCGGTTTAAAGGGGTTGTTTTTGGTGTTGCCGCTCAATCGCCGCTTGGCTCCTCGCAACGGCTCGGGCGCGCATTTGCGCTTGCCATTCGCAGTGGGCGAATGGAGTTTTTTACAGGGATTTTTGCCTATGCCCGCAGCTTTCGATGACCTCTGGATCGGTCAGGTCGCCTCCATCGGCGCCGGCGTTATTTCGGAAGACGAACTGCTGAGTTTCTGCAAGTCCTATGCGCCCACCTGGAACCCGGCTGACGGCGTGCCGGACGCGCTGATCTTCACCCTGTGGTCGCGGCTGGAAACCGAAGCGGCGCTGCAATGGCCGCAGACCAAGCGCCTGGCAGTCGACGCCCTGCGCTGGTCGCGCAACCCGCCGCCGGGCGAACTGCTGCGCGGCCGCCTGACGGTGATGGGCAAGGACGCCGTCGGCGATACCAAGGGCGTCGTCATCGCCCAGCACGACATGCTTGATGAAGCCGGCCGGCTGGTCTTTTCATGCCTGACACGCTCGGTATTCCAGCGCCTGCCGAAAGCGCCGAGTGCCTGAAGCCAGTAAAAGGTTTGGAACCGCGAATGAACGCGAATGAACGCGAATATTGATATCTATCCGATATTCCGACCGGTTTCACCAATATGCACGAGCGCCTTTGGCGCTCCAAATTCGCGTTCATTCGCGGTTCCAAAATACTAAAAAAGGCTCCGGATCGCTCCGGAGCCCTTTCAATTTCGATAGCCTAAAGTCTTAGTTGACCGGAGCGTTACCAACCGACTGATTGCGCTCGATGGTCAGGGCGATCAGCTTGTCCCAGGCCAGCAGCGAGTTCAGGTGGGCATAGATGTGCGTCAGGGCACCATTGTCGCGCAGCTCGACCAGCTTTTCGCCCGACAGTTCATTCAGCACCTTGTCGTCAACCGCGAAATATTCAGCGATCTTTTGCGGCTCACCCGGCGTGCCGTCGTTGTTCTGCGGACGGTACAGGGTTTCGCGCGGGGCCAGCAGGTTCAGCTCGCGCAGCAGGCTGACGAACGACTCCGTACGGCGGCGCTCGTTTTCGAAGTCCGAGCAGAACTGCATGGCGTTTTCGACATACTGCGTCGCCTTGCCATTTTCGAAGAACGGCACGTCCGGATTGGCCGTCTTGACCATCGGCGCCTGGGTGTCAACGCACAGGATCATACGTTCCTGTTGCTCGTCATTGGCGAAGACGAAAGGATAACGGCGGGCGAAGGCCGGCAGGTAGGAATCCGGCTTGAAGGTACCTTCCGGCGAGACGAACACGTTCTGGCCCGACGACAGGCCCATGGCCGCCACCGGCATATAGTTTTCACCGATAAACACGATCGGATAGCTCAGCGAAGCAGCTGGGAATTCCGCCACGGTCAGAGGCACCACATTGGTTTCCGCGACAAAGGCATGCGGCGCGGGAATGGCGCTGATCCCCATCGAGCCATGGGCTTCCGGGTTCAGCGGCTCGGGCGACTTGTAGAAGAGCACGTTGCCGCTCAGGGCAGCGTCGTTGTTTTGTTGTTCGGCCATGTTTACCTGGTCTCGGCTGGAGTAGAAAAAAATGAGCCTCGCTTCTAGCCTAAGCGATTGCCGGGAGCAAGCGGCGTAACAGAATAAGCGAATGCCTCACGGATTTATGTATCCGCACCGGGAAAGGTGTGCCGTTTTGATGCGGATGACCAAACCCTGGTGACATCGTCGACTGCCAAACTCTTAGAAATTCCAAGTCAGTCCGACGCGCAGGGAACGGCCCGGATCGACCACGGAATCCTTGGTCGCCGAGGTCGCCTCGCGCATCTCCGCGTCGGTGGCGTTGCGCAGTTCGGCATAGACGGTGGCGCCCGACATCTGCGGCAACTTGTACGAGGTGAACAGGTTGACCGTTACGTAACCGTCGGTCGGCGTTTCGAAGGCAGCCAGGTCCTTGTCGCGCGCCGCGACGCCCCGCACCTCGGCATAGGACTTCCAGCCGCCGCCGGCGCTTTCCAGCTTGAGCGTCAGGGCCTGGGGCGGAATGCGCACAACCGGCCCGATCGCCGTCTCGCCGTGAACATAGTCGTAGGACGCGTCCAGCTTGAAGGTCTGGCCGCGCCAGTCGAACAGACGCGTATTGGCTTCCAGCTCCAGCCCGTGCAGATCGGCATCGGTCTGGACGTACTGGAAGACCTGCAAACCGTCTTCGCTGTCTCCCGTCGGCCGCAGGTCGATAAAGCGGTCGAAATGGCTGGCATAGATGTGGGCGTCGACGGCGAAGCGGTTGTCGGAATCGATCAGCCAGTGGCCGGTCAGCTCCAGCGATGAGCCGACTTCGGTCTTGAAGGCTGCATCACCGAGAATAAACTGCTCGGTCCCTTCGTGCGGGCCGTTGGCCAGCAGCTCGACCTCCGACGGCGCCCGCTCCGACCGCGTCAGGCTAAGGCCGATGAAGCCGTGATCGTTGGGCCGGTAAAACCCGCCGACGGCGCCGGATGCGGTGTTGAAATCGCGCGCGAAGCCCACGGACGACAAAGAGGTCTTGTCGAAGCGCACCCCGCCCTCGATGCCCCAGGGCCCCGCGTCATAACGGTACTGGGTGAAGATTCCGGCCTGCGATGTCGCGGTCGACGGCACGAAGGCTTCGTCGCCGACGGCGCGGAAATCGCGGTCGAAACCGGAAATACCGATCGTACCGCTGACCTTCCCGACATTGTCGCGCACCAGGGCCAGACGCGCTTCGCTGCCGGTCGAAAAGAATTGCGTGCCGATGTGGCCATCCTCGATCTCGGCGTGGTGATAGTCGGAATAACCGGCCGCGGCGTCGAGCCGGGTAAAGCCGGCGAAGGCAATATCGTGCTGCGCGCGTGCATCCCAGCGCTGCTGGTGCAGTTCGATTTCGACGTCGTCATTGACCGCCACCCCATAGGTATAGTCGGTCGTCTTGTAGCTGAGGCCGCCATAGCCATGCTCGCCGACATAGCTGAAGCCGGCGCCGACGTTGCGCATGTCCGTTGCCGAATTGGTCTGATGGTCGCGCGTATCGGCTGGGCTCAGGGTGGGCGGGACCGGCGTGCTGTAGTCTTGCGACGTGTGCCGGAAGGCGTCGAAGGTGAAGACCCACGGCCCTTTGCCGGTCTTGAGATTGATCGCCGCCTGAACGCCGGAATCCGCGCTCGATGCCTGCGCCGCGAAGGTGCCTTCCAGTCCGTCGGCCGGAGCCTGGTTGGGAATGCGGTCGTCGATGACATTGACCACGCCGCCGATGGCATTGCCGCCATAGGCCAGGGCCGACGGTCCGCGCAGGACCTCGACGCGCTTGGCCTCGGTCGGGCTGGACGGTACGGCATGATCGGGAGACAGGGCTGAGACATCGACCACGCCCATGCCGTTGTTGAGCACCAGGACGCGGAAGCCGTCGAGGCCGCGGATCATCGGCCGGCTGGCGCCCGGCGCGAAGCTCGATGAGCGAATGCCAGGCATATAGGCCAGGGTGTCGCCGATGCCCGATGCCGCCTTCTGGTCGAGCTCGGCGCGGCTCAGCACGTCGATGTGCGACATCAGCGAGTCCTTGGTGACATGATAGCCAGCCCCCGTAATCACGACCTCGACCGGCTTGTCATCATTGGTCGCCGGCGGCGGCGCCTTGTCACCGGCCTGGTCCTGGGCGTGGACCGCCGGCGCCATGGCGAACAGCGACAAACCGGCGAGAAGCGTTTTACGAAAGGCGTGTGACATGAGGTCCCCGATATATCAAAATGTTGCCCAGGCAGTGCTGCCCAAAAAATGCTGCATTGCACTTGTGTTATGTAATAACATTATACATGTCAACCCGCGTTGTTATAATATTACAGAAAAGTCATGTGATCGCTGCCGGGATTGCGCAAAGGCGCGATACACCCTACCTTTAGGCCTATGAGTCACGCCTGCGCCCATACCCATGACCACGATCACGACCTGACCCCGGACACCAAGGCGTCACGCCTGGCTGCGGCCGAAACCCTGTGCACGGAAGCCGGCGAGCGCATGACCTCGTCACGCCTGCGCACCTACGAACTGATCCTGGAAGCGGCCGGCCCGATCAAGGCCTATGACGTCATCGACCGCTTTCATCCCGAAGGCGCCGCCAAGCCGCCGACTGTCTATCGTGCCCTGGGTTTCCTCGAGCAGATGGGCCTGATTCATCGCATCGAAAGCCTGAATGCCTTCGTCGCCTGCCATACCCATGCCGCGGATGCACACGGCAGCCACGCCGCCGGTTTCCTGCTGTGCGAATGCTGCGGTCAAAGCGTTGAAATTGCCATCCCCAATGTCGCCGACATCGAAGCGCGGGCGGCCAGCGCGCGTTTCAAGATCAGTCACATCACTCTGGAAGCGCGTGGTCTGTGCGGCGCCTGTCAAACCAGCGCAGACTGACGATTTTCGGAAAAAACGGTTCCAGCCGGCCTTTTTTGTCGGAAACGTTTGCATAAGCGCTTGCCAAGTTTGCTGCGCTGCACTTATAGCGAATTTGCGATCACAAAATTGCCGTCTGTTGCGTGCCTTTCCGCCCCCGCCTACTCCAGCCCGAACAGCTCACATGTCCGCCGCTACCCTTCAGACGATCGACAAGACGTCGCTTCAAACCATATTGGACCTTCATGCCGACTATAAGAGCGGCAGGGCGGGCGGGCGGCTGGCCAACCTGGCCTATATAGACCTGACCGAGATCAAGCTGGAAGGCGTCGACCTGAGCGATGCCAACCTGACCGGCGCCCGACTCTATGGCGCGTCGCTGCGCGACGGCGTCTTTGTACGGGCCAATCTGTTCGGCGCCGACCTGCGCAATTCCGACCTGCGCTTTGCCCGCCTCGACCGCGCCGACATGCGCGGCGCCTGCCTGCGCGGCGCCAATCTGACGGCGGCCAGCCTGGTCAGTACCGATCTGCGCGAAGGCCAGATCGCCTTCAAGGATGAAAAACACGGCCTGCGGCTGATGAAGCATGAACGAAGGCCGGGTGAACTCGACTACGCCATACTGAGCGGCGCCGATCTCAGCGGCGCGCGCATGACCGGTACACAGGCCGTAGCCACCGATTT
This sequence comes from Asticcacaulis sp. P2_C5, assembly GCF_056404555.1. Lineage (NCBI taxonomy): Bacteria > Pseudomonadati > Pseudomonadota > Alphaproteobacteria > Caulobacterales > Caulobacteraceae > Asticcacaulis > Asticcacaulis sp. P2_C5. The sequence continues at coordinate 261,952 of NZ_JBFUDU010000004.1, forward strand.
TCGCGACGCCAACCTGTCCGGCGCCATCATGTCCAATGCCCGGCTGCGCAATGCCAATATGGATGGCGCCATTCTGACAGGCGCCAACCTGTCGAACGCCGATATCACCGGCACGAGCCTGCGCGGCGCCATCATGGTCGAAACGGTCCTGTCCGGCTGCGATCTCAAGGCGGCGGACACGACCGGGGCCCTGGTCGAGCCGGTCAGCGTCTTTATCGACGACGAACCGCTGGACGACTATCTGGCGCTTCACGAGGCCTGGTGCCGCACCGGCGGCGCTTCGGGATCGCGGCAGAACCTGCCCGGTATCGATTTCCGCCTGGTCCGCGACCTGCGCCGCCGCGAGCTCAGCACGCTGGATGCCGAGGGCGCCATCTTCTACGGCCTCGACATGGAAGGTATCCAGCTCCAGGGCGCCAACCTGGCCAGCGCCGACCTGCGGCGCTGCAATCTGCGCGGCGCCGACCTGCGCGGCGCCCGGCTGATCGGGGCGCGCCTGATTCATGCCAATCTCGAAGGCGCCAATCTCGGCCCGCTCGATCTCGGCGGAGGCCGGTTGATGCGCTGCGACCTGTCCCGCGCCAGCCTGGCCTATGCCGATCTTACCCGCGCCGACCTGACCCGGGCGCGTCTGCTGGAAACCGAAATGGACAATGTCCGCGACCACGGTACCAACTACACCCTGGTCGAGCGATAGGCTGCAACCGCTGGGCATGTTATGCGGTTATCATGCACCTTCCCGTCGTCTTCCATCTTTTCGGCCTGTCCCTACCCGCCCACGCCGTTTTCGAGGCCCTGGCCTGGTTCACCGGCTTCCGGCTTTATCTGTGGCTGCGTCGGCAGACGGCAGATTCCTTCAGCGACCGTGCACGCTTGAGCGTATTGATCGGCGCGGCCGCCGGCGCCGGCCTGGGTTCGAAACTGCTTGGTTTGGCCGAACACCCCGAATTGTGGCCGCTGATCGCCGCCAACCCCGCCAACCTGCTCGCCGCCAAAACCATTCTGGGCGGGCTACTGGGCGGCATTATCGGCGTGGAAATTGCCAAGGCCGCCACGGGCATCCGGCGTTCGACCGGCGACCTGTACGTCTTCCCCCTGCTGACGGCCATCATGATCGGCCGGATTGGCTGCCTGCTCACCGGCGTCAGTGACGGCACCTGGGGTGACGCCACCCAATTTGTCCTCGGTTATGACGCCGGAGACGGCGTGATCCGCCATCCGACACCGCTTTACGAAATCGTCTTTCTCGCCGTCCTGACCGGAGGCCTTTGGCTGGTCCGGCGCCGTATCTCCTTACGTTCCGGCGACCTGTTCAAACTGTTTATCCTCGCCTACTGCGCCTGGCGTTTCGTCATCGAGTTCCTCAAGCCTGTCACCACCTATGCCCTCGGAAACAACTTGAACATCGTTCAAAACATAGCTACACAGGGAGCCTTGACGGCCCGGCCAGGCCTTTCCGTGCTGCAGATCGCAGCTCTTGCCGGTTTTGCTGTCTATGCTGCCTGGCTATCCAGGCGCGATCGTGGAGGGTCTGATGGCGGCGCGTGACTACATCTTTTTCGAGCTGACCAATTCGATCTGTTCGACCTGCTTTCGCAAGCTGGAAGCCAAGATCATCTTTCAGGCCGAACGCGTTTATATGGTCAAGACCTGCCCCGACCACGGTCGCGAAAAGGTGCTGATCTCAACCGATATCGCCTATTACAAAAAGACGCGGGATTTCAACAAACCCGGCGACATGCCGCGCAAGTTCGGCATGAAGGTCGAACGCGGCTGTCCTTATGATTGCGGCCTGTGCAGCGACCACGAACAGCATTCCTGCGTATCGATTATCGAACTGACCGATCGTTGCAACCTCACCTGTCCGACCTGCTATGCCGCATCCAGCCCCAGCCACGGCCGTCACCGCACCCTGGCCGAGATCGAGCGCATGCTTGACATCGTGGTGCTCAGCGAAGGCGAACCCGACGTCGTCCAGTTGTCCGGCGGCGAACCGACTATCCACCCGGACTTCTTTGCCGTCATGGACATGGCCAAGGCGCGGCCGATCCGCCACCTGATGGTCAATACCAACGGCATCCGCATGGCCAAGGACCGCGCCTTTGTCGAACGCCTGGCCGGCTACATGCCGGGGATCGAGGTCTATCTGCAATTCGACTCGTTTTCGCCCGACGTCCTTATCAGCCTGCGCGGCGAGGACATGACGGCCGTGCGCCAGCAGGCCATCGACTATCTCAATGAATTCAACATCTCGACCACCCTGGTCGTCACCCTGCAAAAAGGTTTGAACGACCACGAGATCGGCGACATCCTGCGCTACGCCCGCCAGCAGCCCTGCGTGCGCGGCGTCACCTTCCAGCCGACCCAAGCCGCTGGTCGCACCGAACATTTTCGACCGGAGACCGACCGCATCACCTTGTCCGAGGTGCGGCAGTCCATCCTCGACCAGGCCGATATCTTCGCCCCCGACGATCTGGTGCCCGTGCCCTGCCATCCCGATGCGATCATGATGGGCTATGCCCTGAAGCTGGGTGACGAACTGGTCCCACTGACGCGCTATTTCAGTCCGGAGGAATTGCTGGCGACATCGCGCAACACCGTCAATTTCGAAACCATGCCCGAGGTCCACGCCAAGCTGATCAAGCTGTTTTCGACCGGCAATTCGCCCCAGGCCTGCACCGACACCATTGCCGACATCATGTGCTGCCTGCCGCAGATCGACACAATGGGCCTGACCTATGCCAACCTGTTCCGCGTCATCGTGATGAAGTTCTATGACGCCCACGATTTTGACGTGCGCGGCGTCAAGAAATCCTGTGTGCATATCGTCCATAAGGATGGCCGGATCATTCCCTTCGACACCATGAACCTGTTCTACCGCGATCCGGCGGTCGAAGCGAAACTTCTGGAGGCGGCGCGATGACAAGGAAACAGATTTTCATGACGACGGTGGCAGGTCATCTGGCAGCCTTGCTACTGCTCTACCTGCCTTTCGCACTTAAGACGGGCAGCGATATGTACGCATTTTTGACCGCGGGCCTGTTCAACATTGTCCTGATCGTGGCCAGCTTTATCGGCGCGCTCATGGTCAGTATCGTCGAACCGTGGCGGCCACACGCCGGCGCATGGTGGCTCGGCTTCGGCCTTCTCTTGCTGGCCTCGTTCCCGGTTTGCTATGCCTCCATGAGCATTAGCCAGGCGGTAAACTGACTATATCCATCGGCGGAACTTGAACCAGACCAGCAGGATGGCAATGATGCCGACCATGACCGCGCAGGTGCCCCAGAAGGCCTCGGGGCTGTGCAGGAACGGCATATAGTCGAAATTCATGCCGTAGATCGAGGCGATCAGGGTCAGGGGCAGGAAGATGACCGAGGTGATCGAGATCATCTTGACGATGGTGTTCTGTTCGACATTGATCAGGCCAAGTGCCGCGTCCAGCAGGAAGGCAATATTGCCCGAAACATAGCTGGCGTGGTCGCTCAGCGACGCCACGTCCTGCGCCATGGTCTTCAGACGTTCGCGGAAATCACGCAGGTCGGCCGGCCTGACTCCCGCCTCTTCCACCTCCAGGCCGCTGGCAAAGGCAATCAGACGCGCCAGCGAGACCAGGGAATTGCGGATCTTCGCATTATCCGCCTGGGTTCCGCCCAGATCGATGATCACCTGCTCCAGGCCGGTCTTGCGGCGCGTCTTGAAGATCGATTTCTGCATGTCCTCGATGCCTGCCGCCGTTTTTTCGATCAGGTCGGCGGTGCGGTCGATGATGATGTCGAGCAGATTGAGAAAGGTGGTCGGCCCGTCGCTGCACATCACCGGATGCTTTTCGACCTGGCCGGCGAATATCTTGAACGAGGCCGGTTCGACATAGCGGATGGTCACCAGGCGGCGGTCGACCAGGACGAAGGTCACCGGTTCCGACTGCAGGTGTTTTTGACCGCCAAAAAAGGCGATCTGGGCGGTCATGAAGGCGGCGCGGTTTTCGAGATAAAGCCGGCTCGACGTCTCGATCTCGGCCATGTCCTCGCGCGTCGGCAAAAGGACACCGAGATCCCCCTCCATACGCAGTTCTTCCTCGCGCGTCGGGTTGAGAAGGTCGATCCAGACAATATTGGCCGTCAGGGGCTCACCTGCCGGCGGCAGGGGCGTCGTCGCGTGCGGCGGACAGGTATGCAAGGTCAGCAAAGGGACATCCCCAAAAGGTTCCACCTACCTTGCCATTAAAAAAAGCGGCGGCTCAAGCCTGAGCCGCCGCTTTTAAGATGATTTTGTTCGCCGTGCCTTAAGGGCGACCTTGAGTCTTGGTGGTCGTCCCGGCTTCGGGCTTAGGCGTGGCCGTATGGGCTGCGGCGTCGTTGTCGATCTGCGCCACGATAGCGGCAGCTTCAGCACCGTTGACGTGGGCGGCGACGGTATTGGACCTGACCGACAGGAAGCCCTTGTCGTTGCCCGGCGTCAAGGCGGCCTTGAGGGAGGCCGGCATCTCTGCCTGGGGCGCCGGCGTGGCGGCGGCAATCTGCTGATACTGGACCGGTGCGTCCGGCAGTTCCTCGGACTTGGCGATGACCTCCTGGGCCGCTGCCTTGCCTTCAGCCGTATCCTGGTAGATGAAGCCGTAGGTCACATAGGTCGTGGTGCCGAAATCGTTCAGCGGACCGTACCATACCTTGACCTTCGACCAGTCGCCACGATCGGAAACGTCCATGACATTGACATGGTCTTCGACCTGGCCGCGGTGGCCATTGATCGGCGACCAGTTGGCGTGAGTGACCTGAACATAACGTTCGGTGATGATCTGGGAGACGACGGCGACGTGGCCACGCGTCATCTTGCCTTGCGGCTTGAAGACCAGGATCGCGCCGGGCTTGGGCGTATGGCCCTCGTCATAGCGGCCCGTCGCCTTACCCCACCAGGTCCAGGCGTCGCCAAAGATTTGCATGCCCGTCAGGGAGCGCGCAAAGGTGACGCATTGCCAATAGGGAGACGACGTATTCGTGGAGATACGCGAAACTTTTGCGGAGGTCTTGATGGCATGCGCACGCTGCGCCTTTGCCTTGATTGAGACCTTTTTCGTAACGGCTGACTTTGCCGGTGTATGAGCGACGGTCTTCGCTTCCAGCGAGGATGCGGCACACAAGGTAAAAGCGGCAAGTACTAACGCCGACACGGTTTTCTTCACGCAAATCACTCCGTGAAAGTTGAGCCCCGTGTCTTGGATACAACAGAAAAATAAAATTTCAACAAATTTTTCGTGTCGATCACGTAAATATTAACCGTATTATTCCCCCAGCGAGAGGGATTTTACGCTACTGCGGTAGCGGATTTTTTCGCCCAGGTCACGCAAAATCTTGCGGAACGGACGCTCGACGAGATGGTGCGCCAGCATCGAAAGCGGCACCAGGGCCAGTAGTCCGGCGAACCACCAGACAAACGGCAGGGCGGCGTGATCCGTGCCCAGCAAGGCATTTGCGGCCTTTAGATAAACCCACTTCCACGGCACATAGACCATATAGGTGGCGAAGCTGATCTCTCCCAGATAGACGAGGACCTTGCTCGACATAATTCCGCTGCCGTCACGGCCGAGGCCCGAGATCGACAGGACCAGAAGTCCCAAGGCCAGGACGATCACAATGTCGGGACCGCCGAGTGATGAGGCCAGAATTACGGCCAGACTGGCGACGATGGCGCCACCCAGGGCGAGTTTTGGGTTGTCGACGGCGCCATTACGCCAGGCGAGATACAGCGCGCTGCCCAACAGGAAGCTGGGGACGATTCGCAGGGCGCCCCATTGGAAGGTGGCGTGGGTCAGCGAAAACCCGGCCACAGCCTCGAAAGCCAGGTTGATAAGAACGACAGCGGCAGCGGCCAGGGTCACGGCCAGGGCCGGGCGATTGCGCAGGCGCCATGCCATCCAGGCAACGCCCGGGAAGCTGAGATAGGCGAACCATTCGGCCGAGATCGACCAGGACGGATGGTTGAACGATGCTGTCGGCGCCAGGCCCCAGGCCTGGGTCAGGGTCAGGTGTGCCGGCAGGGCGGCCCAGTTTTGCGCATTGGGGTCGAGTTGCACGCCCTTCATCGCCGCCATCCCGATCAGGGCCAGGGAAAACAGCAGTGTTGCGATATGCAGCGGATAGATCCGCGCCAGGCGATGATTGACGAAGGTCAGGTAGTTGAAACGCCCGGATCCGAAGCTTTCGAGATAGACGTAGGACAGGATAAAGCCTGACAGGATAAAGAAGAGATCGACCCCGAGATAGCCGTGGTCGGTCAACCCCAGGGGTACCGCGCCGCTCAGTTCCTTGATGTAGGTATACAACACCACCCACAGGGCGGCGAAGAACCGTAACGAGGTCAGGGGTTTCAAATGGTCCTGAGGCATGGCGCTAATCCTGGTCGCTAACCGTTAAAAACTATCCCGAAGCGGGAATTGTTGGCGGTCAAATGCAGGTTTTGTGCCGTTATCCGGCGAACTGCGGACGTTCTTATTCCAAGTGGTGATGACGATCCTCATCACCACTTGGCAAGGGCGACCGCCCGTCGCCGCCTTTGCGGCGAGCCATGCGGCGCTTGAGCTGAAAAAGAGTAGGGAAATGGCATAAAAAAATCCCTCCGCGGTCGCCCGCTGAGGGATTTTTGCCGGATTAATGTAGCTTGTTACTTACGGACCCAGGCGCCGGAGGCGTCCTGGTAGTATTCGCCCGGCGAGAGGCGCGGCATGATAACATTGACGAAGGCCGACTGGCCGGCTGCTTCGATCGAGACGCCGTTCTTGGCGGCGGCCTGGCCGTAAACGTCGCGGCGGCCGGCATTGATTTCGGCAACCGCACCGAGGGTCGCCGAGTCGGCGCTGCTGACGACGCCCAGGAAGCCGTCCTTTTGCTCACCGACCGTGCCGGCCGCCTTGGCGGCATCGACGATGACCTTGGCGCTGGCGATATCGGCCGAAGCCGGGGTGACCAGAACAGCGGCGACGCTCAGGCCCGTCATGGTAATGGCGGCGGCGGTCAGCACAGCTTTGAACAGATTGGTCGTTTTCATTTCGATTCTCATTTTGATAAACGGTCAGAAAAGATCTGGGGTTAGAACAGGTTCGGGTTCTGCTGCACGAGCGCCTTCACGTCCTCGTCGAGCTGAACCTTCACATTGACATCGAGCTTGGCGTAGATGGGGGCCAGGTTGACATTGACATTAACCGACGGCGTACATGCCATCAGCGTCAAGGCGCTCACCCCCGCCGCGGCCATGGCGACTGCTTTCTTCATAAATGGCTCCTCATCCGCGCCCCATTCGGCGTGTGTTCAAACTAATAGACGATATAGGCTGAACCGTGGCTGAACGGAATCGATATTTTGCGAGTGGTTAAGTACCGACGGCTCGAGAGTTGTCGGCAGCGGGTGCATAAGCGCTTATCTTTACAAGCACGGAGATAATTCATTCCGGCGCGGCGAAAACCGTTAGCTGCCGAGAAACGGAGCGGAGCGTACTCAAGTACGTGAGCACCGTATCGCAGGTAGATGACGGTTTGCAGCCCGCCGCAATGAATTATCAGGGGTTATTGGGGCTTTTGGGCAGTTCGAACGTTAAAAGCCGTCAGGTCGTTCAATATCTCATCCAGATTGACCGGCACTTCGAGATAGAGCTCGACCGGCGTCTTGGACGGCAGCTTGATCGGCTTTTGCATCCATTTGCCGCTGATATAGTCGAACAGGCTGATCCTGGCTTCCTGCTTCTGCGGTGGGTCGAAATAACCCTTGATGTGGAAGTTGATGTTCAGCTTGCCGCCCGGGATAGAGTTCAGACGCGCGTCGATCTTGTCGAACCGCACATATTCCATCGCCTGGAAGGCCAGGTCCTGGAACGGATTGAAATTAGGATCCACCGCGGCCGGCGCCTTGGTGTCGGGCGAACTCAGCGTGCCCGTCGCTGCAACACCCGAGACCGCCGTGCGCTTGATCGAGATGCGGCCTGGCGCGTCCGACGCCATCAGGCCGTCGGCGAAGCTCAAATGCCCGCCATCGATCTTGAACGGCAGGCGGCCCGACAGATTGCCTTCAAAGCTCATGCTGGTCGACAGATCGGTCGCGGCTATGATCTTGCCGAAATCGAGGCCGTCGAACTTGACCGCCCCCGAAATGGCCGACTTGCCGTCGAGCGGCAGGACCGTGGGCTCGAGAATGACCGGACCGCCAGGGGTCTGGACCAGGGCGCTTTCGATGGCGATAGTGTCGCCCAGGAACTGCAGGCTCAGCCTCAGGTCCGACAGGGGCACACCGACCTGCATGGAATCGATGCTGATCATCTGGCCGGGATCGCTGGCCAGGGGCGCCAGGGAGGTGAAGAGGATATGGCCGTTAAGGCCGTGGGTCGCGCCCGTCGCGCCGACATAGTTGAGACCGTCCAGGGTCAGGACGCCGCTGCTGCCGCTGCCCTGTTTGTCCCAGGTGAAGGCGCCGGTAAAGCCGGCCTTGCCCGAGACGTCCTTGGAGAAGATGGCGGCGACCAGCGGGCTGAGATAGACGGGCTGCAGGCCCGCCGCGTCGAAGGTCAGGTCGAGCGTGTGGAAACCGAGCGCCCCCTTCCCTGTGACATTGTCGTTGTCGAGATCAATGGCGACGATGCCCAGCGGCTGGCCCTTGGCGTCGTGCGCCGAGGCCGTGGCGGCGACGAAGCGGCCGGTCAGGGCGTGAGCATCGTTGTTGATGCTGCCCGACAGCGACAACGGATTGAAGCGCATCTGGTCGCCGGTCAGGGCGTCGGTCACGGCCGCTGTCGTCAAGTCGGCTTTCAGCCCGACCGCATCGGTCAGGGTAAAGGCTTCGAGCGTACCCTTGCCGGCGCCGAGCGCCACGCTTTCGTTGGGCGCCTTGAGGCTGAGATCGGTAAAGGCGCCCGTGACGCGGAAAGCGCCCTTGGAGTCGAGTGTCAGGAAGGGCTTTCCGGCCTGGACCAAGTTGAGCGACAGGTCGGTGACGTGGTCGCCGAGTTCCGCCGTGGCGGCGGTAAATTTCGCCGGCTCGGCCAGGCTGATATTATAGCCGCCGTCGACAGTCGCGGCAAAGTGGCCGCGCCCTTCGAAATGCCCGCCGGCGACGGGATAGAAGTTGAAATCGGCGGCGGCCTTGTAATCACCGCCCAGCAGGCCTTCGCGGCTGAAACCGAGATTGTCGACCGCGATGACAGCGGCCGGCAGGTCCGCGCCCGATAAGGTCAGGCCGAAGCGACCTGCCTGACGGCTGGACAGGAAAGGCCGGGCGCTGCTGGTGGTCACGACGGCCTTGCCGCCGCCGGTCAGGCCCAGTTGGGCGCCGTTCTTCAGGCGCAGGTCGAACTGCGCCGGTGCGCCGGCCTCGGAGGTGCCGCTGAGACTGAGATGGACGCCTTTGGCACGCAACGAGAAACGCTGCAGGGCGCGATCCAGCACCACGACACTGTCGGCCGGTGGCGGAATGGGCGCGCCCGGCACCGGCGGCTTCTTCGCCGCCTCGGCCATGGCCGTGACCTGGCCGTCAGCGACGGCCTTCAGGCCGGTATAGCTGCCACGATCACTCGACACGTCGCTGTCGACCTCGGCGCCCCAGGTGCCGGCCGACGTGTCGCTGTGCGCCAGGCCCTTCAGCGAGAGATGCAGGTTTTCGAGCGCAATGTCATTCTGCGCCAGTCGGCCGACCGTCACGCCACCGACGAACCCAGAGTCGAAACCGGCGGCGTCGAGCTTCACCGAGACGTGGTTGAGCGCAATGTTGCTGTCTTTGGCGAACAGGTCATCCTGACGCAGGACGCCGACGCGGCCGGTGACCGGACCGTCGATCTGCACCGTCGTCGGTTCGCCGAGCGTAATGCCGGCCTTGACCGCCAACGTGTCACCGGACACCATCAGGTCGCGGCTGTCGATATTTCCGCTCATCAGGGTTTCGGCACGCGCCAGCAGGCGCCCGACGCCATCAAAGGCCGTGCCGCGGCCTGAGGATTTCAGCGCGCCCTTCAGGTGCAGGTTGCCTTCCAAACCACCGATATCGGCGGACGGAGTCTGGGCGCCCTTGATGCGAACCGCCACATTGCTGTCCATCGGGCCGGAAAAGGCGATGGCCGGATCGGCGGCGTGGCGGTAGGGCAGACGCGAATCGAGCTCGACCGAGATCCCCTGAAGATGTGTCGCCTGGCCGGGCATGACCGCGGCGTCGATCGCGTCGGCGGCTCCGTTCATCTCCCAGCTGTCGGCGTCGAACCGCGCCTGGAGATGCAACTGGTCGCCATCGCCGGGCGCGGCAATGCTGCGCGCCGTCACCAGGCCGTAGGTCAGGTCCCCTTCGCCCAACGGACCGGACAGATGGGTGGCGGGCATGAGGACGCGGGCGAAGGTCAGGACGCCGTTTTGCAGGCTGAGATTACCCTGGCCGCGCAACAGGCCATAGTCGGTCGTCACGCGTACCGTGGCGTCTTCGATGACGATGCTGTCCGGCGGGACGGAATTGGACGGCGGCGCCGTCAGGGCGCTTTGCACCAGCTTGTCCAGCGAGCCGAAGTTGAGCCGGCCATCCTTGACGCTGAACTGGACCAGCGGATGCATCAGATGAATGCGCCGGACGCGGGCCAGGGGCTGGCCGCCGCCGACAAAGGGCTGCAGGCTGTAGTCGATATCGAAGCGGCCGATGCTGAATTCCGGCGTGGTCGCATTGCCGATAAACAGGGCGCCTGAGGCATGGTTGAGGTTCAGCGCATCAAGTTTCAGACGCGCGGCCTGGACGCCCTGCCCCTTCAGCCAGCCCTGGATGACTTCGGCAGCGATTTCCTTGCGTGCGGCGTAACCGACGATGCCGAGGGCTGCGACACCCCACAGGCTGAGCCACAGCCAGCTCGAGGCCCGGATGCCCTTCTTTGGCGGGCGCGGCCCCTTGGGTCCTTTCCCTCCTCCCGGCCCGCGCGGGCGGGGAAGCCCGATGCCGTCGTCGTCCAGCGGCGCCCCGTCAGCGGAGGTCGGACGCGAAAAACTGTCACCAGTGCTCATATGCACCGGAAACCAGAGGGCCTCATCATCGGTCAGGGAGGGGCTATCGGTCATGACAGGCGGTTACGGGCTTCTGCGCGTTTCGAGGTATGGTAAACGACCATATCACCGAAACTTGTTAAAAATTGTGGACACATTCGCTTTCTTTTTTCGTCTGAATGCCCCGCGAAACGTTCACAACCGCTTGACAGTGATTTTTATGGCTCAGTTTTGATTTGCATTCAATTTTTACGTTTTATGAAGCGCTTAGACGAATAAGTGGTCCAAAGTGCCTGTCACTCCCGGTTTATAAACCTTTCGTTAAGCTTTTTTAAGCGTCATCTTAACCCGAAGACGGTAAAAACCTGATCAGTTTGCGGGTCCTGACGAGGTAAAAACTGCCTCATTTTGGCCTTTTTTTGGCGTAAGCAGGGCCTTCCTCTTCCTTCAGACTCAGGTCAAGGTGCTGGCTCATCGTCAGGAAGACGACAACAAACCGGGGCTCAATCCCTTCTTTGGGCCTCATTGTTTTTAGGCAAAGTGCCTCAACCAGGTCCAGGGCGGTTACCGCGTAAATGGCTCAACACGATCCTCGCAGACAGCCCGTAAGGGTCACACCGATGATTTTTGCATCGGCGTTGGCGATTACGATTGGCACCGTCCTGTGGGGCGTACTGCAGCCCGTGACCGGTTTTGTCCAGCCGCTGGATCCGTCCGCCGCCATGGCGCTTGAGTCGCAGGCTTTTGCCGAAGCCGCCGCCCGTCCGGGCTTCAACCAGCCTATAGATGTGCCGATCTCGCTGCGCGCCGGCGAAAACCTGGCCGACGCCGTCATGCGCGCGGGTGTCTCCGCCGCCGATGCCCAGACGGCTGTCAGCCTGCTGTCCAACCGTTTCGACGTCACCACCCTGAAACAGGGTTTGAGCCTGGAAGCCGCCATCGCCAAGCCGCTGATCGGCGACGCGCCGGCGCAACTGCTGGGGCTGACGGTGCGGACCGGCCCCGCCAAGCAATTGACCCTGACCACAGACCGCGACGGCGTCATGCGCCTGCGCACCCTGGAAGAACCGATCCGCGCCGAACGCCGCGTCGCCATTGGCGAGATCAACGGTTCGCTGTTTACCTCGGCTGCCGCCATGGGCGCCACGCCGTCCCTGACCGCCCAGGTGGTCAAGCTGTTCGCCCACAAGCTCGACTTCGAGCGCGATATCCAGTCGGGCGACACCTTTAAGCTGGTTTTCGACCGCAAGGTCACCGAAAGCGGTCGCACGGTCGAGGCAGGTAATCTGCTCTATGCCGAGATCGAGGCCAAGGGTGGTACGGACCGCTTCTATTCCTTCCAGCCCAAGGGCGACAAGGATATCGAATTTTTCGACGAATACGGCAAGAATATCAAGGGCTTCCTTCTGGCCACCCCGGTCTATGGGGCGCGCATGTCGTCGACCTTCGGCATGCGCTTCCACCCGATCCTGGGCTTCATGAAGATGCACTCGGGGATCGATTTCGCCGCGCCGACGGGCACCCCGATCCAGGCCGCCGGCGACGGTGTCGTGGTCGATGCCAAGTGGTGGGGCGGTTATGGACGCTGGGTGCGTATCTCGCACGGCCAGGCGTGGGAAACCGGTTACGGCCACATGTCGTCGATCGCCGTCAAACCCGGCCAGCATGTCACCCAGGGCCAGATCATCGGCTATGTCGGGACGACGGGCCGTTCAACCGGACCGCACCTGCACTTCGAGGTCTGGAAAGACCATCACCCGATCGATCCGAAGAGCGCCCGCGTACCGCAGTCCACCCTGTTGCAGGGCCCCGACCTGATCGCCTTCCGCGCCCGCAAGCGCGAAATCGACAGCATGGTCGCCATGGCTGAAGTCAAGCGTACGGACGGTTCGGGCACGGATAGCCTGGCCATGCAGGCCTCGGCGTATCACTTCCAGGATGAGGACGAAACCAGCCGTCCGGTGGCATTGGCCCAGACCGAAACGACGCCCGTGCGAAGCAATGGCCGCACGCAACTGCGGCCGGCTCTGTCGTCAACACGCGGCACGCGGTAGAGGTTATCCGGGTCTTTGGCCGGTCAGGACGCTGGTTGACTGCGGACGGCTACAACGGCAACTAACTCACTGAAATTACAGCAGTTTTCAACGCGGAAAGCGCGGAAAAGACGGACAAGGCGCGGAAAAAGAACAGAGAGAAACGTTCTTGCCCGCAGGGCCCTAATGCCACGTCTCTTGCAGCGTTCACAGCAAGAAGGCGCTGCGCGCGGTAGACACATCACCTTGGATTTCGGCGCCTTTCCGTCTTTTCCGCGCTTTCCGCGTTGAAAATTGCTGTAATTTCAAAATATTATTGCCGAATGCGTAGCCGATTGACGTAAGAGAATGCCAGACCGGCGTCAGGAGCATCCCATGCTTGACGATTTCGCGAAAACCGAACGGCTTATGGCCGAGTTCGAAACGGCTCTCCCTGTCGAAGCTCGGCTGTCATCCATACTGAAGCAGACCATGATCATGGAATCGTCGGACGTGGTGCTTCCCGATAGCTGTTGCATTGTCGGCCTTTACTACATGGGCGACGAAGGCGGCATCCTGTGCCGGTTCGAGATCGGCGAGGAAGAACCGCGAAAGTCATGTTATGCCTCCATCACGCACCTTGTCTTCGACAGGCGGCATCCGCTATTCCGGCAGATCGAGGCCTATCAACGCCACCGCGTCAAGAAGCTCAAGCAACAGGAAAGCCAGATAAGGTATGACGCCTGATGACAGGTTTTTCCAATCCCGCCGTCGCACGTGTCTTTGAGGCCTATCCCGAAGGCGTCAGAGACCGCATGCTTGAACTGCGGGATCTGTTGTTTGAAGTGGCTGTGGGTTTGCCCGAGGTCGGACCGATCGAGGAAACTCTGAAATGGGGCGAGCCGGCCTATCTGACCTCGGTGACCGGCAGCGGGAGCACGGTCCGCATGGACTGGAAGGCTAAGGCGCCCGAGGTTTGCGGGCTCTATTTTAACTGTAATACCTCGCTGGTCGAGACGTTTCGCAGCCTGTTCGGCGAGGCATTGGTCTTTGAAGGCAATCGCGCAGTGTTGGTGCCGGTGGACGGGACGTTCGAGCGTGATGCAGTGGCCGCGTGTTTCACGGCGGCGCTGACGTACCATAAAAGAAAGTAAGAAAGGGCCCCTCAGGCTCGCCGCCCGGCACCGCCCTTCGCGCCGGCCTCTCCCCGTAAAGTGACGGGAATAGGCGAGTATTAAGCCGCGTGGAAACCATAGCAGCGTGGGCGGATGTGATCTGACAGCATTTGTTGAAGAGATCTATTCCAGCTTATCCGCTTTAAACAATGCTGGGAAAAGTTTGATCCAGGTGCCGGTGACGATCAGCGAGCCGACACCGCCGAACAGGGCAGCACCCACCGGGCCAAGAATGCGCGCCACGACGCCGCTTTCGAATTCACCCAGTTCGTTCGACGCACCGATAAACAGGTACGACACCGACGCGACCCGGCCGCGCATATGGTCCGGCGTCACGATCTGCACCAGGGTGCCGCGGACATAGACGCTGATCATGTCGGCGGCGCCCAGCACAATCATCGCCGCGATCGACAACCAGATCAGCTTCGACAGACCAAAGACGATGGTCATCACGCCGAACAGCGCCACCCCGCCATACATCCAGTAGCCAGCGTTACGGCGGATCGGACGGCTGGCCAGGTAAAAGGACGTCGCAATGGCGCCGATGGCCGGTGAGGCGCGCAGCAAACCGAAGGCCTGAGGACCGGCCGACAGGATATCACCGACAAAGACCGGCATCAGAGCCGTCGCCCCGCCCAACAACACAGCGAACAGATCGAGCGAGATGGCGCCCAGGATCACCTTGTTGCTCCACAGATAGGCCCAGCCTTCGCGGATCATGGTCATCTTGGAGGTCGTGGTCGGTTCGGGCGCAGCCGGCGTGCGTACGGTGAGAACCATGCCCGCGGCGATCAGCGACAGCACGGCACAGGCGCCATAGGCGAAGCGCGGCGATATGCCGACCAGCAGACCGCCCAGGGCCGGGCCAACGATCAGGCCGGCCTGGAAAGCAATCGAATTGACCGCGATGGCCTTGGGCAGGATGTGTTTGGGCACCAGCATGGGGCCGATGGCCGAGCTGGCCGGGGCGATAAAGGCGCGCAGCACGCCCAGGACGGCGCTGAGGGCAAACAGGCCCCAAAACGGTGGATGCGGCAGGAAGCTGTAGGCGAAGAAGGCGCTCGACAGCGCGACCTGGCCGATCTGGCAACTGACGATGATGGTTTTGCGGTCGTAGCGGTCTGCCAGGATGCCGGCCGGGATGGTCGACAGGAACAGGGTGACGAACTGGGCCAGGCCGATCATGCCGATGGCCAGGGCCGCCTCTTTCATGCCGCCGGTGCGGCGGGCAATGGCATAGACCTGCCAGGCAATGGCCGCGCCCTGGGCCGTGCTGCCCAGCACGCTGCACACACGCGACAGCCAGAAGGCGCGGAAATCCGGTATGGTCAGCGGATGACGGTCGTCGTCGGGCAGCGGAACGGTAGGAGTTTCAGTCACGGAACCAGCCTTGCACACACAAAAAAGCAAAATCGGAAAAGCAAACCTGACCCTAATTTGAGTCTTTCCCCGGAGTCCAAACGGACTTAGATGATCGGACATGCCAGATACAGAAAAAACATCGCCAAAAGCGCTCGATCCCGTCGCCCTGACCCAGGCGCTGATCCGCCGCGAGTCCGTCACACCCGTCGATGCCGGCGCCATGGACGTCGTGCACCGGACGCTGGAAGAGCTTGGCTTCGAATGCTGGCGGCTGACCTTTGGTGAGATCGAGAACCTGTATGCACGGCGTGGGACAGCCGCGCCCAACCTGTGTTTTGCCGGCCATACCGATGTCGTGCCGGGCGGAATGCGCAGTTTATGGCGTTACGACCCGTTCGGCGCCGAGATCCATGACGGCCTGGTCATCGGGCGTGGCGCCGTCGACATGAAGGGCGGCATTGCGGCGTGGATCGCGGCGGTATCCGCCCTTGGCGAACCATCGGGTTCGCTGTCGTTCCTGATCACCGGCGATGAAGAAGGCGATGCGGTCGATGGCACGCGACGCGTCGTCGAGTGGCTGCGCGCGCGCGGCGAAGTGATCGATCATTGCATTGTCGGCGAACCCTCGTCTTCGGCCGTCCTGGGCGACATGATCAAGGTCGGCCGGCGCGGGTCGATCAATGCCGCCTTTACAGTGACGGGCAAGCAGGGCCATGTCGCCTACCCCCAACGTGCCCTGAACCCCCTGCCCATCCTGGTCGACCTGATGACGGAGTTGAAGGGGCGCGTGCTGGATGACGGCTATGAGTCGTTTCCACCGTCGAACCTCGAAATCACCACCATCGATACCGGCAATACGGCGACCAATGTCATCCCCCCGTCAGTTACGGCGCGGGCCAATATCCGCTTCAATCCCACCCATACGGGCGCTGCGTTGCAAGCGTGGTTTGAAGACGTGGCGGCGCAGCACGCTGAACGGTCGGGCGCGAAAATCGACGTCAGGCTCAGCATTTCGGGCGAGGCGTTCCTGACTGAGCCCGGGCCTTTCGTCGACCTGATTGCCGAGGTGATCGAGACACGGCTGGGATTGGAGACCGATCGTTCGACGACCGGTGGCACATCGGACGCGCGCTTTATCCGGGCCCTGTGTCCCGTGGTCGAGTTCGGCCTGGTCGGGCAGACCATGCACCAGATCAATGAGTGCGTGCCGGTAAGCGAACTGGAGGCCCTGGCCGGGGTCTATTCTGCCTTAATCGAAGCGTATTTCTTGAAGTTCGAGGCCAAAGGGCGATAGCAAAAGTGGTCACCACTTTTGCGTTAAAGCGCCCGTCTTACTCAGAAATGGAGCTGAATTTCTCGAAATTCGGCTCCGCTTCGTAGGTGACATGGGTCAGGTAGAGGCCGTCCGACGGTGCGACCTGGCCACAGGCCGTGCGGTCTTGCGCCGCCAGGGCCCCGACGACGTCGGCGATGGTCCAGCGGCCGATGCCCGCCTCGACCAGGGTGCCGGTCATCGAACGGACCTGGCGATGCAGGAATGAGCGCGCAGCGAAGACCAGATGAATCTCGTCGCCGACGCGTTTGACGCGGGCTATATCAAGTGTCTTGACCGGCGATTTGGCCTGACACTCGATATGACGAAAGGTGGTGAAGTCGTGGGTGCCGACCAGGGCGCGGGCGGCCGTCGCCATCACCTCGACATCGAGCGGCTTCTTGACGTGCCAGACCCGGCCCTGGTCCAGGGCCGGCGGGGCGCGGCGGTTGAGGATGCGGTAGAGATACATCCGGCCGGTGGCGGAAAAACGCGCGGAAAAATCGTCGTCGGCGATCTCGGCTTCAAGGACCGAGATAGGTTCGCGGGCGAGATAGGCGTTCAAGGCGTCGCGAACCTTGTCTCCAGCATAGGTCTTGTCGAGGTCGAAGGTCACTACCTGACCTGTCGCATGGACGCCGGTGTCGGTGCGGCCAGCGGCGGTCAGGCGCAGGGTTTGGCCGCTGAAGCCCAGAATGGCGCGCTCGATCGACGCCTGGACCGTCGGATGGTCGCCCTGGGCCTGGAATCCCTTGTACGGCCGGCCATCATATTCGATCAGGCAGCGGTAACGAGGCATCAAAAGAACTGATCGCCGGGGGTCAGGCCGATGCCATTGAGGAAATCCTGGGCATCCTGGGCCGACTTGCCCTCGCGTTGCAGGCGCAGCAGTTGCAGCACGCCGTCACCGGTCGCCACCTTCAGCCCGCCCAGCAAAAGCGTGCCCGGCACCTCGCCGGACTGTTCGTCGGTCAGGCGCGACATCAGGACCTTGATGCGGACATCGCCCCTGGCGGTCTGTAAGGTCGTCCAGGCACCGGGAAACGGCGACAGACCGCGAATGTGGAAATCGAGTTCGCGCGCCGGGCGATCCCAGTCGATGCGCGCTTCTTCCGGCGTGATCTTTTTGGCGTAGGTCGGCTCACCGACCTGGGGCTTTTCCTGGACACCACCGCGTTCGATTGCCGCCAGGGCCACAGGCAACAGCGAAGCTCCGAGCACCGCCAGCTTGTCGTGCAGGGTCTGGGACGTGTCGTCGATCGTGATTTCGGTGCGGCCGGACAGGATGATCGGGCCTTCGTCGAGGCCCTCCGACATGCGCATGACCTCGACGCCGGTGTAACTGTCTCCAGCCATGATGGCACGTTGGATCGGCGCGGCGCCACGCCAGCGCGGCAATAACGAGCCATGGAGGTTGAAGCAGCCGAGCGGCGGGTGGTCGAGCACGGCCTTTTTCAGGATCTGGCCATAGGCGACGACGACACAGGCGTCGATATCGAGCGCCTGGAATTCGGCGATAGCGGCGGGATTCTTCATCGATTTTGGCGTACGCACAGGAAGGCCTAGGCTCTCGGCGAAGCTGTGAACGGGCGACGGCGTCAGTATCTGGCCGCGGCCTTTTGGCGCCGGCGGCTGGGAATAGACGCAAACCACCTCATGGCCGGCCGCGACCAGTTCGGCCAGGGCCTTCACGGCAAATTCGGGAGTGCCCATAAAGGCTAAACGCATAGTGGCTCCGCTGTAGGATAATTCGCGATGATGAGCCGAAAAATATTGGCTATCGAGAAACGCAGCGCAGCGTACTTGAGTACGTGAGCAGCGTCTCGCAGATAGACGATGTTTTGCAGGCCATCAACGTGGATTATCAAGCTGCCTTTTTTAGCTTCTTGACCTTGGTCACAGCACGGTCGCGTTTCAGCTTGGACAGGTGATCGATGAACAATATACCTTCGAGGTGGTCCATCTCGTGCTGGATACAGGTGGCGAACAGGCCCTCGGCATCTTCTTCGACCTGATTACCGTTATAGTCCAGATAGCGCAGGCGCACCTTGGCCGGGCGCACGACCTCGTCGTAGATTTCCGGCACGCTGAGGCAGCCTTCTTCGTATGGCACCAGGTCTTCGGATTTCGAGATGATTTCCGGATTGATGAAATAGCGCGGCTTCTTGACGCCTTCCGCATCGGGCTCGGCGCCTTCCGGCTTTTCCTGTAGGTCCATGACGATGACGCGGATCGGCTCACCGATCTGCACCGCTGCCAGGCCGATACCGGGCGCGTCGTACATGGTTTCAAGCATATCGTCCATCAGGGCGCGCAAAGCATCATCGACAACGTCGACGGTCTTGGAGACCTGTTTGAGGACAGGATGGGGTACAGTCAGGATTTCACGAATGGCCATGAGCGGAAAATAGTTGCAACGCATTCAAAAATCAAGATTAAGCGAGCTCATCTTCCACGGGATTTAGAGACTGCAGCTTGGCGGCGGTGCGCGGCTGGCTTTCGATGGCCGGCAGGTCGGGGATGGATTTACCCTGGTGCTCGACTTGCAGATCCTCGAAACGCTTGGCCTGGGTCAGGACCTTGGTTTCGAGCGAACCGACAAAGGCGTTGTATTTTTCGACCGCCCGCCCCAGCGCCGTGCCCATACCCGAAACGTGGTCGCCCATCACCGACAGGCGGGCATAGAGTTCACGGCCGAGATCGGCGATATGGTTGGCGTTTTTCATCTGGTCTTCGACGCGCCATCCATAGGCGACAGCCTTGCACAGGGCGAACAGGGTCGTCGGCGTGACGATAATGACCTTCTTGTCCATAGCTTCGGTCATCAGGTCGGGCAGGTGTTCCAAGGCCGCCGACAGCAGGCCATCCCCCGGGATGAACATAGCGACGAAATCGGGTGAGGCCTGGTCGCGGAACTGGTCCCAATAGGCTTTTTTCGACAGGTCGGAAACGTGGCTGCGCATGGCCTGGGCGTGGCTGCGCATATGCAATTCGCGGACGGCCTCGTCGGTCGCTTCGGCAGCGGCGAGATAGGCGGTCAGATTGACTTTGGAGTCGATGACGAAGATGCCGTTGGAGTTTTCGCCCGGCAGGCGGACCACGACGTCAGGGCGGCGGCGGCCTTCGTCGGTGTCGAGATTGTGCTGTTCGATAAAGTCGAAGCGCGACGACAGGCCCGCGGCCTGGAGGACATTGCGCAGGACCTCTTCGCCCCACCGCCCCTGCACACCGGCGCCGCGGCGCAGCGCGCCGGCCAGCTTTTGCGTGACCTCGCGGGTCGCGTTGGATGCCAGGAGAAGGTCAGATATCTGCTGTTTCAGCCCGCCGGTATCGCCGGCCCGCGCTTCTTCCATGGCCTTCACCTGGGCTTCGAAGCGCGTCAGGTGTTCGGCGACGGGCTGGAGGCTGGAATTCATCCGTTCCAGCGCCAGCTTTTCGCGGGCGACGAAGGATTCCTCGGCGCGTTTCAGAAGTGAGTCGGACGAGGCCTGCATGGCCTGTTGCGAGACCAACTGGAACTGTTCGGCCATGGCAGTGCGGGCATCTTCCAGGCTGCGGGCACGTTCACGAACCTGGGCCAGTTCGATCTCGCTCTTGCGCAGGGCGTCGTTCAGGTCGTCATTGCGCAGGCGCAGTTTGCGCGTCTCACTGAAGGCGAGAAACCACGCCGCGCCGATACCTGCAGTTACCAGGGCCAGGACGATAAGACTCACGGTTGACACGTTCATGAAACGTTCCTAAGCTGACGACGGCTGGATTGCAAGACGAAGTTTGGGGCACGGATGGAACACTTCAAGGCGGTTGTGCGGAAAGTTATTACCGGCGGGACGCCGTGGACCTACCTCTATCTGTTCCTTATTCCGTTCATCAACTGGTGTTTCGAACACGTCTATACGTTCAAGTTTCCGCATGGCGGTGACTGGAATCCGATGACCATCGTGACGGGTCTGGTCCTGGTGGTGCGCGACTTCGCCCAGCGCGAGATCAGCCACTATATCTTTTTCTTCCTTGTGGTGGGCCTGATCCTGTCGATCTATACCTCCGCGCCGGCTATCGCGTTCGGCAGCGCCTGCGCCTTTGCGATCAGCGAAACCATCGACTGGGCGTTATTTACGTTTGCCAAGCTGCCCCTGTCGAAACGCGTGTTTGTGTCGGCCGGCATTTCGGGACCGATCGACGCGGCCGCCTTCCTGTGGATCGCCAATTTCGCCATCCCGGGCATCTTCAACTGGTGGTCGCTGCTGGCTGCTGTGGTCAGCCGGTTTTTGGGTTGTCTGGTCGTCTATCTCTTGATGAAGCACCGCGAGAAGAAAGCAGCGATGGCCGCCATTGCGTGAGAGCGCGGCTGAAAGCTGGCGACGACCATACCATTGATTTCTACCCTGCCCTCGCGGGCGTTCCAGATGGTTCGCATCTGTTGCAAGAGAGATTCGCAGATTTCAGGCGTAAAAGCGCCTTCAGGAAAATCCGTCAGCGTCACATGGGCGTTGTTGCTGATATGCCGGCTATAGCTCCCAACCAGAAAGCTCACCGAAGCCGTAACGCGCTCTGGCTGGCCGTTCCATAGATTGACGCTCCAACCCAGTTCAGGGATCGGCTCCCGCGGCATATCCTTATGATTGACGCCTTTGCGCAACTGGTTTTCCAGCACCGACGGGTCGGATATATTGATCATATCCGTGTCGCGGACATGTTTGCGTCCCGGTTTGTACCAATTGGACAGTTCGGGTGACAAAGCCTCAAGACAGGCGAACCATGCCGAGGCGCGCTGTGTTGCCCTGGTAATGTCCTCCTGCCGCGCGGGCCAATAGACGCCGATTAAGACCTGCATGACCTAGCGCCGCGTTTTCAGCGCATGGGCGATGGTGCCGTCGTCCAGCCAGTCGAGATCGCCGCCGACAGGTACGCCGCGGGCCAGATAGGTCACGGCTGCCTCGCTCTGTGCCCCCTTGAGGCGGTCGGCGATGTAGTGGGCCGTGGTCTGGCCTTCGACGGTGGCCGGAAGCGCCATGATGATCTCACGGATGCCCCCGTCACGAACACGCGACAACAGGCCGTCGAGGCGGAGATCTTCGGGCCTGATACCATCCAGCGCCGACAACAGGCCGCCCAGGACGTGATAGCGGCCGTGGTAGGTGCCGACGCGCTCCATGGCCCACAGCGCGCTGTCCTCTTCGACGACGCAGATCATGGTGGTGTCGCGTGCCGGATCGGAACAGGTAGAGCACGGATCGCGCGTCGACAGGGCACCGCAGATGCGGCAGGAGACGACCTTGTCGGCGGCGTCCTGCATGGCGGCGGTCAATGGCACCAGCAGTTGCTCGCGGCGCTTCAGCAGGGCCAGGGCGGCACGGCGGGCCGAACGCGGGCCCAGCCCCGGCAGCTTGGCCAGCAACGCCATCAATCGTTCGATTTCGGGACCGGCGCCGGCCATGGTTGGGTTCCTGTTGGGGCGATTTTAGTGTGAAGGGTAGAAACCCCTCATCCGGGCCTTTGGCCCACCTTCTCCCCTCAGCCGGGGAGAAGGGAGATAATTGGCTGTCTTAGCGGTTACCATTCATGTAAGCGAACGTTTGAGAACGGTGTCCACTGCCTCAGAAGCGGCATCTGCGGTGGAATGCCCCTCACCCGGCGCTACGCGCCACCCTCTCCCCGCAGGCGGGAAGAGGTGAAGCAAGGGCAGTCGAAGCGTTTCCGTTTCAGAAAAACTTGGGCAGGTTGGGCATGCCGCCGCCGGGCGCGAGTTGGCCGGCCGCTTCCGCCATCACCTTGCTGTTCAGTTCGTCGAGGCGATTACGCGCATCGGCATGGGCAGCGCGGATCAAATCCGCCAGGACCTCGCCCTCGCCCGGTACCATCAGGCTGTCGTCAATGGTCAGCACCGACAGGTCGCCCGAGCCCTTCAGCTCCATCTTGACCAGGCCGCCACCGGCGACGCCATGCACGATGCTGGCGCTCATGGTCGCCTGCGCCTCATGCAGCTTTTGCTGCACCAGCTGCGCCTGCTTCATCATCGTCTGGAAGTCCATCAGTTGTCATCCTTGTCGCTGTCGGGGCGCTCGTCCTCAGGCACTGCCGGGGCCGTATCGCTCACGGTGGGTTGCAGTCTGGCGCGAACCGCTGTCACCTCCGCGCCGGGGAAGGTCTCAAGTAATCTGGCGACGAACGGGTCGGCTTGCAAGCGGGCCTTGGCCGCCGCCGTCTCGCGCTTGTCGCGTTCATAGATGCTTTCCGCCCCGCCCTGCCCTTCGGTGGCGATCAGCCAGCGCTGGCCGGTCCACTCCTTCAGCCGCATCGACAGGCGGCGCACCAGGTCGCCCGGTGCGCGCGGCGCAAGTTCGAAGGTAATAGCGCCGGGCTTGAAGGCGATCAGGCGGATAAACTGTTCGACGTCGGTGCGCAGGCCG
Source organism: Asticcacaulis sp. P2_C5 (assembly GCF_056404555.1). Classification (NCBI taxonomy): domain Bacteria; kingdom Pseudomonadati; phylum Pseudomonadota; class Alphaproteobacteria; order Caulobacterales; family Caulobacteraceae; genus Asticcacaulis; species Asticcacaulis sp. P2_C5. The sequence goes on from NZ_JBFUDU010000004.1 coordinate 285,207, forward strand.
ATATCGCGCTTTTCCGAGATCAGGCTCATCACCTCGGCAAAGTTCTGCGGATTGGGCATGACCTGCTGGGCCGGTTGCTGACGGATGGCCTGGGCCGTGCCGCCGGACGACATCCCTCCGTTTGGGCCGCCACCCGCAGGGCCGGGCACCAGGGGCTCACCATTCTGCAGGCGCTTCATCAAGACTTCGGGCCCGGGCAGGTCGGCGGCGTAACACATGCGCACCAGGGCCATTTCGAAAGCGGCGCAGGCGTCGGGCGCACGGCGCAGTTCCTCGAACGCCTTCAGCATCAGCGTCCACAGGCGTGATAACGTGCCTGCCGAAAGTTGCGCACCCAGCGCGGTGACGCGCATGGCCGGCGCCTTGGGCAAACGCGTCGCATCGGCGCCCAGCACCTTGGCCACGGATGTGGCGTGACAATATTCGAGCAGGTCGCCCATGATCTGCGACGGATCGGCGCCGAAACCATACAGGGTGCGGAAGGCCAGCAGGGCTTCGCTCATCTGGCCGGAAATGATGTTTTCGAACAGGCCCAAGGTCGCCGTGCGGTCGGCCAGGCCCAGCATGTCGCGGACGACTTCGGGGCCGACCAGTTCGCCGGGCTCACCCTGGACCAGGGCTTGGTCCAGCAAGGACAAGGAGTCGCGGACGCTGCCTTCGGCCGCGCGGGCAATCAGCGCAACGGCATCAGGGTCGATATGGACGCCTTCGAGGCGGCAGATCTTTTCCAGGTGCGGGCTCAGGGTTTCCGGTTCAACGCGGCGCAGGTCGAAACGCTGGCAGCGCGACAGGATGGTCACCGGGACCTTGCGGATTTCGGTCGTGGCGAAGATGAACTTGGCGTGGGGCGGCGGTTCTTCCAGCGTCTTCAGCAGGGCGTTGAACGCCCCGGTCGACAGCATATGGACTTCGTCGATGACATAGACCTTGTAGCGCGCCTCGACCGGGGCATAACGCACGGATTCGAGCAGGTCGCGCATGGCGTCGACCCCCGTGCGCGAGGCGGCGTCCAGTTCCAGCACGTCGATATGGCGGCCGTCGATGATCGCCTGGCAGTGGACGCCCATGACGGACAGGTCGACGCTTGGGCCATGGACGGTGTCGGATTCGTAGTTGAGGGCGCGCGCCAGAAGCCGGGCTGTGGTCGTCTTACCGACGCCGCGGACGCCGGTCAGCATAAAGGCGTGGGCGATACGGCCGGCGGTAAAGGCGTTGGTCAGGGTACGGACCATGGCCTCCTGGCCGATCAAGTCCTCGAAGGTGCGCGGACGATATTTGCGCGCCAGGACGGTATAGGCTTCGGACTTCTCGATCGGCTTGGCAGCCGGGATCGACAGGCCGAACATGTCGTCCGTCGCGTCATCGCGCTCCAGAAGTTCCGGAGCGGAGGCGAAGGCGTCATCAAGGTCGGGATGGTCGGACATGGAAAATTCAATAACGCCTTTCGAACCCAGCGTCTCCCATAAAGCGCGATTCCCGCGCCGTCAGCATCAGAGTTTTGGGGAAAGATAAGGTGAGACGGCACGACCCGAAGGTGAATTCGTTGTGGCTGCTGCCTTCCGGCCCTGACCAGGTTGGCGAGGCCTTCGCCCGCACCGTCTCGAGGCCTATATGCGCAATCTCGCCTCAAGATGCAAGAGGCGATCGAACCGACTAACGTCATGATAGCGATATCATTCGCTCTTGTAGGGCCTGCGGTTTGCTGCCATTTTCTGTTGGAATTCCGGTGAGGCCTATGTTTCTTCGTACCCTGCTTATCGTCGCCTGCCTTCTTGGTGCCAGTTCAGCCTCCGCTCGTACGCTTGGCGTCATGACTCCGGCCAAGCCCCTCACCGCCTCCCGAATTGCCACCCTGCCGGCGTCAGAGCAGTCCGCGTGGCAGGCTTATCTCACCCGGTCGGACGCCCAGTCGCAAGCTGACCACGACGCCTTGGCGGCCGAACGCCAGGGGATGAGCACCATCCCCGCTCCGACCCGTGAGGATAGCTCGCCGTCCATGCCGCTCGACCGCGACGCCAACTGGTACGCCTCGCCCGAGGCCCGCCATATCGCCGACGTCATCATAAGCTTCCAAACTCCGGCCGGCGGCTGGGGCAAGAACGCCCCGCGCGACGGCGCCCTGCGTACCAAAGGCCAGTCCTATGTCGTCGGCGACGCCTGGCGGTGTGTCGGCACCTTCGACAATCACGCCACCACCACCGAACTGCAATTCCTCGCCCGCGTCGCCAGCCGTTTCACCGGATCGGATGGCGCCTCCTATCGCAGCGCCTTCGCCCGCGGCCTGGCCTATGTCCTGGCTGCGCAATATCCTAACGGCGGCTGGCCCCAGAGCTGGCCTCTGGAAGGCAGCTACCACGACGCCGTCACCTTCAACGACGACGCGCTTCGCGACATTACCGGCCTGCTGGCCAAGGTCGCCGCCGGCCGCAACGATTTCGCCTTCGTGCCGACGGACCTGCGTGCGCGCGCTTCGACGGCCTACGACCGCGCCATCAACCTCATCCTCGCGACCCAGGTCCGCAGCGATGGCCACCTTACGGCCTGGGGCCAGCAACACGACGTCCTCACCCTGGCACCGGTCGGCGCCCGCAACTTCGAGCCTGCCGCCTTCTCGTCTTCCGAAAGCGCCAAGCTGCTCATACGCCTGATGGAGATCGACCGTCCTTCGCCCCAGGTCATCGCATCGGTCCAGGCCGGCATCGCCTGGCTGCGCGCCACGGCTATCACCGGCAAGGCCTGGATCGAAGGCAGCACCGGCTTCGCCCTGGTCGACGACGCCAACGCTCCGCTACTTTGGGCGCGCTATTACAGCCTCGACACCGGCACGCCGCTGTTCGGCGATCGCGACCGCACCATCCACGACGATGTGATGGACCTGACAGATGAGCGGCGCAACGGTTACGCCTGGTACGGCACCGGGCCGCAAAAGGCGCTGGACGCCTACGCCGCATGGAGTCAAGTTCACCCGCAATAACATAGGAGTCGAGCGGATGAACGGCTACACGCGTGCCTGGTGGAAAGAAGCCGTCTTTTACCAGATCTATCCGCGCTCCTTTTTCGACAGCAATGGCGACGGGATCGGCGATATCAATGGTATTCGCCAGAAACTGAGCTATATCAAAGGTCTCGGCGTCGACTGCATCTGGTTAGGACCGCATTTCGACAGCCCCAATGCCGACAACGGCTACGATATTCGCGACTATCGCCAGGTGATGGAGACGTTCGGCACCATGGCCGATTTCGACGCCCTGCTGGCCGAAGTCCACGCCGCCGGCATGAAGCTGATCATCGACCTGGTCGTCAACCACAGCAGCGACGAACACGCCTGGTTCGTCGAAAGCCGCAAGAGCCGCGAAAATCCGTATCGCGACTACTATATCTGGCACGAGGGCGACCCGCCCAATGACTGGACCTCGATCTTTCGCGGCCCCGCCTGGCAGAAGGACGACGCCACCGGCGACCACTATCTGCACCTGTTCCACGTCAAGCAGCCGGACCTCAACTGGGATAATCCCGCCTTGCGCGAGGAAGTCTACGACCTGATGCGCTTCTGGCTCGACAAGGGCGTCGATGGGTTCCGCATGGACGTCATCGCCTTTGTGTCCAAGGACCGCGTCTGGCCGAACCTGAACGGCCGCCGGCCCCAGGACGTCTATGCCAATGGGCCCAGGCGCGACGACTACCTGCGCGAAATGCGCCGCGAAGCCCTTGCGCCCTTCGGTGCGGTATCGGTCGGCGAAGCCTTCGGCGTGGCGCTGGATGAGACGCCATTACTGATCGACGAACGGCGCGGTGAACTCGACATGGTGTTCCAGTTCGACGCCGTGGATATCGACCGCGGCCCGGACGGCCGGTGGCGGCCGTGGTCCCTGCCGGAATTCAAGGCGATATTCACCCGGCACGATGCCGTATTCGATCGTCACTGCTGGCCGACCGTCTTCTTTTCCAATCACGACAATCCACGTATCGTTTCCCGCTATGGCGATGACGATCCGGCGTGGCGGGTCAAGTCGGCCATGGTCATGGCAACCCTGCTGCTGACCCTGAAAAGCACGCCCTATATCTATCAGGGCGACGAACTGGGCATGACCAATGTCGCCTTCGAACGGATCGAGCAGTTCGACGATATCTGGACGAAGAATGCCTGGCGCGAGGAGGTTGTCGAAGGCGGCGCCTCGCCTGAGGCCTTTATCGCCAACCAGAACAAGGTCAGCCGCGATCATGCTCGAACACCCATGCCATGGACGGCCGACGGCGGGTTCACGAGCGGTGAGCCGTGGTTCGCGCTCAATCCGAACTTCGGCGAGATCAATGCCCGAGCCGCCGTTAATGATCCGGGTTCGGTCTATCACGGCTACAGGCGGTTGATTGCCCTGCGGCATGCCAACCCGGCCCTTGTCTATGGTGACTACCTGGACCTGGCGCCGGATCATGCCCAGCTATTTGCCTACAGCAGGACACTTGGCGATGAGACCTGGTTGATTTTGCTAAATTTTTCCCGTGCGGCCGTGGTGTTCGACGTCCCGGATGGTTTTGTGCGGATCGATGGCAATTATCCTGACATGGCCGCCGATCTGCGCGGCTGGGAAGCGCGTATCTATCGCCGTGACGGCTAAGTCAGGCGCGCCGCTTCACACTATGCGGCGCACTGGCCAGCAGGTTGCGGATATTGGTCAACAGACGCTCCGGATCGAACGGTTTGGTCATGTAATTGTCAGCGCCCAGTTCGATCGCCGTCAATACTTCGCGATTGCCGTCGCGCGCCGACAGGACCATGAGCGGAATATCGCGGAACGACAGAAGCCGGCTGCGGCGGCGTAGAAATTCCGGCCCGTCCATATCGGGCATGCCCATGTCGAGCAGGATCAGGTCGGGCATAAAGGTTTCGAGACTGGCAAGTCCCGTCGTCCCGCTATCGGCGGTTTCGACCTGATAGCCTGCGCCGCGCAACACGGCATATAGCAGATCGCGGATGCTGGCATCATCCTCGATCGCCAGAATCTTGCCGGGCGTAGTATGTGAGCCTGTCATGGACGGTAGTCTCCCGCGCTGACCGAAAAAGGAGAAGCTGACACGGAAATCGTAGCAGGGCAGACTTAAGGCCTATGGAATCAATTCTTACGTCGACGTAACAATTGCAATGGCCGCCGTGACCATTGCCGTCATTCTGACCTGTGGGGCTTGCCCTGCCTAAGGCCTGAAAGTCCAGTAGCATCCCGCCCCGGCGTGTGGCATAGGCTCGGCGCATGAACGATCCCGTGCTCGAAACCCTTTGCCTGCCGCTCGACAGCGGCGATGTCCTGCCGCCTGCCGAAGGGCCGGTGCTGTTCCTGCGGGCGCGCTATGCCGATGACCTTAACGTCCTGCCGCGCGAAGCCTGGCTGTGCGACCAGAGTTTCAAGCCCGACCATGACGCCCTGGCGCGTCAGGGCTTTGCGTTACGCGAAGCTGAGGACGGGACACAATACGGCCTGACCTGCGTCCTGCCGCCGCGCCAGCGCGAAGAATACCGCGCCCTGCTGGCCCGGGCGATCCTGGACACGCGCGAAGGCGGCATCGTCCTGGCGGCAGTGAGCAATCTGGAAGGCGCCAAGACGGTCGAAAACGAACTGAAGGCGTTGTGCGGCAATGTCACCAGCGTGTCGAAGAACAAGTGCCGCGCCTTCTGGGCCAAGGTCGGGGCAGAGGTCGATCGGGAGATGGTCGGTGAATGGGCCAAGTTGGACGCGCCGCGCGAGGTCGCCGGCGGCCTGGTCAGCCGGCCCGGCCTGTTCGCCTGGGACAGGATCGATGCCGGCTCGCAGATGCTGGCCGATCATCTGCCGCAACTGTCGGGGCGCGGCGCGGACCTGGGTTCGGGCGTCGGTTTTCTCGCTCGCGAAGTGCTGCAACGCTGCAAGAACGTCAGCCACATGACCCTGTTCGAGGCCGAGGCACGCGCCCTGCCCCTGGCGCGGCAGAACCTGGCGGCCTTCGACGGGCGCTGCGATTTCCACTGGCACGACGTGACAAAAGGTGTGACGGGACCGTTCGACTTTATTGTCAGCAATCCGCCCTTCCATACCAGCCGCGCCGATCGCCACGACCTGGGCCAGGGCTTCATCCGGGCCGCCGCCGGAGCCTTGGACAAGGGGGGAGCCCTGTGGATGGTCGCCAACCGCCACCTGCCCTATGAAGAGACGCTGAAAGCCGTGTTCCGCACGGTGCTGACGGTCGCCGAAAATGGCCAGTACAAGGTCTTCCGGGGGATCAAATGAAGCTGGTCAAGCTTCTGGCCAATCTGGGCTATGGCAGCCGCAAGGAGGCCGCCGCGCTGATCCGCAACGGCCTGGTCACCGACGCGGCAGGTGAGCCGCTGGATGACGATTCGGATGTGGCGCATAGCGATATCCGCCTGCGCGGACGGCCGCTCGATCCCGCCGCCGGCATGGTTTTGCTGTTGCACAAGCCGACCGGCTATGTCTGCTCGACCAAGGACCGCGGCAAGCTGGTCTATGAACTGTTGCCCGATCGTTTCGCCGTGCGAAAGCCGGTACTTTCGACCGTGGGCCGACTCGATTCCGAGACGTCGGGCTTGTTGCTGATGACCGATGACGGCGATTTTCTGCACAAGGTGATCTCGCCGAAAAACCATGTCGCCAAGATCTATGAGGTGACGACCGCGCGGCCGATTTCACCAGCCTATGTGCCGGTCTTTGCCTCGGGCGAACTGATGCTGGAAAGCGAAAAGACGCCGCTGAAACCGGCCACCATGGAGATCACCGGCGAGCGTTCAGCGCGGCTGACCTTGTTTGAAGGGCGTTACCATCAGGTGCGGCGCATGTTCGCCGCCGTCGGCAATCACGTCGAGGCGCTGCACCGGGCGCAGATGGGCGAATTGACCCTGGATGGGCTGAAACCCGGGGCCTGGCGGCTGATGAGACCGGACGACATCGCCAAGGTTCTCAAGGATTAGGACATCCAGGTCGTCCTGCGGTTGGTGACCTTCCAGCGGCCGCCCTGCAGCGCGATGGTCAGTTCCTCACCGTGGCCGCACAGATTGCGGCAAACAAAATCCATCTTGACCACGGCAATCGTGTCGTCGGTGAATTGCGGCGCCCAGAAGACATAGCCACGATCCTGAACCGCCTGATTGACGCGTGGATCGTTCATCCGGCCTGCCGCAAATATTGGCAGCCCGGCCGCTTTGAATTCGTTCTGGCAGTCGATGACACCGCCATCGCTCTTGACATCAGCATCGAACGGACCGTCGCCGACCTGGCGCGCTACCTGGACGATCACATCGCAAGTCTGGGCCTCGGTCAGGGGACGGCGGCGGGCGTTGTCACGAGAGTCTCCCATGTGCGACTCGCTGTCGGACGCCGAGGCTTCGGGTGCCGGCGCCGAGGAACAGGCGGTCACCATCAGGGCAAGGGCGGCGGCGGAGATGATTTTCAGGCTCATGGGCATTTCCTCTTCGTCGCCAGCCTAACTCGCCTTTACGGCAAAATCACGCCGTCATGCCGTTGGCGTCAAGTATGGCCGTGGTCGCGCGTTTCATGATCTGCGCCACGTGATCCGGTGTGCGTCCGACGATCAGGGTGCGAAACACCTGCATGCTGGTCAGGCTGAACAACAGGTCCGCGACGTCCTTGCGCGCGGTGGCGCCGCCGGCAAGCCGCTCCAGCAGGGTGGTGATAACCAGACGGCGGCGTTCGTTGCGCGCCGCGATGGCTTCGGCAAAGTCCGCGTCGACGGCGGCGGCGTCGTGCAACCTGGCAAAGCCCGGATGGTTGCCCCAGAAATCGCACATGATGTCGATGGCATGCAGCAGGCCGGCCCGGCCGTCCGGATTCTGCATCGCTTCGACCATGCGCATGACCCCGCCACGAATGGCGTTTTCATCGAACACGGCTTCCAGCAGGCCGCGCCGCGAGCCGAATTGCTTGTAGACCGTCAATCGCGTCACGCCTGCCGCCTTGGCGACCGCTTCCATCGACATCAGGGCGGAACCCTCGTCCATCAGGCGGATGGCCGTGTCGAGCACCTGTCGGCGTTTCTCGGCCGCCGCCGCGTCGCGCTTCGGGCTGGCATAGGCACGGGTGTCAGGAATAGGGGCGTCAGGTATGGGCATTTTTTGACTTGATATTCAATTTACAAAGTGTATATCTAATTTAGGTGAACAGTCTGTATATTTAATTGCAACACGGATAGATACGGAGTCTGCCATGCAAATCGCCCTCATTCTAGCGGTTTCACTGCACGCCCTGGCCGCCATCTTCTGGATGGGTTCGACGGCCAACCTGGCGCGCATGGGAGGCCAGGGCGCGGAGATCGTTTTTCCGCGCCAGATGGGCGGTGTGGCGATCACGGTGCTGACAGGTGGGTTTTTGTGGAGCCAGCTCCACGCGGGTGGGTTCAGCACCTATGAGATGGTTTTGGGTGCAGGGATTGTGTGCGCCCTGATCGCGGCCCTGCTGCAGATCGTTGTGATCGGCGGGGCCTTGAAACAGCTAAAAGCGGGCGATGCCGGGGCGCGAAAGCGGGCTGGTATCGCGCATCGCGTTGCTGCCGGATTGCTCAGCCTGACGGTGATCGCCATGGTCGCGGCGCGGTACGTCTAATTCCTATGCCGGCCTCGGACTGGCCAGGGCAGCGTAGAGATCCGGCCGGCGGTCGCGGAAGAAACCCCAGGCGGCGCGGTGGGTGTTGAGATAGTCGAGATCGAACTCGGCGACCAGAACGCCCTCTTCAGCGGCACCGAAGGACTTGACCAGATCTCCACGGTTGTTGGCGATAAAGCTATGGCCATAGAAGGTCTGGCCGGCCGCCGTTACCCGTTCCGTGCCGATACGGTTCGACGCCACGACCGGGATGACATTGGCGACCGCGTGCCCCTGCATGACGCGCTGCCATGGGGCGGCGGTGTCGAGCGAGGCATCGTGCGGCTCGGAACCGATGGCCGTCGGATAGAACAGGACCTCGGCGCCCAGCAAGGCCATGGCGCGGGCCGCTTCCGGATACCACTGATCCCAGCAAATGCCGACGCCGATGTGGGCGTATTTAGTGTCCCACACCTTGAAGCCCGTATCGCCGGGGCGGAAATAGTATTTTTCCTGATAACCGGGACCGTCGGGGATGTGGCTCTTGCGATAGACGCCCAACAATTCGCCGCCGGCGTCGATGACGACCAGACTGTTGAAATAGTGCGGTCCTTCCTTCTCATAGATCGAGGTTGGAATGACGACATCCAGTTCCGCCGCCAGTTTTTGCATGGCCACGACGCAAGGGTGCGTACGCCACGGATGGGCGGTGGCGAACCACTTTTCTTCCTGGCTGACGCAGAAATATTCGCCCTGGAACAGTTCCGACGGCAGGACGATCTGGGCGCCCTGGGCCGCCGCGTCGCGCACCAGCGCTTCGGTCCTGGCGATATTGGCCTGAAGGTCCGGGCCATAGGCGGTCTGCAGGGCGGCGACTTTAACTGTACGGGTCATAGACCATTACTCCAACTCAGGAAAAAAGGCCGGCAGATCCGGCGCCTGGGGAATCACCCCTCCACCACTTCGTGGTCCCCGTCCCCATTCGCTTACGCCTTCGGCTGCAGCGAACAAGGAGGAGGGAGATAGCCTTGTTCCGGCCTAATAGATTACGCCTTCACCAGCGGGACCTGCTGGCTGATGCAGTGGAAACTGCCGCCACCGGTCAGTATGGCGCGCGATGACAGGCCCAACACCTGGCGCTCAGGGAAAAGGCTTTGCAGGGCCTCGACCATAAGCTCACCCGGACGTTCTTCATAGATCGGCACCACCACGCAATCATTGGCGATCAGGAAGTTCATATGGGAAGCCGGAATGATTTCGCCATCCTCGTCGACCACGCGCCCGGGGGACGGGATGCGCACGACCTGAAGCGGCTGGCCGCGGGCGTCGGTCTGCGAGGCCAACAGCCTGGCGGTCGCATCATAGACTCCCGCATTCGGGTCATCGCGGCCAAACGCGACGGGACAGGCCACGACGCCGGGCGCCACAAAGCGCGCCAGATTATCGACATGGCCATCGGTATGGTCGTTCATCAGGCCGTCATCGAGCCAGATGACCTTGCGCACGCCCAGAGCCTGGAACAGGGCCTGTTCGGCAAGGGATTGGGTCCAGCCGGGGTTACGGTTGGGATTGAGCAGGCACTGCCGTGTCGTCAGGACCGTGCCGTGGCCATCGTGGTCGAGCGCGCCCCCTTCGAGGATAAAATCCTCTATCTGGCTGACAAAACCGTCAGCCTCGCTGATCTGGCGGGCGACCTCGTCGTCATATTTCAGGTGATACTTGCCGCCCCAGCCATTGTTAAGGAAGCCCACCGGCAAGGCCTGATGCAGATCGTCGTCATCGGCATCGTCGGCAACATAGATGGGGCCGGTGTCGCGGAACCAGATGTCGCCGAAACGGCCGTCGATGATCTCGACCTTCTTCACATCGCTCAAAAGACCTTCGGCGGCGGCGCGCGCGCCCTCGCCCATCACCATCAGGCGGACATGCTCGTCACCGATCTCGGCCAGCACCCTGGCCAGGGCCGCGACCTCGGCCTGGGCTGGGATCAGGTCGTCCTGCCACAGGGTTTCATGGCTGGGAAAGCCGATCCAGATTGCCTTGTGAGCTTCCCATTCCGCCGGAACGATTCGTGTCATTCTTCTAACCAGTTGCTGATGAGCGCCCGCCTCTTACCATCGCACCAGGGGTTTGGCCATGGAAAACACGGCGCAAAAAAACGGCCTCCGGCGGAACCGGAGGCCGTCTGTTTTAGCAATGCTGCGGGTACTTAGAAAGCCGTGCGCAGCGACAGGACGAAGGTTTGCGGCGCGCCGACGTTCAGGAAGGGCTTGGTGCCGTTCTTGGTGGCGCCGGTATTGTCGACCACAGTGTAGGCGTTGTTCTGCGAGCCTACGCTGCCGATATATTTCTTGTCGAACAGATTGATGGCGTTCAGCTGCAGATAGGTGCCCGACTTAAGGAACGGCAGGTCGTAACGCAGCGAGCCATTCCACACCACGTAGTGCGGGGCAACGTCGTCATTGACATCGGTCGTAAAGCGGTCGCCGACATATTTGGCGTTCAGGTTCAGAGCCAGCGAAGACATGATCTGGTAGTCCATGCCGACAGTCCACATCCACTTGGGCATTTCGACCAGTTGCTTGCCGGCGGTCGGCAGGTAACGGGCAACACCGGCTGTGGTACGGGCAAAGTCGAGATTGTCCTGCAGTTCGGTCTTGGTATAGGTCACGCTGGCGCTCAGCACCAAAGGCTCAACGGGGTTATAGGCCGCCGAAGCTTCGAAACCCTTACGCTTGACGTCGCCGATGTTGCGGTCGAACGAAGCGCCCGAGTCACGGTCGAACGCCGTGACGATCCGGTCCTTGTCGGACGCGGCCCATACGGTCGCCGTCGCCTGGAAGGTCGGCGACTTGTAGCGGTAACCCAGTTCGACGGTCTGGCTGGTTTCCGGGTTCGGCGTGGCAACGCTGAGGCTGTTGGCGGTCACCAGGGCGACATTGGCGGCCAGGTTGGCCGAGGTCAGGGTCAAGGTGGGCGGCAGGTCGGTGCCGAACACGGCAGCGTAGTAGCTGTCGGTACGCGGCGACGACATCGACTCGGCGTAGGTGGCGAAAATCTGGTTCGACGCGTCGAAGTTCCAGGTCAGGCCAATGTTCGGCAGGCTCTTTTCAAACGACACGTTGCTCTTGTAGGGGGCGAAATACAGGGTCGTCGCACCTTCGAGCTGCACAACCTTATTGCCATCGGCCATGGTCGTCGTGCTGACGATCTTTTGCGTCGAGCAATAGGGCGCGGTCGAACCCGTGCCGTTGAGCGGCGAGTAGCAGTTCTGGTTCAGCTCGCGCTCCAGCTTTTGCTTGCGCACGCCGACATCGACCAGCAACTTTTCTTCGAAGAAGCGGCCGCGGTATTCGAACGACAAAACGTCGACATTGGCAAACGACAGACGGTCACGGCGGCGCCAGAAGGAGCCATCGCCATCGGCGGTCAGGATGCGCAGGTCTTCGTTCAGCTTGCCACCGAAGACGTCGAGCGGCGCGTTGTTTTCATCGACCAGGGTGGCCTCGCCAGTTTGGCGGTGACGAGCGCGATCGATCGAGTAACCGACGCGGATCGTCTGGCTGTCGGTCAGGCTATAGATCAGGCCGGTGTTCAGGCCGTAGCGGTGCGTGTTGGTCGTGTTCGGACGATAGATAGTAACCGTGTCGCCAAAGTCGTGGTCGCCGTTCAGATCGACGCCGGCGACCGTGCTGACCTTGGAGCCGCGCAGTTGCAGGCTGGTTTCCGACAGGGTCGAGTTACCGCCGCCATTGGCCAGGACGTACTGGAACTGCGGGTCGACGGTCACGGTCAGCTTGTCGCTGATGACCCACTTCGACTGGCCGCGGATATTGCCGGTGTTGGACGGATTAATATTGCCGGCATTGATGCTGTTGTAATCGTAACCGCAGGTCGGGAAGACGTTACCAGGCGCGCCGCCTACGTCGTTCGTCGTCTGGGTGGCGCAATCGGCCTGGGGCTTCGAGGGACCGAACATGAAGTGGTTGCGGTTTTCGTTCCAGTGGAACGACAGGCTCATGAACGAGCCATTGTCACCGACGTCCTGATAGATGCGGGCGTTGTACTGATTCTTTTGCAGGTGGGCGCGAACGTCCGGGTCGACGTTCGGTTCGCGCGTCCAGGTGTCGTAGTCCTGGCCGGTATAGGCGAAGAACAACTTGGTGCCCCAGGGACCGATCTTGCCGCTGTCGAGGCGGATGAAGGCTTGCTTGAAGTTATCCGAACCGACGCTGGCCTTGACGACCGCGCTCATCGTGTCTTCGGGCTTGCAGGTATTGTAGTTGATGGTACCGCCCGAGGCGGAGGCCGTCATCGAGTCGACGTCGGTGGCACCGGTCTGGACCGAGGCGGCGCAGATCAGTTCCGGCTCAAGCTGCTGGTTGGTATAGATGGCATAGTTGCCGGAGTCGTTGAGCTGCATGCCGTCGAAGGTCAGCGAGACCCGCGAACCATCCAGGCCGCGCATCATGACGTTGCCGCCCGACGAACCGAACGCGTCGTTGTTGGTGAAGTTGTAGCCGGGAATCAGGTTCAGGGTGTCGGCGATCGTCTGACCTGCCGAGCCCTTGGAGATCGTGGCCTGATCGATCGTCGCCTTGGCCTTGGGGCCGGTTTCGCGCTTGATCGGTCCGGTGGCCTTCTTCCCCTTAATGATGACTTCTGTCGTCTTGTCCTCGACCTGCTGAGTCGCGGTCGACTGGGCCAGGGCGCCAGAGGCTACTACCAGGCCGGCCAGGGCCGTACCGGCCAGGATGATGGTTTTATTCAGTTTCATTAGGAGGATCCCTCTCCAGATTTACGTACAAAGCAAAAACTTACCCTGCCGCACGGGACAGCGCGCAACAGCCCAGGCATGCCCAGGTTGGCTGTCAATCGTGGTCAGTAGAATTGTGCTGTTAATTCTTTAGTAGGTTTTCCGTCACTTTTTGAGCGAAAAGTGCAAACCTTTTGTGACGCTTGTCACATCAGCAACCTGTTGCAGCCTTATTGTCACACTATGTTGCTGTGCGGCAGGCCTGATTTTGCCGCAATTGCCGGCGTAATCCCTGATTTATTCAGCCATAGCCACCACATTTATGGCCTCAAAGCTAAAGACCGCCTAGATATGCGCATGTAACAATCGTTATCACATTGCGACGGCGGATATTTCAGACCTTTGCAACATCGTGATTATTTTGTGGCAAGACTGCCATAATGCTGCGCTGCACCGTGAGGTTTTCGCAACGTCAACTACGGGCAGGGATACGGCCCAGACGTCGATGGCTCTCCTCTTGTCATCCTGCATTTCTGCAATTTTGCAGCCTCAGGCGCAACAAAAACCCGGCCTGTTTGCACAGGCCGGGTTTCCGATTTTCGCTTGCGATGTAATCGCGTTCTGAACGCTTAGAACGTGATGTCGATCGTCGAACGACGGTTCAGGGGTTCCTTCACGCCGTCGCCGGTGGCGACTGCCGGTTGGGATTCACCCTTCCAGTCAACGGCCAGCTTCGAACCGTCAACACCGAGGCCAACCAGGGCATCAGCAACAGTCTTGGCGCGGCGTTCCGACAGGCGGATGTTGTAAGCGGCCGAACCGGAGGTGTCGGCGTGACCGACGACCACGACGCGAGCAGCGCCACCGGCCTTGGCATAATCAGCCGCGGCCTGGACCACCGACTGCGCATCCGATGTGAGAGCGGACTTGTCGAATTCAAAGTAGACGATGAATTCGCGGTCGCCATAGGTCGGCGCCGGGTTAACAGGCGGCGGAGGAGGAGGAGGAGGCGGGGGAGGAGGCGGCGGAGGAGGCGCCTGAACCGGCTCTTCAACAACCGGGGCCGGCGGCGAGCCGAAGGCCCAACGCAGACCGACCGACAGGGTCTGATCGCTCAGCTTACCCGAGAATTCGCCCGGCTGTTCCCAGCCAGCGCCCGTATCGGCATGACCAGGTTCCATGTCGTAGGCTGCGAGCGGCGAAACCATGCCGTCGAAGCTAGCCTTGCCAGCCGCCAGATAGCGGTAGGTGACGTCGAGGCTGAGGCGGTCGGACAGAGCCCAGGCGATACCAGCCAGGAACTGAGCGGCCGGAACCGTGTCGTCGCCAGCCATGCTGAGATCAGCAACGCCCTTGGACGGGCTGGTCGACAGTTGGCCGATCAGCTTCGTCTTGACGTGGTCAAGACCGACGCCGACGCCGACGAACGGATGGACCGAGGATTCCGGCAGGATGTCGTAATACAGATTGACCATGAAGGTCGTCTGATCGAGCGAGCCCTTCGGCGAGCCGCAAGGATCATTCGCGGTGCGGATGACGCCGACGGTGCAGAGCGCGGTGTCAACAGTCGTCGTACCCGGGATGGTCGGATAGTCACGACCGAACGGAGCGATGGCCGAGGTGATGTCGCCGGGGCGGTAGCCACCTTCGAATTCAACGCGCCAGTTGGGGTTATAACGGTAACCGAGACGGGCGAACCCAGCCCAATCGTTGTCCGTTCCGACGTCATACATATAGGCGCCACCGTCGGCCATATGACCCGTCGAAACGGCCTTGTAATCGCCCAGGGTGTTAGAACCGAGATCAACGGCTCCGTACCAACCCGGATATTGTTCAGCAGAGGCACCGGTTGCCCCCACTGCCATCGCGGCGAGAGCAACGCCCGCCAGCAAATTGAGTTTCATAGTTGTGCCCTCTCTTGGCCTTCGAACGAACAGCCGATCATCTCGACTGAAACTTTTAGTACACGACTTCATAACTTTCCGAAGTCGTTTTGCATAGCACCCAAATGCGACTTTGGTTAAAAAACTGCACTTTTCTATCCGCTTTGGCGAGAACTGACACCAGAAAGACACGCTTGTGGGGACGCGATCGTACAGAGCGATATAATGCGTGAACTTTACCGTAAAAAATCTATAGGCCCACATGGGGGGCATATAAAAATATCATAAGGCACGCAAAAAAGCTTGCGAAATATGCGGGCCTTGAGTAGAGACACCCGCTCTGATCGACCCCTGGGCGCGCAAACGCCCTGGAATTGGCCAAAATGCCTCCAATATATAATTGTATATAAAGGCGTTTTGATAATTCACCCCTGACGGAGAGGTGGCTGAGTGGTCGAAAGCACCGCACTCGAAATGCGGCATAGGGGCAACTCTATCGTGGGTTCGAATCCCACCCTCTCCGCCATTTTCTCCATGAAAAACAGCCCCGACACGGGGCCTTTTTTATGGTTTTATAACAGAGCAGCCATTCAGTCCCGATTGCGCGCGTATCGCCTGCGCGTTGCTGCGTTTTCGCCCGAAAGGCGACATTTTACTGCGACGCAACATACATTGTTTGAGCTCAAACGCCGCATGGCTCGCGCAAATGCGCGGCGGCCAATAAGCGTTTTCTGGCGCCCTTGCCAAGCTGCAATGATCGCAGCTTGGAATTACAGGTGCAATTTCAAGGCGATCTGGGCCTGGTTCTGGGTCTGCCTGGGGTCAAGGCCGTGCGACGCCCTGGCCGGCCGGTAGCTGCGGACCTGCATGACTTCGCACGCCACATCCAGGTGATCATTAAGCGGATGCAACCAGGCCAGTGTGGCGGCGTAGCCCCGGTCGGTATTGTCGTCCACAGCGCGCCGCGAATTGTCGCGGGCGGCGAAGTAGTCGATTCGCCCGGTCAGGCGTTCGACGCCCAGCTTGCGTGAAACCAGCAGATAGGCCGAATCAAAATTGACGTCGACCGCCCATTTGCCGTCGCGACCTTTCCAACCCATGGCCGTCTGGCCCATCATGTATTGGCCAAGGACCTCCCAGTTGGCGGCGGGCTGGTACTGGATACCCAGGTTATAGAAGCGCGTCGCCCAGCCCCACTGGCCGTTGCGGTCAACCTCAGGATCACCCTGATTGTCATAAAATTCGAGATTGACGGCGAACGGCGCCGGCGGGCGCCAATCGAGACGGACATAGTAGCCAAGGCGGTGATCGATCTCGACCACCGGCCGCGAATAGGCCGCCTGATCGTCGTCGAATAACTGGTACCAGCCCTGATCGTCGCCGTCCGGCAGGGCCAGTCCGGTCGAATCAGCCGAGGAGATGTCGTGCAGCGCCCAGCCGCGCCAGGCGAGAATCGTCCCGGCCGTGTCGTCACGGCTGAACACACCGGCCGTCGCGCCGAACTTCGAATCACCAGCCGCAACGGTTACCGTGCCTTCGACGCCGTCGACCAGGACTTCTTCGCCGATCCAACTGTTGATGGCCGAGGGCGTCAGGGTACGCGAGGACGTCCATCCGACGCCATCATGCTCCTGCGAGACCGGTGGGAACATCTGGCCGGCGCGCAGGCTGTAGCGCACGGCGCCCGTCGGCACCGGCTTCCATTTAATGTAGGCTTCCTCGACACCCAACGGATTGTGCTTGCCCGAAGGCGTATAAGAGTCTGGCACACTCTGGACCAGGACGTAGGCGGTGACAGTGTCGAGAAGGCGCGGCTGCCACAGCAGGGCGGCCTGGGCCAGATGGGCGCCGGCATCGCCGTCGCCGTAGCGCGTCTTGCCAAAGCCGCCACGAGTCCAACTGCGCTCGCCCTCCCCGCTGGTCAGGCGGACGTCGGCCCAGGCCTTTATGGTCTCGGCGCTGAACAGCTGGGTTTCGGCATGGGCTGAAGCCGGCAGCAGACACGGCATGGCCGCCATGGTTAAGACGGCGGCGCAGGCGGAAGAGATAGGCGTTCTGATCTGGGTCATGAGCGAACTTTGCGAGGCCTGAATTCGGGCATGCGCGCACGGGCGTCGGCCACGTCGCGGAAATCGGTAAGGAAGGGAATGAGCGCTTCAAACGGCATGGGCTTGGCGATACCGTAGCCCTGGGCGATATCGCAGCCCATGGCTTGCAGCAGGGTGAAGGAGGTGGCGGTCTCGACGCCTTCGGCCGTAACCTTCATACCCAGGCCGTGGGCCAGGTCGATGGTTGAGCGCACCAGCAGGGCGTCGCGCTGACCCTGCTCTATCTCCATGATAAAGGCGCGGTCGATCTTCAGTTCGTGGGCCGGGATCTGCTTGAGATAAGACAGGGACGACAGGCCGGTGCCGAAATCATCGATCGAGATTTCGACGCCGTGGTCGACAAAGGTATTGATGGCGGCCAGGCCGATCTTCGGGTCTTCGATGACCGCGGTTTCGGTAATTTCCAGGCATATCTGGCCGACGGCGCCATCGCACAGCGCGACCGTCTTGGCGTTGAAGGCCTCATCCGACAGCAGGCGGCCGGAATAGTTGATGCTCATATCGATATCGAAACCTGCGGCCTGCAGGCGTGCCTGGTCGGCCAGGACGATGGTCAGGACATGCTGGGTCAGGTCGCGGATGGCGCCGGTTTCTTCGGCGATCGCGACGAAGCGCTGGGGCGAGACAAATCCGCGTTCCGGATGGTTCCAGCGCACCAGGGCCTCAGCCGCCGTGATGCGGCCGTCGCGATAGCTGAACTTCGGCTGATAATAGACCTCCAGGACGCCGGCCTGCAGGGCGGCGAAGAGCTGGTCGGTAAGCAGCAGCGTATCGGCCAGTTCGGAATAGACCCGCGGGTCGAACAGGGTAATGCCTGTCTTGGCGGCGCGCGACTGGTCCAGTGCGATCAGGGCGCGTTCGATCATTTCATCGGCTGTCGGGCGTATATGACCAACATGAAAGATGCCCTGCGAAACATTAACGTCCAGGCTTTGATCATCGGTGACACGGATGCGCTTGACCAGGCGCGACGCAATGGCCTTGGCCAGCGGCAGAGCCTGATCGGCTTCGCACGGCGACAGGCACAGGCCCAGGGTGTCGGCCGATAGACGGGCGATAAAGGCTCGCTCGAACAATCGGGCCAGAATGCCCTGCAGCCTGGAGACCAGCGTGTGGGCATAGTTGCCGCCCCAGACAGCGCGGATATGGGCGTAACGTTCGATGCCGATGGCGACGATGACGACACCGGATTCCGGCCCGGAGTCCGGCTGTTCGCGCAGGTCGGCAATGTGGTCTTCGAAGGCCGACCGGTTGGGCATGTTGGTCGCGAGATCGGTCTTGGCCAGACGCATGATGTCGCGCTCGCGATCTTCGATCGATATCGCCATGTCGTTAAAGGCATGGGCAAGGTCGGCCATCTCGTCATTGGTCGAGATCTTCACCTGGCCCGAGCGGCCGTCGCGCAAGGCAGCGGCCGCTTCCTTGAGCGCCTGGATCGGCCGCGTCAGGGAGCGCGCCAGATACAGGCTGGCCATGATGACCAGCATAAAGCCGGCGGCGCCGATGGTGAACAAGACGGTGAGCAGCGGCTGATAGGCCTTGAGCGCAGAGCTGAGCGGGTAGCTGAGCAAAAGTACGCTGCGCTGATCGCCTTCCAGATTAGGCAAGGGCGTGGCCACCGCGATGACCGTGCCATGGTTGCTGGCCACCATGCTGACCGACTTGGTCAGCAGGCTCTGGTCGATGAAGAAACTTAAAGACGACGGCTTGTAGTCGCGGGTCTGGTCCTGGGGGCCCTGCCACAGGCCGCCGCGCGTCTGGGTCAGGATGCTGGCCTTGATCGGGATCGAGGACAGTCCCTGCAGATTGGCCATTTCCTCTTCGTCGAGTCGCGAAGCAAAGACAACCCAGCCCAGGCGATCGGGCG
This sequence comes from Asticcacaulis sp. P2_C5, assembly GCF_056404555.1. NCBI lineage: Bacteria > Pseudomonadati > Pseudomonadota > Alphaproteobacteria > Caulobacterales > Caulobacteraceae > Asticcacaulis > Asticcacaulis sp. P2_C5. The sequence goes on from NZ_JBFUDU010000004.1 coordinate 304,403, forward strand.
CCATGACGGGCGCTGCCACCGCCTGGTACGGGTGGCTGTCCACGGCGATGACGCCGATCTGCGATTCGTATTCGTCACGCGACGCCAGGGCATGGGCCAGGTTCTGTCCCAACTCCGTGGTATCGCCGACCAGGGGCTTGCCGTCAGGGCCGATAATCAGGCCGGTCTCCGTCTTCAGGCGCCCCTGCAGGTTGGAAAAGGCCGATTCGACCGTCGCCATGTCCCGGGTCGCCAGGGCCTGCTTGAAACCAAAATCGCGTGAGAGCAGCATGGCATTGGTCTGCAGGGCGTCGGATTTCAATGTCCAGATGCGCTTGAACACGCTTGCCGAGGCCTGCAACTCGTTCTGGACGGAATCTCGCGCGTAGGACACCACTGCCATGTAGCAGGCAAGGGAGATCACGAGCAGGGCCAGGGAAAACAGGCCGCCGAACATGACCGTCAGTTTGGTGCTGAGACGCTTGAATATCATCTTCTGTTTTTAGTCCTATCGACTCTGTCTAGTATGAACTGGCTAGTAGGAACCGGACATGGTCATCATCTGACGCACCTTGACCGAGAAGGCCTGGGTTGCGTTCGTCTTGCCGACCGCGAAGCTGCGGCCGGTTTCGTGATCGGGGGCCTCCATCAAGGGTTGCCAGACCTTGAGACTGCCCGCCCCTTCCGGCACGCCTTTGAGCACGACCTTGCCGGTGGCGCCGGTCGTGGCGAAGTAAGGGGTCGAGACGATTCGGATATAGGCCGACATCGAGTCGTGGATATTGCAGCCCAAAGCCTCCGTACCGACCTTGGTGAAGGTGACCGAACGCGTCTGGCCCGTGCCGTAGAGCGGCAGTTGGAAGGGCTGGGTCGGCGAGAAGGAATAGACGTGGTGGTTGACGCGATCCTGGTTGGGAAAAGCGACCGTCGCGCCGACCGGCACGGCCAGGACGAAGGGCTGGAACTGCACGCCCTTTTGCGCCATGACGTAGGCGCCTCCCTTTAGTCCTGCGGGAATCGCCGCTCCGGCTTCGGGCGTAAACGTGATCACGGCGCTGCTGACCGGCTTGCCCGCGGCGTCACTGACGGTCACGGTCACGTCGGCCGCCCCGGCTGCGGACGCTATGGCGAATATGGCGGCAAGCGTTGCCAGGCTTGGGAAAACGGATTTCATACCTGCTGAATATCACAACAGGTCTAAAACTCGGTTAAGCGGCACAAGCGAAGCGATTATTGTTCTGAAAATCGTATTGCCGGAGTCATATTAAGGCTTGCACTGGCCTTGGCGGCACCGTTACCAAGGTCCTTTTTATGAAACCTTCGCCAGAGAAAGTCGTTCACGCGCATGGCCAATTTCGCCAGTGATAATACCGCTCCTGTCCATCCGAACGTTCTCGCGTCCCTGAGCAAGGTCAATAGCGGCAATGTGCCGGCCTACGGCAACGACCCCGTAACTCAGACCCTGCGCCAAAGGATGGCCGAGGTCTTCGAGGCACCGGATGTAACGGTGTTTCCGGTGTTCAACGGTTCGGCGTGCAATGGCCTGGCCCTGGCGCAGATGATCCGGCCGTATGAATCTGTGCTGTGCCATCGCCAATCCCATATCCACAACGACGAATGCGGCCTGCCGGAGTTCTTTACCGGCGGCAAGCTGGTCGGCCTGGGCGGTGACGGCGCCAAGTTGACGGTCGAAGCCATCGGTGACCTGGTCGCGCGGACACTCGACCACGCGCCGCATACCTCGCGGCCGCGCGTCCTCAGCCTGACCCAGAGCACCGAACTGGGCACGGTCTACAGCCTGGAGGAACTCCGCGCCCTGACGGCCTTCGCCCGGGCGAACGGACTTTATGTCCATATGGACGGGGCGCGGTTTGCCAATGCGGTAGCGGCCCTCGCCTGCCGACCTGCCGAGGTCGTGGCGGGCGTCGACATCCTGTCATTCGGCGGCACCAAGAACGGCGCCATGCTGGCCGAGGCGGCGGTGATCTTCAATCCGCAATTGGCGGCGAACTTCGCCTATGTCCACAAGCGCGGCGGGCAGTTGCCGTCAAAGGCGCGCTATGTCTCGGCGCAGTTGGTGGCCTTGCTGGAAGATGGCCTGTGGCTGGACCTGGCGAGACATGCCAATGCCATGGCGCTGCGACTGGAAGCCGGCCTGCGGACGATGGAGGTCGGCATTATCCATCCCGTCGAAGCCAATGAGCTGTTCGTCAGATTGCCGGCGGAAAAAGCCAAAGCCGTGCTGGCGCGCGGGCACTTCTTCTATCTGTGGCCCAATGAAGGCGCCAACGCCTATCGCCTGGTCACCAGCTTTGCGACGACCGAAGATGATGTCGACGGGTTACTGGCGGATTTGAAGGCAGGCTAGAATTTTACGCCCAGGGCTTGATCCGGCTTTTTGATCGTAAACCAGATCACCACCACGACGGCCAGCATGACCGGAAAGGCCAGCAGGCTGCCTTCCGGACCGGTGACGCCACCGCCCAGCCAGGCCGGGCCGGACGTATGGGCTACAAAAAAGGTCCCGACCGAAGGATGGCCGCTGTCGGCCACACCATAAAGGAAGGATTGCGCCCAGTCCCAAGCGGCATGGAAACCGACGGCCCACCAGACGGCGCCCGTCTTCCAGACGCTCAGCGACAGCAGCAGCGCAAATCCGAAACCCATGGCCAGGCTGATAGGTGTCTCACCCGGATTGCCCGAATGGGCCGCGGCAAACAGGACGCCGAGGATCAGGGTGGCCCAGCGGAAGTTGAGGCCGCGCGCCAGGGTCTGCTGCAGGTAACCGCGAAAGGCCAGTTCTTCGGCGATCCCCACCAGCACGAAAGCCCCTGCCCATTGCAGACCGTACATCGTCATGGCGGGATTACCCAAAGGGTTGCGCTCGAAAGTGATCGCCTTGCACAGCCACAACAGGCCGATCAGCGCCGAAAGCGCCAGGAGGCCGAAAAAGACGCCTTGCAGAAAGCGCGGCAGGGCGTTCTTCAGCCCGAAGCCCACCGCGGAGGCTTTTCGCCGCTCAATCACCAGCATGACGAAGGTGGCGATGACCAGGACGCCGGCAAGGATCCCTTCCTGAAACAGGGTGCTGATGGGGTCGAGTATATTGGGATCGCTCTTCGGTGCGTGGAAGTGCACGGCGTGCAACCCGATATTGAGCGCGACGACAAGCGCCACGCACAGGATCGCAAACAGGGCGACGCCCCAGCCGGCGCGCAGGCCCTGGGAACCGATGAATATCGCTGGCTTTTTACCGCTCGTTGCGATCTCGTTATCCGTCACCTGAGGCCCCTGCTATTCTGAATTGTCACAGGTGATACGAAGTGCGCCGGAGCCTGGCAACTTAACATTGTTTCATGAAACCGGCGGGCATTCCGTTCAACCCACGAGCGCCGCCAATAACGGCACCAGGGCGGCGCTGACCGGGGTCGGTATGCCGTGTTTCAGCCCCTTGCGCACGAGCACCGCGTTGCGCGCATCCCACTCACTTTCGCGTCCGGCGCGGACATCCTCCAGCATCGAATTGCTGTCGCTTGGCGATGCCGACATGTAACCCGCCATCTGTTCATCGAGCACGCTGTCGGGCAGTTGCGCCCCTTCGGCACGGCCGACGGCTATACATTCGGCCAAAAGCGCACGGGCAATATCCGCAACACCCGCGCGATGGAAAACGCCCATGGGCTGGCGTGTCAAGGCCAGGACTGCGCCCGCCGGGGCATTGACGCACAGCTTGCGCCACATCTTTGTCGTCAGGTCGGGCGTGGTCGAGGCCATGATGAAACTGCTCTCGAACAACGCAGTAAAGGCCCGGCCGGGTTCGTTGTCCTGGACGGCAAGCGTGGCCCTGCCGCGCCACGCGACATGGCCCGACGCGATTTTGACGCCCGGTATGTCGACCACCACCGGCACGACCGGCGTTGTATCTGTGACAAAGGGGGCAAGGCGGTCAGCGTGTTCAACGCCGTTCTGCAGGACGGCAATGCATGTTTCCGGACCGGTAGCCTGACGGATGGCTTCGGCGGCGGAGGCGGTCTGATGCGCCTTGGTGCATATCAGGACCCAATCGGTCACCGCCGGCGGATTGGACAGTTGTGCCGGATGAAGGCGGAACAGGCCGTCGCGGTCGTCGACGATCAGGGTGGCAAAGGGCTGGCGCGACACGAAGGCCACCTCATGGCCGTTGTCGATCAGGGCCGCCGCGACGGTCAGGCCGACCGCGCCGGGGCCAATCAGGGTAATGGAGGACATCACGCACCTTGTCAGTTGGGTTGCGCCGAATTATCACGGGAGCATGTCCAAAACCACACCCGCCACCCTGTTTTTGAGCAAGCTCGGCATTGCGTTCGATCTGCACCCCTATGACTATGATCCGGATGCACCGCGCGTCGGCTTGCAGGCAGCCGAGGCCCTGGGTATCGATCCCGACCAGACCTTCAAGACCTTGATGGCCGAGGCCGATGGCAAGGCCGTGTGCGTCGTTGTGCCCTCGCCGCTTGAGGTCAGCATGAAGAAGCTGGCCGCGCATTTTGGCGCCAAGGCGGCGCATATGATGAAGGTGCCCGACGCTGAGCGGCTGACCGGGTTCAAGGTCGGGGGGATTTCACCTTTCGGCCAACGTAAATTGGCGCCGACGGCGATCGATGAGACGGCGCAACTGTTCGACACGGTCTATATCAATGCCGGCCAGCGGGGGCTGTTGCTAAGCATCGCACCCGAAGATGCGGCGCGCGTGCTGGAAGCGGGGTTTGTGGATTTGATGGCGTAGGAAAGCTTGGAACCGCGAATGAACGCGAATAAACGCGAATTTTAGGTTAGCTGGACGTTTTCGAGAACCTATTGAACTGTAGCGAGCAAAGCTCGCAAACCTATTCGCGTTCATTCGCGTTCATTCGCGGTTCCAAAAAACCTTTAACTCCCCCCGAACCAGTTATAGCCCTTGTCTTCCCAGTAGCCGCCCGGATAGTCATTGGTGACAAAGATTTCCATGATGTGCTTCGGGTTTTTGTAGCCCAGCTTGGTCGGCATGCGCAGCTTCATCGGGAAGCCGTAATAGACGGGCAGAGTCTTGTCGCGGAAGGTAAAGGCCAGCAGGGTCTGGCTGTGCAGGGCCGTCGGCATGTCGATCGAAGTGTAATAACCATCGGCGCATTTGAAGCCGATATATTTGCACGTCGTGTCGGCGCCTACCCGCTTCAGGAACTCGGAAAAGACCACCCCGCCCCATTCACCTATGGCGCTCCAGCCCTCGACGCAGATATGGCGGGTGACCATGGATATCTGCGGCAAGGCATACAGCGCCGGCAAGTCCCACTCGCGCTTGTCGGCGATCTTGCCCGACAGCTGCAATCTATAGCCCTCCGCCGCGACGACCGGCGCCTGGTCGCGGCCGTAGAAGGCGTTGAACGGAAATGGATCGGTGATCATCGACCGGCTGTAGACCGGGGCCTTGTCGTTCGGATCGAACAATAGCCACTGAGCACCGTCATTGAAGCGCGAAATCCGGTTGAGGATCTTTTTGATCGAGCCGTGGTCGTGGATCAGCACGCCGGTAGCGATCGACAGCCCGCCCAAGGTCAGCAGATTACCGAACAGGCGGCGCTTCGACGGATCCTTCAGCAGGCCGTTGGCCTCCTTCAGAATGGCGTCCTTGTCCTTCTTGATGTCGTCCGGGATGTTGCGATCATTCATGTCAGCGTCCCCACAGCATGGCCTTGATGGTCTTGGGCACCAGAAGCGCCATGACCACGTGAACCAGGATAAAACCAACCATCAGCGACATGGCGATAAAGTGAACCAGGCGCGCGCCTTCGTAACCGCCCAGAAGCGTACGCAGGATCGGAAACTGAACGCTTTTGAACAGGACAAGCCCTGAACAGATCAGGACGATGATGTCGAGCATGGCGAACAGATAGGCCGCCTTCTGGACGTAGTTGTAATGGCGGATATCGGCGTGGCTGAGCTTGCCGGTAAAGGTCGCCACCAGGTCGCGGAAGATGCCCGGTATCGACACCGGCGTGAACTGGCGGCCGAAGCGCTTGGTGACGATCACCATGACGAGATAGAAGAAGGCCGTGCCGAACAGCAGCCACATGGCGGCGAAATGCCACTGCAGCGCGCCGCCCAGCCAGCCGCCGAGGGTGACGCAGTGCGGAAAACCGCGCGCGATGCCGCCGTGACAGTTCGGGGAGGTAAAATGCAGGAAGTTGGTGGCGTTGTAGATCCGCCAGCCACTCATGATCAGCAGGACAATGGCCACGGCATTGCACCAATGTATGGCGCGCAGCCACCATGGATGGATGGAGCGCTTGTCACCAGGGTCATTGTCTGAGTGGTCTGCCATAATGCCTCCGCCCTTCGCTAAAGCTTCGGGCGGCGGGCCGCCCAAACTCCATAGATCGTTACTTAACATGAATACGCCCGAAACCAATCGCGGGTTACATCTTGAATTTTGTGCATTTCAGTATAAAAATAACGACAACTTCAGGAGGTTCCATGGCCAACGCCAAGCTGTTCAGAATGATCAACTGGTATCCGCCGATGATCGGGGCCGGGATCAAGGTGGTCGAGACCAATGCCGACGTGACGCAGATCACCGTCGAGATGAAACTGCGCTGGTGGAACCGAAACGTCGTCGGCACGCAGTTCGGCGGATCGCTGTATATGATGTGCGATCCGTTCTTCATGGCCATACTGATGACCAATCTCGGGCGCGATTACGTCGTCTGGGACAAGGCGGCGTCGATCCAGTTCCTGAAACCCGGCCGGTCGCACGTCAGGGCGCATTTCCATATCCCGCCGGAGGAGATCGCCCGGGTAAGGGGCTTGGCCGATTCCGGCTCAAAGGTCGAACCGGAATATGATGTCGATATTGTCGGCAGCGATGGCGTCCTGGTCGCCCGGGTCCACAAGGTGCTGTATGTCCGACGCAAGGACAAGGATGGCAAGCGCCCGAAAGCGTGATAGGATCTGACGAAAATGGGGGGATTTTGATGCGCAAACTGTGTCTGACCATGGCAGCCATTATGCTGGCCGCCTGCACGCCGCCACAGGGCGGCGACTCCACTGATGCGCAGTCAGTCGACGCTGAACAGGCCAGCAAGACGGCGGCCGATCTCGCGTTTCTATTAAAGAATCAGGCATTTTACCGCAAAGAAGAAGCGCCTTTGCTGGCAGCGCAGGGCGCCCTGGCGGTGCGTGACGGTGACCTGCTCACCGTATCTGCCGCGGGCCACCCGATCGTCACGTTTCAGGACCATGTAGACGGCTGTGTTGAAACCAAGGTCTGTCTGGTCTGGGCATTCAAGGGGCCGGTCGAGTTGGCCGCGCCCGGGACACCTGGGCGAACCGCCTATGCCGCGATCGAGCGGACGCACGGCTATGTCATATCTAATATCGCTTTTGTCGAGCCCGGCCACGGACTGACCTGGTTTGGTCCCTCCCCGATGACCTCGCCGGACGGGCGCTTTGTCGCAGATGGCTCGCTGGGGACGGCCTCGGACGACGACTTCCTGTGGATCAGCGACTGGACCACGCCTTACCCTCACAGGCGTTACGTATTCACGGCCGGCTGTGAAGTCCTGAACTGGTTGTCACCGGTGCAGTTCCGCGCCATCTGTTCGCACCTTGACAGCGAGGCCTATACGGTGGCGACTGTGACGCGAATGAAGGACGGCAACTGGCGGCTGGTCGAAACCGCCGAGATCGAACCGAGCGATGACAACAATACCGATCCAGTGCCAGGATCCATACTGTCGTTGCTGACACTCAGCTCCACCACCGCGGCCGATCAGGAAGCCGCTATGGACAGCGTCGCGGAACGACAAAAACCCGCCGTCCTGGCGGGGCGAACGGGCGAGGGCATTAACTGGCGCCCCTAACGTTTGACGCAATGCGGCGAAAGGCATACTCTCCTTAGAGTATCGAAGGGGAGCAAGATGCGCGATAAGGGATTGTTTCGGTTGCTGGCGTTGGGCGGACTGGCCGTACTGGCCGCCTGTACGGCCAAGCCAGTGCCGCCTTTGAAGGTGACGCCACCGGTCGCGACAGCCGTACCCGCCGCTCCCAGGATCGAGATGAGGCTATATGCCGACGAAGCTCCTGCGCTGGGGGCCTATGCAGGCTATGCGCGACGTGAAGGTGGCAAGCTCGTTATCTCCTATGACGGCCACGATGTCGTGCGACTGACCAGTTCGCCGGCAACGGATTGCGAAGGCTGGGAAACGTGCAGCCTGTGGCGCTTTGCCGGCCTTATCGGCCTGGAGGACCACGGTGTGATCCAGCCCTTTGCCGTTGTGTCGCGCGAACACGGTGAAGGCCTGCAGACCATCGTGATCGACCGCCAGGGCCGCCTGGAATGGAGCAGCGGCAAGCTGCTGCCTTCCGCCGATGGCCGCTTCGTGGCATCCGGCGAGACCGCGTCGATGCTCGGTGACGGTTTCCTGCAAGTCATCGAATGGCCCTATCCCCGGGCGACTTATCAGTCCTTCTCGCCCTGCGAACCGAAGGCCTGGGTGTCGGCAGGCGTGCTGAAGTTAAGCTGCGCCGATGACGACGAAGGCAAGGCAGTCTTCGGCGCCACCATGACGTGGAACAATGGCACCGGCTGGAAGATTACCGCTGACAATCCTGCCGACTCAGGCCGTCTGAAACCGGTGACGCTGAAGGTCATGAGCGCAAAACAAGTCAGGGATCTCGCCGCCTGGGAAACGGCAAAGGGCGTTGAGCACCTGAATTAGGGAAGCTTGAAGCCGCGTTGTACGCCTTCGCGGGCGCCGACTCGATCCAGCCAGGCCAGGACATTGGGATGATCCTGCACCATGGGCTCGATATGGTCCTTGACGCGCACCCGATACTGCGAAATCCACGGCCAGATCGCCATATCGGCAATGGTGTAGTCGTCGCCGGCAACATAGGGAGCTTCTCCGAGGCGCTTGTCGAGGACGCCCAGCAGACGGCGGCATTCCTTGGCATAGCGCTCGACACCGGTCGGAGTCTGTTCCTTGTCCGACACCACGAACCAGCCCAGTTGGCCGAACATCGGCCCCAGGCCGCCCATCTGCCACATCAGCCACTGGATCGCGGTATAGCGCGCAGGCCCTGAGGGAGCGAGGAAGCGGCTATATTTGTCGGCGAGATAGATCATGATGGCGCCGGATTCGAACAAGGGCAGAGGCCCGCCTTCGGCGGCATCGTCGACAATGGCCGGGATCTTGTTGTTGGGCGAAATCTTGAGGAATTCGGGATCGAATTGCTCGTCCTTGCCGATATTGACCGGATGAAGGTCGTAGGGAACGCCCAGTTCCTCCATCATGATGGTCAGCTTGCGGCCATTGGGCGTACCCCAGGTGTAGAGATGAATCATGAGGGCTCCTTCAGTTATTGCAGAAATTGGCGTGAATACGGCCATTTGCAAGGGCGGTCGGGCTTGCGGCTGGGGATGTTTTGGCCGAAAGTCACTTCATGTTGCGGCGTGAAGTTCTTGTCGGTCTGGGTATGATGGCGGTGACGCCGGCTGGGGCGCGCGATGTCGCCACCGTCAAGGCCGATATCCTGCGGCTGGCGCGCCAAATCACGGCCACTCAAACTACGGCGGCGGCGAAGGCGGGTCGGGCAGCGTTGCGAGCGCAACTGGACGGCCTGGTGCAGGAGCTTCTGCATCTGGTGCCGCAAAAACCGTTGAAGCAACGCCTGCCGCAGTTGATCGGAACCTGGGCGACTGTGCTGGCGCCATCGGACAAGCCCGACCAGGGCCGCAAGAATCCGCGCATCGCCGTCGACAAGGTCATTCAAGTGGTCAATGGCGCCGGCTGGTACTACAACATCATCCCGTTTATTGACGCGATCCATCCGGAAAAATCGAAGACCGGCCTGTTACGCGGCGAGTACGGCTTTTCAGATACGGAACCGACGGTGCTGAAAATCCATTACACGCGTTTCTACGGTTGCCTCGGCGGACTGGACGATCCGGCGCCGTGGCGGTTCGCCGCACTGGAAGAGGCCGGAAAGCTGCCCAACCGGGTCAATATCGTTCCCGACCTGCTGCTGCACGTTATCCTGCCCGACGAAACGGTCCTGGAGGTGTGGTCCGACAACGAGCTGCGTCTGGCCTACGGCACCAGGGGCAAGCAGAGCGGTAAGCGCAGCCTGTATGTGATGCAGAAACTGGCCGCGTGACGGGCAAGATGCCGCATTGCCGACAGCGCAGTGCATGCTATCGTGATGTCATGGCGGAGGCGGACTATATCGAACTGGTCTATGACGGTGATTGTCCGTTCTGCTCGGCGTCGGCACATATGGTGCGACTGAAACAAGCCGTCGGGCAACTTCGTATTCACAATGCGCGCGACATCACCGATACGCCCCTGATGGCGCAGATCCGCGCCCAGGGCTTCGACCTGAACCAGGGTATTATCGTCAGCTATCAGGACCGGTTGTACCATGGTGAGGACGCGCTGTATCTGCTGGCCCTGCTGGGGTCGGAAAACGGTTGGCTGAACCGGCTGAATGTTGCCCTGTTTCGCAACCGCCGCACCGTCGCCCTGGCCTATCCCTTCCTGAAGGCTGTGCGGAGCTGCGCCCTGTTTTTGAACGGGAAGAAGCCGATATGACTGAGCCGACATCTCTCCCGATCTTCGCAGACGTGTTCGGTGACCAGTGGGAGGCCTTGCCCCCGGCATTGAAGGCGCATTACGCCAACCGTCCGTTCAGCCATGACGTCGTCACCCACCACGGCCAGCTTGACATCACCCTGTCGCCCATGATGCGGCGCTTCAAATGGCTTCTGCGGCTCACCCGCGTGCTCGTGCCGTTCGAGGGCCATGGCGTTCCCTGCACTGTCTATACGCGCAGCGATCCGAAATCGAAGACCTACATTTTCGAGCGCCATTTCTTCCCGCCGGACCAGGCGGAATATGTCTTCCGCTCCGAATTGGTGTGCATAAAACCGCATGTCGTGGTCGAATATTTTGCCTTCGGTGGCGGCTGGAAGGCGAGCTACTATTACGAAGGCGACAAGGTCATACTGCGCCATCTCGGCTTTTGCTGGCGGGTTTTCGGGATCAGCATCCCCCTGCCCGACTGGCTCGATATATTTGCCGGCCAGGGTGGAGCCTTCGAGCAGTCGACCGGCGACGACCGTTTCCGCATGAAGACCGAGTTGAACCACTTTATGCACGACGGGCCGATGATCGGTTATGCCGGGGAATTCACGGTGACGGAGGTCAGACTTGAGCCGTGACGATCTGAGCCGGGAGGTCCTGATCCTGGGAGGCTACGGCAATTTCGGCAAGCGCATCGCCGCAGGACTGGCGCGGCACGGCGTGGCCATGATCCTTGCCGGCCGTGACGCGGCCAAGGCCGACGCCCTGGCCGCAAGCCTGCCCAGGGCGCGTGGGCTCGCCATCGATATTCACCATGATCTGGTCGGCGTGCTGAGGCGCGAGAAGCCCATCGCGGTCATCCATACCTGCGGGCCGTTCCAAGGCGCGGATTACAGCGTAGCGCGGGCCTGTATCGCGGCGGGCATCGCCTATATCGACCTGGCCGACGGCCGAGATTTTGTAAGTGAGTTTGTTGGGCTCGATGCCGAAGCAAAGGCGGCCGGTGTAGCGCTGATCACCGGCGCCAGTACGGTGCCGGGGTTGTCGTCGGCGGTGATCGAGCATTATCTGCCGCAGTTTTCACGCATCGACAGCGTTGATTTCGGTATCACGCCAGGCCAGAAAACCGAGCGCGGCATGGCTACGGTGCAGGCCATCCTCAGCTATGTCGGCAAGCCCCTGCGTCCGTGGCCCGGCAATGTCGACGCCTATGGTTGGCAGGATATGCGGGTACACACCTATCCTGTGTTCGGCCGGCGCTGGCTGGCAAATTGCGAAATTCCTGATCTGGACCTGCTGGGCCCGGCCTATGGCCTGAGCGCAATCCGTTTCGGCGCAGGGGTCGAGTTGGGTTTCATGCAGTGGGGATTATGGCTGATGTCATGGCTGGTGCGCTGGGGATGGCTCAGCGATCTGACGCCGTTCGCCGCCCCCTTGCTCAAGATCAGCCGTTGGTTTGATTGGCTGGGCAGCGATACCGGCGGCATGCATATGATCCTGCGCGGCGTCGGACACGATGGACAGTCTCTAACCCGGACATGGCATGTCGTGGCGGAAAAGGGCGATGGCCCGAACATTCCGTGCGTTCCGGCCATTGTCCTGGCGCGCCGGCTGGCGGCGGGTGAAGTGCTGACGCCCGGCGCCCGGGCCTGTGTCGGGCTGGTCAGTCTGGAAGACTATCTGCGCGAACTTAAACCCTTCGCGGTCAGCACGTGCGAGAACTGACAGCGCATTACCAGGCTAGGCTCAAAATAGCTCCGACCAGTTCGCCGAGCAGAACCGCCAACCAGGGTTCTCCATCGGCGTTGCGCGCGCCGTGAAGCCTGCGGCGGTGCGTTGCCCCCGAGCTGCGGCTCAGGGGCAATACATCGTTCGGATATCTATCCACCCAGGAAGTCCGACTTGCCAAGGGGGACGCCTGAATGTCGCAGAATGGCGTAGGCGGTGGTCACGTGGAAAAAGATGTTCGGAATGGCAAAGCCGGTCAGATAGCTAAGGCCGGTAAATTCCATCGTACGGCTGGGAAATTTCAGCACGATTTCACGCCCTTCGGCGCCTTCGAAACCGGATTGCGGCACGCTGCTTACGAAGTCGATCGTCTTTTGCAGGCGTTCGTGCAGTTCGGCGAAGGTCGTTTCTTCGTCGGCATAGGCGGGGTTCTCGACGCCGCCGAGGCGGGCAGCCAGGCCCTTGGCATTGTCGCTGACGATGCGAATCTGGGCAACGAAGGGCAGCATGTCGAGCGCCAGGCGGGCATTCAGCACGGTCGCTTCCTTGACGTTCTTTTCGGCGGCCCAGGCCTCGGCCTTGCCCAGAATGGATTTAAGATTGGTAAGCGCACGCAGAACAATCGGCACGGACGCGTGGTACATGTCGATCTTGGTGATGGTTACGGCTGTATCTGGCATGGAAACCCTCCTGTATGATCCGTTGTCGGACCCGGCGCATATAGGAAGGCGAAGCTATGAATGCGAGGCATCTTCGCATGGATTAAGTGGAAAATCTGCGCTCCGTTTAGTGCTTTTGCTGCGCGATATAGTCCAGTTCGCCCATGGCCACCGCATTGCCGGGCTCGAGCCGAAGCGATTCTTCATAGGCCGCCCTTGCCTCGTCCAGCCGCTGCAGTTCGACCAGGATATAACCGCGCTTGCGCTGCAGGGCCGCTTTTGCCTTGTCGTCGAGCGTGTCATGTGCGGCCAGGAAATCATCGACCAGGGCCAGACCTTCGTCATTGCGACGCAGGTGGCTCAGGGTCAGCGCCATCTCATTAATCAGCGTAAAGTCGTTGGGATCGTTGCGCAGGCCGCGCGCATAGGCCTTATACGCGGCGGCGAACTTTTCGTGCTCGAAGCGGATCCAGCCGACGATGAAACCGAGCTGGCCATAGGGCAAGGCGCCGTACTGGACGACCGATACCTTCTCCAGACCCGGCGTACGGCTGACAAAGGCCGTCATCAGGAACATCTGCCCCATGTCGTCGGTGTAGAGATTGATCTTGTCGCCACAGCGTTCCGAACTGGACGGGACGTCCGGCGCGCGGTCCAGCGCCGCCTCGAGCTTGCGCGTCATGGAATCGAGCGTCGACATGTCATGCGCCTGCATAAGGCCGAAGGCCTCCAGCGCCAGATCGCGGTCCTTCTGCTCCTGCACTGCGTCGTGCTGACGGCAATCGACAATCTTGATATCGCTGAAGGCCGCCGGCGATGCTTCATCGGCATATGTGCCGGTCGCAAATGCGCCCAGAGTCAAAACCGTAGCCAGGACGGCAAGGTTACAGAATTTCATGACAAGTCCCCCTCCAGATAGCCTGTCACACTCAATCATAAACCGCAGCGACGGGCAATGGGCTGACCTCGCCACACGACTGACGCAATTTCCGGCCAGCATGGAGAAAATTTGCGGTGAGCGGCCGGGGCGGTCTTGCAAACCAAAACAGTAACCATTATTGTTACATTTGTAGTTTTCGACTCACCCCGAGAAAGATTCCCCCATGAAAGTCTTCCGCTCCCTGTTCGCCGTCTCCGCACTGGTCCTTGGTCTCGCGGCCGCGCCGGCTTTTGCCGCCGACACCTATACGCTGGACCCTAACCATACTTTCGTATCGTTCGAATATTTCCATGGCGGATTTTCGCATATGAACGGCAAGTTCATGAACGCCGTCGGTACGGTCACGCTGGACGACGCCAACCCGGCTGCGTCTTCGGTCGAGGTCACGTTCGCCATCGCCGGCGTCAACACTGGCGTCGTCAAGCTCGATGACCACCTGAAGAGCCCCGATTTCTTCGACGCGGCCAACTTTCCGACAGCCACTTTCAAGAGCACAACCGTGGCGCTCACAGGCGCCGATACGGCCGATGTCACGGGTGACCTCACCATCCATGGCGTGACCAAGCCCGTTACCCTGCACGTCAAGCTGAACAAGCGCGCCGATGACAAGAGCAAGTCCGGCTTTTCAGCGACGGGTTCGATCCTGCGCAGCGACTTCGGTGTCGGCAAGTTCGCGCCGATGGTCAGCGACCAGATCGACCTGTATATCGAAGCCGAAGCCAAGAAATAACCAGTAAGCAGGAGGCCGGGATGAAGGCGTTCATATTGGCAGGTCTGTTGGCGGCGCTGGCTTTACCGGTGTCGGCCGAGACCTATAAGATCGAGGCGAAGCACAGCTCCGCCCAGTTCACCTACGAACATTTCGGCCTCTCGCACCCCAATGGCAAGATCATGGGCGCCAATGGCACCCTTGTCCTTGACTGGGACCATCCCGAAAACAGCACGGTCGAGTCCAGCCTCGACATGGCCACCCTGACCACGGCCCTGCCCGAATTCGACACCCTGCTGAAGAGCGACAAGTATTTCGACGTCACCCAATATCCCAGCGCGACCTTCAAGAGCACGGCGGTGGAGGTGGTACCCGACCCGACGCGCCCTGCCGATGCGGCGGCAACGGATGGCCCGAGACACGCCAAGGTGACCGGTGACCTGACCCTTCACGGCGCCACCCAAAGCGTCGTGCTGGACGTCACCTACAACAAGAAGGCGTTCAATCCGGCCCTGTTCAAGACCGGCGTCGGCTTTACCGCCACGACCCACCTTAGCCGCAAGGCGTTCGGTCTGAGCAATCTTGAACCGTTCGTCGGTGACGATATCGACCTGGTGATCGAGGCGGAAGCTTATCCTTAGGCTCTCGATCAGTAAACTTGCCCCCTCCGTCTCGCTTCGCGAGCCACCTCCCCCGTAACGCCCTGTGGGCTACGGTGGAGGACTGGTTTTTAAGTTTCCCAAGGCCCTCTTTTCAGTCCTCCACCGCTTTGTCGAGCCGGCCTGCGACCCGAAGCCTTGGCGAAGGGTTGAGGGGGCACCTTAAAATTCAACGGATTCACGAAAATGACAACGACCAAAACGCCTACCGTCTATATACCCCATGGCGGCGGGCCGTGCTTCTTCATGGCGTGGAGCCCGGCCGACATGTGGGACGAAATGGGCGCCTATCTCAAACGCCTGCCGGCCGATATCGGCGAACGGCCGAAAGCCATTCTGGTGATCTCCGCCCATTGGGAAGCGCCCGAATTCACTGTCCAGACCAAGCCCGCGCCCGGTATGTTGTTCGACTATTACGGCTTTCCTCCGCATACCTATGAGCTCAGCTATCCGGCGCCCGGCTCGCTCGCCCTGGCCCAGCGGGTGCGCCAGCTGGCCGACGCCGCAGGTATCACGGTCGCCGAGGACGCGGAGCGCGACTACGACCACGGCGTATACATTCCCCTGCTGATGTCGTGGCCCGACGCCACCATCCCGACCATCCAGTTATCGCTGAAACAAGGCCTGGACGCGTCCGAACACCTCGCCCTGGGCCGCGCCCTGGCGCCCTTGCGCGACGAGGGGGTACTGATCCTGGGCAGTGGCATGAGCTATCATAATCTGCGTCGGCTGATGCAACGCGACAGCGGCGGCAATATTCGCCACGTGTCGCACGACTTCGACGCCTGGCTACAGGAGGTCGTCGCCGGGGATCGCGACCGTCTCAAGGGCTGGGCCGGCGCGCCCAATGCCCGCGAATGCCATCCGCGCGAGGAGCACCTGATCCCGCTGATGGTGGTGGCCGGTGCATCGGGCAACGACGCTGTTCGCATGACCTATCACGAGGACAGCCTGGGGCCGACGGGCGTCGCGATCAGCGCCTTCCAGTTCGGATAAGGACCTCTACTGGGTCAGCGGTTTGACCGCTTCTGTTGAGGTGCTCAGCGGATAGACATAGATCCCGGCCGCCTTGGACCGGGTCTCGATCTCCTGCAGACGCTGCCTTCGCCTGGCCGTGACCGCCTCGATCTGTTGCGGCGTAACTTGATCCTTGATGGTGGCGAAGTCCTCCTGAGCATTGACCTCGCCGCGCTCGGCGGCGATGGTCATCCAGACATAGGCCTCGATGTCGTCGTTCTTTACGCCTTCGGCATTGTAATACATGCGAGCCAGTTGATACTGCGCCTGGGGCAGGTTCCAGTAGGCCGCCATTTCGTACCACGGAAAAGCCTGGGCCGGGTCGGCCTTGATACCGCCGCGGCCGTTATAATAGATCTCGCCGACCGTATAGGCCGCCCAGACGCTGTTGGCGCGCGCCGCCTTCTTGCCCCAGTCCAGGGCCAGGTCCATCTTTCCGTCGGCTTCGTACATCCGGGCCAGATTGCCCATGGCCGAACCCAGCCCCTTGTTCGCTGCCTGTGTGTACCAGTTGAGCGCCGTCGCGCGGTCTGCCGTCACAGGGCCACCGCGCTCGTAATAGCGGCCCATGGCGTCCATCGAAACCATGTCGCCGGCGGCCGCCGCCTTTGAATACCACTGGAAGGCCAGGGTATCGTTTTTCGCCGTGCCCGCGCCGCCTTCATAGGCCGAAGCCGTCATCAGCATACCGGAAACATTGCCCTTCTGCGCCGCCTTTTGGTACCAGTAGAAGCTCAGCTTGTAGTCCTGCGGCAGGCCCTGGCCCATAAAGTAGCGCCGGCCCATCTCGTAGTCGCAGACCGCCTGCCCCGCGGTTACGCAGGCTTGCAACTGATCGAAGGTCATCTGCGTGTTCTGCGAGACTTGCGACTGGCCCGCAGTCGGTTGCACAGTCGACGGGATGGTGCCCGCGCCGACCGATCCTGCGGCAAGAATGGCGATCAGGGTGCCGCTTAGCGACATGACGGTTTCCTCACTATGGTTTTGAGCAAAACGATAGCAAGATTGGCGCCGCTAATCTACTTGCACGTAGCGCAATTGATCTGCGGCGGCGTACCGTCATAGCTCGGCTTTGCGGCGACATAGCCCGGCAGGTCGCTGTCGGAAAGCGCGACCACGAAGATCATGTTCGGATCATCGGTGAAGTCGTTGTCGCCGGAAATCCACAGGGTATGCACGGTCTGGCCATCCAGCGCGATATCAGGTCCGAAGGTCATGCCTTCGATCTTGGCCGGAATCTGGGTCGGTGTAATACCTGTACGGCCCGCCAGATCCACGAGATCGAGCACCTGCACCTTGGCAACGGCTTTCGGCAGCAAAGCCGCTTCGCCGGCCAAGTCATCGACCGGGACGGCGCCGGCGAGATCGATCCGATAGACGCGCTTGAATTTGGCTTCCGGGTTGTCCGGATCGCCCAGACCCTTGCCATCGCGTTCATCGACAAGGAATTCGTGGTTATTGACGGCCAGGATTTCGTTGACGCCGCCGTACTTAACATTGCCGGACTTGCCGATATTATCGAGAGCGTAGGCATATTCGTGGGTCGCGCCGGACGCGATATCGAAAGTGACAATGCGTACGACACCTGCATCGACACTGTCGGGACGCCCGTCCTGGCGCAAGGGCGCCTGCATGATGCCAACTAATGTCTTGCCGTCCGGAGTCAGGGCCAGGCCTTCCATGCCCTTGTTGCCAGAACGGCCGGAAGTATTGCCGGCGTCTTCCGCCGGGCCAGTGGCCGCCGGGTGTGCGACAGCCAGGTTAGCCGGCAGGTTATAGCCCCACAGGCGCTCGCCGGTCAGACTGTTGAATCGGTAAAGGACGGGGCCATATTCGTCGGAAATATACACCGTGCCGTCCGGAGCGACGCGAATGCCTTCCGGGTCCAACCGGCCATTGGCCGGATCACTCGACGGTTTAGCGGGATCGAAATTGTCCGAACGGCCGCTGAAATACCATGACTTGCCGGTGTTGATCGCTGGCGCACCGGCAGGCAGAGCGTACGGCGTTCCGCTGCCATAAACCAGCGGCGTCGCGCTGGACAGCAGGGTTGTGGCGACCAGTTTCGGTTCGACGGTAAACGGCAGGGATGCGCCCGGAGGAGACGGCGTCAGTGCCATGTCGATCGTCTGGAAACGCGGAATGTAGGAGGTCGTGTGGTCGACCGCGGCGTTGTAGGTTTTGGCATTGGGACCGCGGTCCGGCAGGGCGACGAAACGGTCCAGGCCGAGATAGCTCAGACCCGAGCCGATGCCACCGTACATGTTGCCGGCATTGCCGTTTTCCAACGGAGCTGCGGTCTCTTGCGACAGGTCGGAGGCACCCGACGGTATGCTGACCAGCGCAATCAACCGGGGCTCGGACTGGGCTGTAACGGCGAAACCGGCGATCAGGGCGGCAAGGCAGAGGACGTAACGGCGCATGACAAACCCTTTTGAGATGATCGCCTGTCAGAGCAGGGAATTATGACACGGTCAAGACAGACGGGTCGCGGACATTTTGACAAACTTTGCCAAAACAGATATGTTAGCGAGGTCAGGAGCACGCCATGGCCACGATGAACATATCCCTGCCCGACCAGATGAAGGCGTGGGCCGAAGCCCAGGCTGAAACCGGCAAATACAGCAATACCAGCGACTATGTCCGCGACCTGATCCGCCGCGACCAGGAGAAGGCGGAAAAGATCGCCACCATGCAGGACGTCGTCACCAGAAGCCTGGCCAGCGGCGTCAGTGCGCGCTCAACGAAAGACATTCTGGAAGCTGCCAAGGCGCAGGTACGGGCTGAGGCCAAGACCTGACCGTGGCTTTTCGGCTAACTGAAGCGGCTGACGCCGATCTCATACGTGTCTTCAGGGAAGGCGCGTACCTGTTCGGTCTTCAGCAGGCTGAAACCTATTATCTTGCGCTCGAAGAACGATTCGAATTTTTGGCAGCCAATCCACGGGCCGCGCGCGAACGGCGCGAAATCGATCCGCCGGTTCGCGTTCACCCTTACAAAGCGCATTTGATACTGTACCGGATCGACGGCGACGGCATTTTGATTGTCGGCATTCGTCACAGCCGCGAGGATTGGCTGCCTTCGGACCGATAAGGTTTCGCATATTCCCGAGGCGTTATGCATATTGACTGCATAACGCCAACATGCTTCGCCTGTCGGATCAAACGCGAACCGAAAAGGCGCCATGCATGCCGATTTCCCGCCCTGCCCTCGTCCTTGCCGGTCTGCTCTCCTTATGGACGGGCGACGCAATAGCGGAAGACGCCACGCCGGTATGCCCGGTCGCCCCGGTTCTGTCGCCGGAGTTGGCCGGTTGGGTCAACAAAACTCCCCTGATCGGGACAAGCCTGCCGCTAAGCGGCGCCGTCACAGCGCCCCTCAGTTTACACACAGAGGTTACCTTCCAGCCGGCGCCCGACAAGGCGCCCGATCCGGCAGGCTTCGGCGGCGTCTTCCAGTTGGAGATCCCGACGGCCGGCACCTACGGCCTCGCGGCGGGTTCGGCGGTGTGGATCGAAGTCGTCCGCGATGACAAGGCGTTGACGGCAGCCAGTTTTGGCCACGGTCCGGACTGCTCCGGCATCCGTAAGATCGTCTGGTTCGCATTGGAACCTGGCGTCTATCGGGTGCAGATCGTCAATGGCCGCGCTGCGACCGTCGACCTGATGGTTATTTCACCGGCCCCTATAGCCCCATAAACGACAGCATCAGGAAGGCGCAGAACAGCACGAAATGCGTCGTGCCTTCGATGGCATTGGTTTCGCCGTCGTGCAGGTTGATGCCGGCGACGATCAGGGTCAGGAAGGTCATCACGGTCTGGGAAGGCGTCATGGCCATCTGGATCGGCTGGTTGTGAATGAGCGCCAGCAGTTCCATGGCCGGCACGGTCAGCACCACTGTCGACAGGGATGCGCCCAGCGCGATATTGACGACCGGTTGCATGCGGTTGGCCATGGCCGAGCGCAGGGCGGTGAGGATTTCCGGACTGGCCGATATGGTCGCCACGACCAGGGCCGAAAAGACCGGCGGTACGCCTGCCCCTTCCAGACCAACGTCCAAAGCCTGAGACATGACCTCGGCCAGTAGGCCGATAATCACCAGACCCGCCACCAGTATGGCGGCGGAGTGCCAGGTCTTGCCGCCATGAACGTGGTGTTCCACACCGGTTTCAGCATAGGTGTAGCTGAAGAAATAGCTGTGCTTGGTCGTCTGCAGGCGCAGGAACATGGCGTACAAAAAGACCATGATGCACAGCGAGAAGACAGAATAGACGTGCCAGTGGGCTTCGCCGATGAATTCCGGCACCAGCATCGACACGCCCATACCGGTCATGATCATGACGATATAGGTGTTGCTCGATTGGCCGTTATAGGGCTGGGCGCCGTGACGCAGACCGCCCAGTATGGCCGCGATCCCCAGTATGCCGTTGATGTCGAGCATGACCGCCGAATAGATGGTATCGCGCGCCAGGGTCGGCGACGGATCGTGGCCCATCATGATGCCCAGGATCACCACCTCGACCAGAACGGCCGACAGGGTCAGGATCATAGTGCCGTAGGGTTCACCTACCTTTTCGGCCAGGACCTCGGCGTGGTGAGCGACGCGCAGCGACGCCAGGATGATGATCCCGACCAGACCAATGCCGGCAACCAGCGACGCCGCCTGCCCGGATTCGAGGATCATGTGCTCAAGCGGCAGGGCAAGGACGGCCGTCAGGCCGGCAATGATCAGGAACAGTTCTCTTTTGACAAGGGCAAGCATGACGATTCCGTGGAGGTTATCCTTCCTCGTCACCGCTTCGCAGCTAGAAATCAAGCTTATTTGTTGGCTTTCTCACCGGCGGCGAGGACAAGGAACATATAGTTGGTCTCGCCGCCGCCCATGACATATTCGGTTTGCTGCCAGAAATAGGGCCAGACCTTCAGTTCGGGCAGGTCGGGCCGGATCAAAGCCGTACCTGAAATCACCCCGCCCGGTATGTACGACCAGTCGGCGCGGTTGGCGCCATAGGCCGTCGTCGCCGACACCGCGCCGACGCCCGAGGCAAAGGATTCGGTGTTCTGGCCAGGGTGTACGCCCAGCACAAAGTTGAGCGCTTCCATCTGCAAAGCATCGGGCGTCGCCTGCGGCCAGGCCTTACGGAAGAAGTACTGGTCGACGCCGAATTCCTGGATCTGCCAGCCGGCGCCCCAGATATAGGGCACATAGGGCACGCCATAAGGTGTCTCGGTCGCTTTCTGGGTCAGGCCTGCCTGATAGGTTTTGACAGCGGCCGCGACATCGCGCTGGAAGCCCTTATCCTTGATCAGCGGCATGGCCGAGGCCAGGACGGCGCCCGTCTGGTCGATATGGGCGACGATCTCGGGCTTGAGCGCCACCAGACGCTTGATCACCGCCGGGTCGTGCGTCGTCTGGGCCAGTTCGGACAGGACGAAAACCTTGGACCGCAGGGAGGTCGCGCGGTCATAGGCCTTGACATACAGGTCCTTCGCGGCGGCCTCGGAATCGGCCGACAGTTGCGGATTGCTTGCCTTGATAACGCGCGACGCGGTCAGCAATTGCGCCGCCGTATCCAGTTCGCGATTGGGATTGTCCTCCGTGAAGACGTAGCGATCGTCGTCGATGCCTGAGGTCGTGCCGGTCTGTTCACCGGGTTTGAGGCTCGAGTCGTAGTTGAGATTGTCGGTCTGGGTCGAGATGTCGCCCAGCAGGGTATATTGCGCCAGATGCGGCTCGATAATGCCGCGATAGATCCGGCCCATGGATTTGTAACCGCCGACCACTGACAGCAGGCCGTGCTCGATCTGCTGGATCGCGTCGTTCTTGCCATCAGGCTGATGGATCTCGGCGACGCGCGTCGTTTCATCGATCGAGGTGGCGTCGTAGTCGAGCCCGAACTCCTCGACCATTTTCGACAGCAGCCACACTGTGCCCATCTGCGATTCGACACGCAGGTCGTAGTCGCCGGCGTCGTGCCAGCCGCCATGATCCAGCCCCGGCACGCGGTCGCCGGGCTGGTACTTCGTCAGGGTCGAACCGCCCTGCAGATAGCCGTCGAAATGGTTGAGATTAACCGGCGCCATTCGAACATCGTCCTTGTGGTCCAGGCCGTGCCAAGTGCGGTATTTCTCCCTGACCAGCATATGGCACATCTGGACCGGCAGGAAATATTCCAGGGTCGGCTGCCAGACATGGCGGTCATAGACGTCGTCGCCGATGCGGAAGACGTGGCTGGTCTGGCCGCGATAGCGCAGTTCGTACATGCCGGGTTCGGTCACGGCGCTCAGGTCGGCGGTCAGGTAGTTGTAGCGCAGGAACTTACCCCAACCCTTGGGCGCATAGGTCTCAACCAGTTGCGCACCCTGGTCGGTCAGCCTGAACAGGGTCAGAGGATCGGCCTGGCTGTCGCGCGCATCCTGTTCAATGATGATGGTCTTGGCCTGGTCCGGACGATAACCGACCTGAGACACCTGGACTACGGGTGCGTAGCGCCAAGCGGGATCGACATTGGGCGTAATGACCCAGGTGATGGCGTCCTTCGTTGCGCCGGGCCTGGTGATTTCGCGAACGATATACCAGCCGTTATTGAAGTTGCCGCGGCCATCCAGCAGCTCCAGTTGCCCTGTCCGGCTTTCGATCTTCATGCGTTGCAGGTTGCTGTCGGGCGCGATGGTCAGGCTTTTGCCGTGGCCGAGATCGGCGGCGACCGTAACGCCATGATCGTCGCGCATCGGACCGTCGGCCTGACGCGGGAAGATGCCCGAGGTCTGGTCCATCAGCCACGCCTTGCCGAACAGGTCGCCGGGAAACAGTTCGAAATTGAAGCCAACCTTGCCTTCCCATTCGGCCGGCAACGGCTTGTCGAGGTCGACCGAGACCTGGAAGGCATTGCCCTCCAGCGGCGTGACGCGAACATGGTAGCTGAAGTTCAGGTCGGGATAGTCGATCGGATTGAAGCCGGTACGGTTCTTCGAGGCGTCGGGATAATGCAGGGCCTGGCTGACGGTGTTGGTCGCGGCGTCTACCTGCATCTGGCCGTCGCCAGCCGGCATGGGCGACCATTGGCCTGGGCTTGGCTCCAGGCGCAGATCGCCATTGGCCGCCACGCGAACGCCATGCTGGATGACGGTGACGCCGGTCTGGTGACCGTCGGGATAGATGTCGGCAAAGACCGTGACATTGAGGCCGGGCGTTTCGAAATAGCCCTTGTCATTGAGTTTTAGATTGGGTTCGGCCCAGGCCTGGCCAGCATAGGCAACACCGGTCAGAACCCATACGGCCGCTGCCGCCATTAAAGCGCGTTTCATTGTGACTTCCTTCCCAAGACGGGCCGTGTCTCCGGCCTCGTTGTAATCCATTACAACGACATTACAGGCGGGCGTAATGCGGCACAAGGGCGGATTTGATCTGTTTCAACTATCCGCCCAGCGGCGCAACAGATTGTGATAGATGCCGGTCAACTGGACGATCGACGGATCGTCCTGGCCCGTTTTCGACCCCAAGGCCTGGAGGGCCGTATCCATCTGAAATAGGGTCGTACGCGCGGCGTCATCGCGCACCAGGCTCTGGATCCAGAAGAAGGATGCCGTGCGCGCACCGCGCGTCACCGGCGTGACGTGATGCAGACTCGACGCCGGATACAGGATCATGTCGCCGGCAGGTAGCTTGACGCTGTGGGCGCCATAGGTGTCCTCGACCACCAGTTCACCGCCGTCATAGTCGTTCGGATCGCACAGGAAAACCGTCGCCGACAGGTCCGTGCGGATACGGAAATTCGTCCCGCGCAACTGGCGAATGGCGTTGTCGATATGGGCGCCGAAAGCGTGGCCGCCTTCGTAACGGTTGAACAAGGGTGGATAGACCTTGGCCGGCAGGGCGGCCGAAACAAACAGCGGGTTGTTGGCCAGTGCGGTCTCGATCATCGCGCCAACTTCACGCGCCGCCGGTGAGCCTTCCGCCAGCTGGACATTATGCTTGGCCTGGGTCGATTGATAACCGGCGGTCACCGCTCCGTCGATCCACGATGCAGCATCGATCAGCGCACGCGCCTGGACGACCTGATCCACGTTCAGCAGGTTGGGGATACGCAGCATCATGATCCGTTGTCTTCCATAGCAAAATGGCGTTCATCCAGCCAGGCGGTCATCTTGTCGACAAAGGCCGGGGGCGCGGACTGCCGCGCTTTGGCGAACAGGGCACGCGCTTCGTTGGTACGGCCCTCTTCGGCCAGGAAACGGCCGTAGTTGAAGTGGCCACGGAAATCGCCGCTTTCCGATGCCCGGCGGTAGTGGTCGCGGGCGCGGTCGAGGTTCTTTTCAACCTCCCAGCCGTCTTCATAGAAACCACCGATGATGTTGAGCGACTTGGCGTGGCCCAAGACTGCCGCGCGGCGGTACAGGACCAGGGCTTCGGCGCGATCCTGCGTCACGCCACGCCCCAAGGCCAGAAGCGTGGCCAGGTTATACATGCCCCAATCGAGCCCGAGATCGGCGGCGCGGCGATACCACGGAGCGGCGGCTTCATCGCTCGCTATGGCGCCCCAGCCGTTTTCGTAACAACGCCCGACCATGTTGGTCGCCATAACGTGGCCCGTCTGCGCCGCCTTGATAAACCAGGCGAAGGCAGCGGCAGGATCGACGGCGACGCCCCTGCCATCCAGCAGGCATTGCGCGTACAGGGCCTGGGCCTCAGCGACACCGCGTTGCGCCTGTTCGCGCAGCCACGCCGCCGCCGCTTCGGGCGGGCCATTCAGTATGGCTGCGATGTCATCGCGGCTGAGGTCGTCGGCAGGTGGGTCGCTCATGCTTTGACGTATCAGAATCTGGAGTTGAGCGACACCACGACCGAACGACCGGCGCCAACGGTGGCATAGTGATTGGTATAGGCCTGGGTGAAATAGACCTCGTCGGTCAGGTTCTGCACATTGACCTGCAGGCTCAGCTTTTCATTGACGACATAGACGGCGCTGGCGTCAAACCGCGTGTAGGACGGGATGAACTTGGGCGCCAGGGGATTGGCGTTGCCGTAGACCTTGGCCATGTAGTTAGCACCGCCGCTGACCGACAGGCGCGGCGTGATCTTGTAGGTCGTCCACAGCGACAGACTGTCCTTCGGCGTATTGGGGAAGGGCTGTCCATCCAGCAGACCGGCCGCAGCACCCGCCCCGCCATTTTTGACCAGGATGGCGTCGAGATAGGTATAGCCACCGAAGATGTCCCATTTGTCGGTAATCGAGCCCGACAGGCCGATTTCCAGGCCGCGAAGGCGCTTTTCACCAACCTGGGCAATGCTGCCATCGGTCTGGGTGATGCGGGCATTCCTGGTCTCGATCTGGAAGACCGCGCCGGTCAGGGACAGCCGGCCGTCCAGCGTATCCCACTTTCCGCCGGCCTCGAGGGTCTTGTCCTTCTGCGGCTTCAGGCTGGCATTGATCGCGCTGGACAGGGCGCTGCCGTCAACACCCTGGGCCAGACCATTGCCGGCCGGAGTCGCGGCCGTCGAATAGGACAGGTAGAAAGCACTGGCGGCCGTCGGCTTGTAGACCACGGCGACCTGGTAATTGATCAGATCATCCTGGCGCTTGAAGGTCGTGCGGGCAAACGGGGTGGTGGTCGCGGCGGCCGTGACGAAGGTGGCGTCGTAGCTGTCGAAACGCGCCCCCAGATTGGCCTGCCAGTGTTCGTTGAACTCGATGGTGTCGAAGGCGTACAGCGCCTTGGTCACCGTCTTGGCATTGGTCGGATTGTTGGCGCGGACGATGGTGCCGGTAAAGGCGTCATGCGGATCCGGGTTGAACACCGACGTACAGACCTTGGCGGCAATCGCCGATGCCGGGCAGGTGTTGAGCGAAGCGATCGCTGTCCCGTCCTGGAAGATGGTGTAGCTGTCGTTCTCGCCTTCTTCCTGGGACAGTTCCAGGCCGCTCGAAAAGTTGTGCTTGATCGACCCGGTCATGAAGATGCCGTAGAAGTCCGTCTGGTTGGTCAGGGTTTCGACCTCGCTGATGCGGTTATTGCCGCGGCGCCACAACAGGCCATAATAGATATTGCCCTTGCTGTCGTCGGGCAGGGTCCAGATATAGTCCTGGGCGCTCTGGCTGTAGCGCGTGGTGTTGCGCAGGTGCAGGTCGTGGCTGAAATCATGCTCGAAACGCAGGGTCGCCATATCGACTCTTTCCTTGCGGAAGTCGCGATCGACCAGGCCGTAGAAGGTGTTGCGGTCAACCTTCAGCGGCGAACCGTCACCCGTCTCCAGGACGCGCGGCATACCGTCGGTGCGGGCCGCAAAGGTCGGGTTGTTGTACGGCAGGCCGCTGTCGGGCAGGTCGTCGCTTTGCAGGTGATAGTAGCTGGCGGTGAACTTGTTGTTGGTCCCGAGGCCAAAGGCGATCGACGGCGCGATGCCCCAGCGGCTCTGATGGACCTCGTCGCGGCCGGCAACGCCGGCATCGTGAACCAGGGCGTTGAAGCGGACGGCGACGCCGTCGCCGATAACATGGTTGATGTCGAAGGTGGCGCGCTTATAGTCGGCCGAACCGATCCCGACCTGGACCGTCGTGAAGTCCTGGCGCGTCGGCGCCTTGTTGTTGATATAGATGCCACCACCGGCGCCGCCGCGACCGGCATAGGCGCCGCTGGCGCCCTTGACCACTTCGATGCTCTCGACATTGAACACTTCGCGCGACTGCGAACCGATGTCGCGCAGTCCGTCGACGAAGGTGCTCGACTGGGCGTCATAGCCGCGCAGGAAGGGACGGTCACCGACCGGATTGCCGCCCTCGCCGGCCCCGAAAGTAATGCCGGGCACGGTACGCAGCGCGTCGACCAGGGTGGCAGAGCCTGTGCTCTGGATCAGTTCCTGCGGAATGACGGTGATCGATTTCGGCGTATCGCGCAGCGGCACCGGGCGCTTCGGCTCGATATTGCGTTCGCCCTTGATGATCACCTCGGTCGCATCGCTATTCGCATCGCCCGTTGCATCGGCTGCCATCGTTTCGCCATGAGCGGCGCCACCGCTCAACATGGCAAAGGCAAGACTGGCGGCGCCCGCCGCCTGCAGCGCTACGGCGCCCCGATGTGAACTCAACATAATATAGCCCCAACTACGCAGAATGCGAATTATTTGCAAGATGAATTGCGAATAAGTCGCAATTCGGACGGTGTCAATCGGAAAATGACATTCATTCGCATTTCCAGTGCGTCTCGGACGGACCTACGCCGTTTTCGGTTGATTTGGACAGTCTTTACAAAGCCGCTGGCTGTTGCCATATGCGCGATCATGCCCAAACCTGTTGCCCCTGAACCTGTAGCTTCTGTGCGCCTGGATGTCTGGCTGTGGCGCGCCCGCTTCTTCAAGACACGCGCCTTGTCGGCGACACTATGCGAGTCCGGCCACCTGCGACTGGAGCGTTTCGGCCAGATATCGCGGGTGGACAAATCGTCGCAGGCCGTCAAGCCGGGCGACAGGCTCATCTTTACCATCGGCGCCCGCCTAATCGATATCGAAATTCTCGATACGGGCGAACGGCGCGGTCCGGCCAGTGAGGCCCGGGCGCTCTATCAGGCCTCAGGCCCTATATCGAGCTAATGCCTCCGTTTAGAACAAATGGCTTTCGCAGATTCGGGAAATGCTTGACATTGCGGGCTTAAATTAGCATGACGCCCGCACCATATTGTGTGTGTTGCGAACCTCTTAAGGCCTGCCTGCCATGACCTATATCGTCACCGACCCCTGCGTGAAATGCAAGTTCATGGACTGCGTCGAGGTGTGTCCGGTGGATTGCTTCTACGAAGGTGAAAACTTCCTGGTGATCAATCCGGACGAATGTATCGACTGCGGTGTCTGCGAACCGGAATGCCCGGTCGATGCCATCAAGCCGGATACCGAGGACGAAGGTACCAAGTGGTTGGAAATCAATACGAAATATGCCGCTGTATGGCCCAATATTTCGGAAAAAGGTACACCGCCGGCCGACCGCGAAGACTTTGAGCGCGAAGAAGGCAAGTTCGAAAAATATTTTTCCGAAAAGCCCGGCGACGGTAAATAGATACCATTTCGCATCCGCAAACGGTTGAATCCGGGCGGTTTGGGGTCGGGGGCGCCGATTACTTACAAACGCTTTATTTTGTCGCAAAATTGTGATATAAAGTTTCGTATTGCAAGAGTCGGCACGGCCCCGCCTCTGTCCTCGCGGACATCCTTTGGGCCATTTCGATCCGCGCAAATCTTCGTTTGTTTTATGCGTTCAGACCGGTATCCTTCTCCGGCCCTCGAACGCGCCATCGACGCAGGTCGGATGCCAACCTTGTCTTAGTCAGGAAATTGCGCGCACAGTCAGCCCCTGGGGGAAAGCCTCCCTCTCGGAACGTTTTTTTGTGCGCTTTCATCGTGCCTGCCTCTCCCCGGCGCAGGCCTGATGGCTTCTGACACTTTTTTGAGATGATGGTTAACAGACCGTACTGCCTTTACTTTGAGCGAAAGGGACGCACCCATGTCCGCAGACACACTCACCATTTCCCGTTATGATTTCTCGGTTGGCGACAAGGTCGTCTATCCGGCTCACGGCGTCGGCACAGTCGCCGCGGTCGAGACCCAGGAAGTCGCCGGTTATGCGCTCGAAGTCTTTGTCGTCACCTTCGACCACGAAAAGATGACCCTGCGCGTCCCGACCAAGAAGGCCAAGACGGCCGGCCTGCGCCATCTGGCCGCCGAAGCCGTCATGTCGCAAGCGCTTGTCACCCTGAAGGGCCGCGCCCGCATCAAGCGCACCATGTGGTCGCGCCGCGCCCAGGAATACGAAGCCAAGATCAACTCCGGTTGCCTGGTCTCGCTGGCCGAGGTCGTGCGCGATCTGTACCGTTCGGACAGCCAGCCGGAACAGTCCTATTCGGAACGCCAGCTGTATGAGTCGGCCCTGGACCGCATGGCCCGTGAAGTCGCCGCCATCGAAAAGATCGATCGCGACGCTGCCGTAGCCCTGCTCAACAAGAACCTGACCAAGGCGGCGTAAGCTTCCCGTCAAACCAAGACAAATGGCCTCCCGGTTATGCCGGGAGGCCATTTTATTTTTGGACCAAAGGCGTCTTAAGGCTGGGGCCGCAACGTGATGCGGGCTTCCGTCGTTATGACGATGCCGCCGTTAAAGCGCGCCAGATCGTAGCAGGCGACCAGACCGTCATCATAGGTCCGGCTGCCGTCCGTGGTTACGATCGTGACGGGGACAGTCGCAGCGATCGCGACCCGATCCGGACCACAAACCTTCTGATCCTTGCCATTACTGGCCAGGCGCGTGCCGTCGGTCTGGGTGGTGACCGAGGCGCCGTCGCCGAACGCGAGACCGCCGGCCGAGGCCAGGGTGATATCGCCGGCGACAGCCGGGACGGGCATGGCCATGACGATAAACGGGAGAACAATGCTGCGTAACGAATGGATCATGGCGGCTTCCTTTCGGTCGAATGCCCAGCTTATAGCATCGCGAGGTCACGACGTCCTTCAACTCTTTGTGCCGGTTAAACCAGCAAAGCCGCATCAAACCTAACTGCGTGAAAGCCTGTCGGCTGAACCGGCAGCGACCATTTCGAACAGACCATCGCAGGCCATGAACACGTCCCAACGCGCCACGCCCAGCCTCGCTGCGACGGCATCAATCACCAGCAGTTCAAGGCTTTCCTCGCGCTTGCCCTTCCACAACTTGTCGGCAAGCGCCACGACCCGTTCCTCGAAACGGACGTCCGGCCCCTGCCAGGCGGCGTGGGACACGCAGCATTTCGCAATCTCTGGCTGGACGCCGTGCGCCAGCATCAGTGACTGGCCCGCGACCTCATGCACCGAACCGGGCCCATCCAACTCTTCCGGGCGCACTATCTTGCCTGCATCATGAACAGCGACGCCCAAGCGAACCAGGTTTGCGTCGAAGTCCATTCTCATGTCGCGGAGGCCGTCGATCAGGATATCCGCAGCCTCACCTACCAGGTGGAGGTGACGGAGCAACCGCTCCGGCGCGCGCAAGGTAACCAGTAGCGCGTGAGCATCCTCACGATTCTTCAGCGGCTCCTTCTTCCTATTACGTGCGCCGCCCGCCTCTTCCTCGTCTTCGTTGGAGCGTCCGCGTACATTAAATACCGCCAGTGCATTCTGCGCCGTCTCGGCAACACGTTGCGGCCAGCCGGTTGCGACAAAGGCATCGTCCGCCATTAACGGAGGTGTTTCGAGGCTGGCAGCGTCCATCATCACATACACGACGGCCAGAGCGTCATGCTCGTCCGGCGTCATCGCCGAATTGGGCCAGATCACTGGATCGGAAACCAGGAAGTCGAAGTCATTGAAATAGTTGTTAAATCCCCAGTGCTGAACGTAGGCGTCACCTTCTGCCAGGGACTCTAGCTGTTCTATTGCCCGGTTGCGCAGACGCTGGGCGACAAGCTGTTCTGAAACTTTCTCTTCCATGCATGTGATGTAGCCCAACTTACCATGGCCGGAAAGCCACACACGGTAGTTTCGTTTCCAACCAACTTGCCCAGCCACCTAGTCTGCTGTAAGCACACCGTCGTTCGAAACTTCCTTATGGAGAGCCGCATGTTGTTCGCAAAGAACAAGCCGCCCGCCTCTCCCCTCGGCCACATCGGCGCCTGAGGGCGTCTCACCCTGCCCGAAAATCTGTAAGGAAGGCGCGTCCGCATGTCCGGGCGCGAACACATCATGTATGTGCGGTTTGTCACGCCGCTTCGCGACCGGGCTACCGGCGCGGAGACGGGTTTTTTCCGCGCCAGTTGGTACCTGCGCCGCGTCGGCTGTCCAGACTGGATCCACCGTGAACTCGAATACCAGTTCGGCTGGTTCAATGAGCACCTGCCGGTCCCCAATCGCGTCCAGCGTCAGTTCCGGCGTGGGCGCGCCAGTATCGCGGGCGTGTGCTGGTTTCGCTCGGAAGCCAGGGAATGCATCGAGCGGGCGCGTTACTGCGCCTGGCTGATCAGCGAGGGCGGTGTTCCAGTAGCGCCCATCAAGCTGCGGAGTCCACGCGAGATTATCTGGTGCGACGACCACCAATTGGTCATTCGACCGGATTCGGATACGCCCCAGGCCTTCCCCGGCCAGAGGTTTATCGAACGCGAAACTTAGTAGCTGACGTTATTGGGGCGCAGAAGCAGTTCACCGTCCGCACGGCTGGAATAGGCCGTGCCGCCGAAATCCGAGAGATTGTAACAGGCGACCAGACCGTAAGGGTACATGGTCTCACCGCGCACCGTCTCGATCGTGGTGAACTGCGTGCTGGCGATCGCAATCTGGTCGTGCTTGCAAACGACGTGCTTGTGACCGTCACTGGCCGCCCAACTGCCGTCGGACCGCGCCTCGACCTTTGTACCTTCGCCGGCGGCGATGCCGGTACCAGCCTTGATAATGGCGGTCAGGTCTTTAGCAGCGGCCGGCATGACCAGAAAGAGGCTGACGCCGGCTATAAGACACAATAGAGTACGCATAATCCCCCCGAGACGGAACGGCATCCTTACCGCAACTGCGAAGGTAGCCACCCATTGTGCGTTTTACAAGGCAGGCCGCCGGCAAAATTGCGGTTTTCCCCTTGACCGTCGTCCGGGCTTTGCCTATAGAACCGCCTCCCGCGCGACGGAAGGGTTCCGATCGCGCCCCAGTCATTCTATGCGAAGGTATATCACATGTCGCGTCGTTGCGAACTCACCGGTGTCGGTCCCCTGGTCGGCCACAGCGTGAGCCACTCAAATGTCAAGACGAAGCGCCGCTTCCTGCCGTCCCTTCGTCAAACCGCCCTGGCCTCCGAGGCCCTGGGTCAGTCCTTCCGCCTGAAGATCTCGAACGCTGCCCTGCGCACGCTCGACTTCCGCGGCGGCCTGGACGTTTTCCTGGTCAAGGCTGACGATGCCGATCTCTCCCTGCGCGCGCGCCGCCTGAAGAAGCAGATCAAGGACAAGCTGGCTGCGAAAGCCTAAGTTTTTGGGCCTAAGCTTTTCGGTTACCGAACACATGAAAAACCCCAGGCTGGTCCTGGGGTTTTTTGTTGCGTAGGTTTACGAGAATCAGTGGGTCCAGTCGAACATCAGCAGCTTCGGCTTGCCGTCGTCCTCCAGGCTGTCGGAGACGAGATACAGCCGATACCCGCCCTCCGTTTTGACCGCCGCCACACCTTCATAATTGTCGGCCGGCAGGGGGGGCGCGATCCGGGCCAACTCACCGGCATCGACCAGGCTATGCCCTTCCAGGCGCAACAGGCTCACGATCGACTTCAGATGAAAGCCATCGAAATAGCGATACAGGGCCAGGGCCTCGTCGCCATGGCCTGGCACAGGCGCCAGGCCGCTCAGCTTATATAGAAAGCCCGGTACCGATGGCCCCTTGATCGCCGTGCAGCCGGCGCCCGACCGCTCGCATAGCCAGAAGCCGCCCGATTCGGCGCCGGCCAACAGACGGTCGCCAAGGATGGCAATGCCTTCCAGACCTTCATTATTGGGCAGTTTCTGAATACCGCCGGTGGCCAGCGCCATCGGCGTACCGTTCCAGCCTACACCCGGCCCGAAGACCATGATGCGCTGAAAACGTTCGTAGGACACATAGTGGGTGCCGTCGGCGGCGATCGCCAGGCCTTCGGCATCGTTGAAGTCACGGTTGATCGATGTCTTGCCGTCGGCGTCGCGCAGCAGGTCGATCTTGACCGGGCTGGTCTTCATGCCGCCTTGACCGTCCGGCACCAGGTCGAAGCGGATCATGGCGCCGAGATCGCTGACGGCCTCTACCTTAAGGCCCGTGTCCGACGGTGTCAGTTGCAGGTCCGACAGGCCCATGACCTGGGACGTGCCGTGGGCGTCGATCTCATAGCCGCCGACGTAGCGCACTGCAGGGTTCAGCGGATGGAGATCGCTGGCCTTGGGCAGCGGTTTGAAGCTGACCGATTCGCTGCCATAGGGCACAAGTTCTGCATGAGCGGGCAGTGACGTAAACAGACCGAGCAGAACCAGATGCGACCATCTCATCATGTGACTTTCTTTATTCCACCGTCAGCCAAATGACCGTGATTTTGGATGACATGCTAGCCGGCAAGCGCCACGGGTACACTTAGTACCCGCTAGCGCACATTCTGCGTTGCGCTAACGCTTCGCTTCTTGAGCGTGGGGCTCCGCCCTCACGAAAAAAACGATTCACTGGATCGTTTTTTTCGTTCGATGCCAAAAGCACGCTTCATTTGGTTTCCTCGAAGAGTTCGGTGAGCTTATCCATTAGCCCGCCGGCGAGATGTTCGACGTCGATCAGGGTCAGGGCGCGCTTGTAATAACGCGTCACATCGTGGCCGATGCCGATCGCGACCAGTTCGACGCGTTTTACCGTCTCGATCTCGTTGATCGTCTTGCGCAGATGGTTTTCGAGATAGTGGCCGTTATTGACCGACAGGGTCGAGTCGTCGACCGGCGCGCCGTCGGAAATCACCATCAAAATCTTGCGCTGCTCCGGCCGGTTGACCAGGCGCGAATAGGCCCATTGCAGGGCCTCGCCGTCGATATTTTCCTTCAGCAGGCCTTCGCGCATCATCAGGCCCAGGTTCTTGTGCGTCCGGCGCCACGGGCTGTCGGCCGCCTTGTAGATGATGTGACGCAGGTCGTTGAGCCGGCCGGGATTCTGCGGCTTGCCCTCGCGCACCCACTTCTCGCGCGACAGCCCGCCCTTCCACGCCTTGGTGGTGAAGCCCAGGATCTCGACCTTGACACCGCAGCGTTCCAGGGTCCGCGCCAGGACGTCGGCGCAGATGGCGGCGACCATGATCGGCCGGCCGCGCATCGAGCCCGAATTGTCGAGCAACAGGGTCACCACCGTGTCGCGGAACTCGGTGTCCTTTTCCTGCTTGAACGACAGAGGCGCGCTGGGGTCGATGATCACCCGCGTCAGTTTCGAGGCGTCCAGCACGCCCTCTTCCAGGTCGAACGACCACGAACGGCTCTGTTGCGCCAGCAGCTTGCGCTGCAAACGGTTGGCCAGACGCGACACGACGCTGGCCAGATTGGCCAGTTGTGCATTCAAAAAGCCGCGTAGCCGTTCCAGTTCTTCGGGCTCGCACAATTCCTCGGCCGTGACCACCTCGTCGAACTGGCGCGTAAAAACGTCGTAGTCCTTCTTGATCTTGCCGTCGAAGGGCGCCTCGTCGCGACGCTCGGCCTCACCCGCCTCACCGTCCGGCGTCTCGTCGGTCGCCGATTCCGACGCCATCTGCGGATCGCCCGACATCTGGGTGTAGTCGTCCTCACCCTCCTGCGCCTGTTCCTGGCCTTGCTGGTCTGGTTCAGGCTGCTCGGGTTGCTGCTCGCTGTCGTCGCGTTCGTCGTCGTCGGGGGCGTCGTCTTTTGGACTATCGCCGTCGTTCTCGCCCTCTTCGCCGGCGTCCTTTTCCTCTTCCTCGGCATCGAGACTGTCATCGACCAGGTCGAGCGACGTCAGCACCTTGCGCGCCTGCTGGGTAAAGGCCTTCTGGTCGTGGATCAGCCCGGCCAGCCGTTCCAGTCCGTCACCGGTCTTTTCGGCGATCTCATGGCGCAACATATTGACCACGCGCTGGACCGAGGCCGGAACGGGATCGCCGGTCACCGCCTCGCGCGCCATCAGGCCGAGGATTTCCGGAATGCCGATATCGGCCTTGTCGTCCTTGCGCATCAGGCCCGATCGTTCAAGATCGTTTTCCAGCGCCGACTGCAGATTGACGCGGACACCGGCCATGGCGCGGGCGCCGATAGCGTCGATGCGGGCGGCTTCCAGGGCGTCGAAGGCCTCGCCCGAAACATGGTCGCGCGGGCGGGCGCGGGCATCGATAGCATCGTCGTGATGGGCGTGGCGCAGCGCCATGCGGTCGGCCTGGCCACGTACACGCTGCGCCAGTTTCGGCGCCAGGTCGCGCGGCGGATGCGGCAGGATCAGCTTGTGGCCTTCCATCCGCGGCCCGTCCGAGCCGAACACGACCTCCAGGTCGGCATCCTCCGCCAGGGCGCGGGTGGAATGGACCAGCGCCTTCTTGAACGGTTCGGACAATATGGTCGGCTTTTGCGCCATGGAGTTCCTGTTGATCCGCCCTTACGGCGGTTTCGTAGGGATCCACAGATTACACCGATTACACAGATTAAGAAAAATGGCGCTTCGCGCCTTTCAAATTCGAACATTCAGGCGCTGAACTATCGAATAAATCTCTGACAAATCTGTGTAATCGGTGTCATCTGTGGATAAAAATCTTACGTCGGCTACGCTATCCACCGGCAGCCCTAGATGACCTTCACCTTCAGGGCGGATTCCTTCACATCGGTCCCGAAGGCCCGCTGATAGAATTCGGCCAGGGTGTGGCGTTCCAGTTCATCGCTCTTGTTGAGGAACGACAGACGAAACGCCAGTTCCGGATCATTGCTGAAGATCAGGGTATTCTGCGCCCAGGTGATGACAGTCCGCGGCGACATGACGGTCGAGATATCGCCATTGGCAAAGGCCGAACGCGACATGTCGGCGACGCGGACCATGGCGTCGATCATCGGCCGGCGCTCGGCGGTATCGAATTCCGGCACCTTGGCCAGCACGATCTGGACCTCGGCTTCGTGGCTGAGATAGTTGAGCGTGGTGACCAGGGACCAGCGGTCCATCTGGCCCTGGTTGATCTGCTGAGTGCCGTGATAGAGCCCTGTCGTATCGCCCAAACCGATGGTGTTGGTGGTCGAAAACAGGCGGAAATACGGGTTCGGCTTGATGACCTTGTTCTGGTCAAGCAGGGTCAGGCGCCCCTGGGCTTCCAGCACGCGCTGGATGACGAACATGACGTCCGGGCGGCCGGCGTCGTATTCGTCGAACACCAGGGCGACGGGGCGCTGAATGGCCCAGGGCAGGATGCCTTCGCGGAATTCGGTGACCTGCTGGCCGTCCTTCAGGACGATGGCGTCCTTGCCGATCAGGTCGATCCGCGAAACGTGGCTGTCGAGGTTCACCCGAACCATCGGCCAGTTCAGCCGGGCGCCGATCTGCTCGATATGGGTCGACTTGCCGGTGCCGTGGAAGCCCTGCACCATCACCCGGCGGTCATAGGTAAAGCCGGCGCATATGGCCAGGGTCGTCTGCGGATCGAAGCGATAGGCGCTGTCGATTTCCGGCACATGGCTATCGCGGTGTGTGAAGGCCGGCACCATCATGTCGGAGTCGACGCCGAAAACCTCGCGAATGCTAACCTTTTTATCGGGCGCGAGCGACAACAGGGGGTCTATATATTCGAGTTCGGCAGGCATGGCGGGCTTTCGGGCGGATCAGGGCTTTCGGGGCGAAACAACGTGGTTTCAGCTAAGACTTAGACGCCCGCGACACAACCCAAATATTGACCGTGAACGAAGTTTTTTGCGGCTGTGACGGCAAAAGAAATTTGGAACCGCGAATGAACGCCAATGAACGCGAATAGATAAGGTGAAGGCACTTATGCAAAGACAGAGCGCTTCCCGTAAAAATGGTCCGGAATAGCTTGCAAATTCGCGTTCATTCGCGTTCATTCGCGGTTCCAAAAATGCGAGATCCACCATGTCCGCCGGCCGCAACCGACTGACCATCGTCCGCTACTATAAGGCCTTGGAAGACGCCGATGGCGACGCCCTGTTCGCGCTCTACGATCCGACCGTGATCCAGACCGAATGGCCGAACCAGCTCAAACCCAACGGCGATGAGCGCACGCTTGATCAGCTGAAGGCCGATTTCGAACGCGGCAAGGGCGTCATGCAAAGCCAGGCCTACGATATCAAGACTTTGATCTGCACCGACGATACCGCCGCCGTCGAAGCGACCTGGAAAGGCACCCTGGCTGTTCCCATCGGTAAGCTTCAGACCGGCGACGTCATGACGGCACATATCTCGACTTTCTTCACCCTGAAGGACGGCAAGATCACGTCACAACGCAATTACGACTGTTTCGAAGCGTTTACGTAAGGTAATCTATCAGGAACAGGTGATAAAACACCGTCACCAAAAAGCCCAGCATGGCAACAAATATCACTCCGCCGACGATCCGCAGCCAGATCACCCACAGGCGCAGCTCCGGTCCCATGTCCTGCGAAATCGGCTTGTGCATGAACAACTGCCAAACCATGTCACGTCGCCTGAGACGATTCTCCCACCACGCACCCGGTTTCAACGGTTCCTCACCACGCACCTCGCGGCAATAGGCGATATACAGATCAGCGACGCGATGCTGCAAAATTGCGAAGCCGCCAAGGCAGGCAAGGACGCTATAGCCCGCGATTGCAGCGCCATGGGTCTGCCACCAGGCCGTCCAGTTCATCATACCCCCCTCCACCGCAATCATGACTCGTCAGGATACACGTAACGGAAAATTCCACCCGAAGACATAGGCCATCACGGCCAGGACAATTGCCACCAGAGTCACGCGTAGCCACACCACCTGGCGCCTTAGCGCCGGCGGCATGCGCGGGTCGTCGCTCAATAGCATCTCGATGAAGGCGAAATCCTGCATCACGGAGCTGCTCCACGACGTGCTCCAAAGATTGGGGATCACCCGGCCATAGGTCTCCCACTGGAAACGTTCATAGGCGGAATAGGCTACGCAACTCAGGACACAGGCCGCACACAGCAGACCTATCACCACTCCACCCATGCCATTGACCAACACATATGCCAATGCCCTGCCCTCCACTTGCGCCCAAATCTGGCATATCAGACTTAAGAATCGATCAAGGCTCGTCCGGGTACTGATAACTGACCAGTTCATCGAGAAACGGCGCCTCGTCCAGATCCTCCATGGTGGTGCGCGATGGCCAGTCATTGACATGGACGAACCACGGTACGCGACCTTCGGAGCCATATTCGATGTCCGGCACGATCCCTCCGGGATGGTCGAAGGCGCCGATCGACAGGGCCATGCCGTCGGGCGCCTCATAGGTCAGCGGGGTTCCGCATTGCGGACAAAAGCCGCGCTTGACCAGGTTCGAGCTTTGAAAGCGTTTCGGCTCCGTCTTCGTCCAGCGAACACCGTCCGCCTCGCGCACCGACACCAGCGGTGCGAAGACATTGCCGAACGCCTTCTGGCACATGCGGCAATGACACACCGAGGCCCGGCCCAGCCGCCCCGTCACTTCGAACCGCACGGCGCCGCACTGACACCCGCCCTTGTATATTTCGATCATGGTTTGCCTCCGCCGAATCGTTTCCTATATGACGATACGCAGTTCCGGCAGCAAGGCGAACCATGCTCCATTCCTTCGACTCCTTGGCACTCGACAATCCGGCCTGGTCGGCACTGAACGGCCGCCACGCTCATCTTGCCATCGGCGACGGCCCCGTCCGCCGCTATCCGGCCGAGGTCTCGCCCTTTGCGGCCATTGAAAACCACGCCGCCCTGACAGTACTGGCTGAACGGATGACCGAAGGTGACACCGCCGTCCTGTGGTCGCCTGTCGATCTCGATACGCCGGACGGCCTGGAACTGGTTATCCGCTTTCCGGTGTTGCAGATGGAAGGGGCCGGCTTTCGCCCGGCGGAGGTGACCGATGACGTGCCGCCCCTGACCATCGACGACGTCCCCGATATGCTGGACCTGACCGCCCTGACCAAACCCGGCCCCTTCGGCACGCGAACGCGCGACATGGGACACTATATCGGCCTGCGCATCGACGGTCGCCTGGCTTCCATGGCCGGCGAACGCATGAAGCCCGACGGCTATAGCGAGATCAGCGCCATCTGCACCCATCCCGATTTCCAGGGCCGCGGCCTGGCGCGACGGCTAACCTCGATCATGGGCAAACGGATCCTGGCCGAGGGCCTGACGCCGTTTCTCAATGTCCTGCCGGAAAATGTCACGGCCATCGGATTGTACGAAAGCCTCGGCTTCAAGCCGCGCCTGGTGAATCAGGTCCACCTCTTCCGCAAACCCGGCGGTGAAGCGGCGACAGACGGCTTTTTCAGCAGCCTGTAGCGAAAACGGGGCCGCGCATGGCGGCCCCGTCCCGTACGCTTACACTCAACCCAATCAGAACAGGAAGTCGGTCGAAGCCATCGAGGTGACATTCATCACATCGATCGAGAAGTCGGCCGTGCCGTCGCCATTGACATCACCATAAACACGGACGAACTGGCTGCTATAGGCGGAGGCACCGAAATACTGCGTCCAGGCGGTACCGGCGTGGCCCGCACCCGGCGCGGCCGCACCGCCCCAACTGAACGCCTGATTGCCGGACAGCAGTATATTGGCGTCCATGATCGACAGATCGATCCTGTCCTGACCGGCGGCGAAGTCCTGGATTCGGTCGATGCCCGTGCCGATATTGCTGTCGGTCAGTGCGGAGAAGAAAAACACGTCATTGCCCACGCCGCCGTACAGATAGTCGCTGCCGCCTTCGCCGTAGATGCGGTCATTGCCGCCTTCGCCATAGACATAGTCGTTGTCCGCCCCAGCGCGAATAAGGTCATCACCGTCCTCGCCGTGGAGCTGGTCGTAGCCCCCGCCACCATTGACGAGGTCGCCGCCATTGCCGCCCCACACCGTGTCATTGCCGTTCTCGCCGATGACGTAGTCGTTACCGTCATTGCCCGCGATCACGTCATTGCCTTCGCCGCCATAGGCATAATCCGCGCCGGTGCCACCGGCCATGGTATCGTTGCCGGCATCGCCGTACAGCAGATCATTGCCGGTTTCGCCCCACACCCGGTCATCATTGTCGCCGCCACGCAGAACGTCGTTGCCGCCTTTGCCATACAGCGAATCCGCGCCTGCCATGCCTTCCATGGTATTGACGTCGTCATTGCCAGTGATGGTGTTGGCCAGGGCGTTGCCGGTGATTTCGGTGGCCCCGTGATAGCCGACCGAGGTGCCACGCGGATCGTTGACATGGGTCAGGTTCTCGACATTGGCGCTCATCACGAACCACGGGCCATAGAACTGGATCGTGTCGACGCCTTCATTGGCGTTTTCGACGATGGTCGTGCCCATGCCTTCGACGACGTAGGTGTCGTTGCCGGTTCCGCCGAACATGGTCGCCGTGCCCCACTTGCTCATGATGGTGTCGTTGCCGGCGTCGCCATGCAGCCGGTCGCTTCCCGGACCACCGTCAATGCTGTCGTCACCGTCGCCACCATAGATATAGTCGTCCTGTGAGGAACCGGTCGAGTCCCAGATCGAGCCGCCACTCAGGTTGTCGTTGCCCAGGCCGCCATAGATGATGTCCTGGCCATCGCCGCCATTGATACCGTCATTGCCGTCGCCGCCCCAGATCGTGTCGTTGCCCTCACCGGCGCTTACCCGGTCATCGCCACCGCGCATGTCGAAATAATCGTTTTCGCCCCAGGAATCGACCGTGTTGGCCTGGTCGTTGCCGATGCAGGTGAAGTTGCCGCCATACTCGCCGTGATATTCTTCGATATTGGCGCCGAAAACGTACTTGGTGAATCTGCCGTGGACGACATCGTAGCCCTGGTCGGCATATTCGATGATCGTGACATTGGCTTGGTCGTTCTCGAAGGTCCAGTAGGCGTCGTCGCCGGTGCCGCCATAGGCCTTGTTGTGCAGCTCCATCGAGAAGAAGTCATTGCCCGAGTCGCCGTACATCACGTCGTAAGCGCCTCCCAGGCCCCCAAAATAATCGTTTCCATCACCGCCATGCATGATGGCGACACCATCGTCGAATTGGTTCGTCCCGTGATCGAAGTCGTCGTCGCCGGAACCGCCGTAGACGGTCGCAGTACCCGAGCCGTTGATGTAGATCTTGTCGTCGCCCGACCCCATGTCGACCCAGGATGTACCATCGACGTATAAGGTAATGTCGTCGTTACCGCCATAGGTGCGGATAGTGTAGTCGTCGCCGTCATCCCAGTTGCTGCTGCCGATCGCAACCGTGTCGTTGCCGTCGCCGTAGTTCAGAGTGTGCTTGGTCATTGTTTTTCTCCCGATGCTCCAGGTTCGGAGCTGATGGGAGGATGTTTAGGTGCGCCATGTCAGCGGTTGATGTCGCAGGGCGCAGAATTGTGTTTCAATTGTTACAGCCCAAAGCGTAAAAAAAACGGGACCGCACATGGCGGCCCCGTCTCGCACGCTTACGCTTACAGTAGGAAGTCGCTCGCCGCCATCGAGGTGACGTTCATAACGTCGATCGAGAAGTCGGCCGTACCGTCGCCATTGACGTCGCCGTAGACACGGACGAACTGCGAGCTGGAATTGGTGGCCGCGATATACTGTCCCCAAGCGGTACCGGCGTGGCCCGCGCCCGGTGCGGTCATGCCGCCCCAGCTAAAGGCCTGGTTGCCGGACAGCGCGCCGTTGGCGTCGATTGCCGAGATGTCGATCTTGTCCTCGCCGGCGGCAAAGTCGCGGATCATGTCGATACCCGTCGCAATATTGCTGTCGGACAGGCTGGCAAATGCGAAGACGTCCGCGTCCCACCCGCCATAGAGGTTGTCGCTGCCACCGTCGCCATACAGCCGGTCGTTGCCGCCGTCGCCATAGACATAGTCGTTCATCGCCCCGGCGTGGAGCGCGTCATTTCCCCAGCCGCCCGACAGGTTGTCGTAGCCGGCGCCGCCGGTCATAAGGTCGTCGTCATTGCCGCCGTTGATCGTGTCGTTGCCGGCCTCGCCGATAAGGACGTCGTTTCCGTCACCACCGTCGACATAGTCATTGGCGTCGCCGCCATAGACGTAGTCGGCGCCGGTACCGCCGAACAGCGAGTCGTTGCCGGCATCGCCGTATATCAGGTCGTTGCCGCTATCGCCGTAGATGCCGTCATTGCCGTCATTGCCATGCAGGACGTCATTGCCGCCCTGGGCGTAAATCACATCTGCGCCGCCCATGCCGTCGATGATATTCACATAGTCATTGGCGAGAACCATGTTGGCAAGGTCGTTACCGATGATGTGGCTCTCGCCCTTGAAGTTGTAGAGCGTGCCGTCCGGATGCGAAATATAGCGCAGGTTCTCGATGTTCGCCTCAATGGTATGGTACTTGCCGTAGAACTCGATCGTATCGATCCCCTCATTGGCCTTTTCGATAAGCGTTGCGGCGCCGTCTATACGATAGATGTCGTTACCGATGCCGCCATACAGGTTGCCGAACCCATGCGGGGAGGTCAGGATATCGTTGCCGGCCTCGCCGTAACAGTTGTCATAGCCGGTGCCACCATCGATATAGTCGTCGCCGTCACCGCCGTGGAGCGTGTCCACATCGTTGCTCCAGTCTCCGCTGGCGTCATAGCCGCCGCGCAGGGTATCGTTGCCCGCGCCGCCAAAGATCACGTCCTGGCCGTGGCCACCATCACCCTGGTCATTGCCGTCACCGAGATAGATGGTGTCGTTTCCGCCGCCGCCATAGACGCCGTCATTACCGCCGCGCATGTCGAAATAGTCGTTGCCGCCCATCGCATACACGCTGTTATTCTGGTCGTTGCCGACAGCGGTAAAGGTCTTGGTGAAGCGCATCTCGTAGTGTTCGATATTGCTGCCAAAGGTGTACTTGGCGAAGTTGCCGTGGATCGTGTCGTCACCACCGTTGGCATATTCCACGATAGTGTAGTCAGCCTGGTTCGTCCCATCCAACCAGTAGTCATCGTCGCCGGTTCCGCCGTAGGCTTTGTTGCCAGTGCCGAGCGACAGAAAGTCATTGCCTTCGTCACCATACAACTGGTCAGCGGCGCCATCGAGGCCGACCAGGGCGTCGTTACCGGTACCGCCATGCATGATGGCGACACCGTCATCAAAATCGTTTCCGTGATGCGTCAGGTCGTCGTCACCGGAGCCACCATAGGCCGTCGTCGTACCCGAACCGTTGATATAGATCGTGTCGTCGCCCGAGCCCAGATTGACCCAGGAGGTGCCGTCGACATACAGCTTAACGGAATCATTGCCGGCGCCGGTCGCGATATCGTAGTCATCGCCGTCGTCCCAGCTCGACGAACCGATTTGAACCGTGTCATTGCCGTCGCCGTAGTTCAGTGTGTGCTTGGTCATTGTCGTTCTCCCTGCGCCCCGTGTATCGGAGCTGATGGGAGGACGTTTAGAGCCGCCATGTCAGCGGCTGATGTCATGAAGTGCGCTATTGTGTGTCAATTGTCACAGAGGCAGCCGCCGATGCTCACAACGTGGCCTTACCAGTGTTCATAACCGTTCGTGAGATTCGTGGTCAAAACCTGGCAAGGACCGGCCGCAGCCAGGACCTTAAGCCAGGCTCATCTTCTTTAAAACCTTATAGGCCTTGATCACGCGTTGCAGCTTATCCTCCGCCGAACGGTCGCCGCCGTTATTGTCCGGGTGGCAGCGCTTCAGCAGTTCGGTATAGCGCACACGGATCGTCTCGGCATTGACGCCGACTTCCAGGTCGAGGTCGGCAAATGCCTGGCGCTCGATCTTGCCATACTGGCGTGCAGCCTGGGCCGGTGTCTCCTTGGTGGGGGCAGCCCCGGCGCCGAATACACTGTGCGGATCGAAGAAGGTCTTGGACTGGGTGCCCTTGGCGGCGATATTGGCTGCCTCGCGCGACAGGCGCGACGCACGAAAAGCCCAGGTCGGGCGGTCGCCGGTCGCGGTCGCTTCGCGATGGCGGCGCGCCTCACCTTCGCTCATGCCGGCGAAGAAGTTCCAGTTCTTGTTATATTCGGCGGCGTGACCCGAGCAGAAGTTGTAATACTCGTTCATCATATCGCGCGACTTCGGCGCACGCGCGCTGGCCGCCTTGTGGCACTCAGGCCATTCGCACGGTTTCTGACCAGGTTTCAGTTGCAGGACATCGTCTTCGGGACGGCGCAGATGTTCTTCGCCTTCCTTCGGCGGCCGAATGCGCATATCCATGAATTTGGGCTTGTACTTGAAACCTTCGCTCATATGATGACGTCTTACCTAAAACCTACTAACAAACAAAATCTAACCCGCAAAGAGGGCCGAATTATGGGATTTGTCGTGGACCGAATTCGGCTGAAGCTCGAACGGGCCTTCTCGCCCCAGCGCCTGGAGATTCTCGACGACAGCGCCAAACATAGTGGACATATGGGTGCGCGTGAAGGGGGGGAGAGCCATTTTTCCGTCCTTATCGTATCTGAGAGCTTCGAAGGGCTCAACCGT
The DNA here is from genome assembly GCF_056404555.1 of Asticcacaulis sp. P2_C5. Taxonomy (NCBI): domain Bacteria; kingdom Pseudomonadati; phylum Pseudomonadota; class Alphaproteobacteria; order Caulobacterales; family Caulobacteraceae; genus Asticcacaulis; species Asticcacaulis sp. P2_C5. Next base: position 348,775 of record NZ_JBFUDU010000004.1, read on the forward strand.
GTGGCCCGGCAGAGACGGATCAATGCCGAATTGGCCGAGGAACTGGCCGGCCCCATCCATGCCCTGTCGCTGCAAACCCTTACGCCGGCGGAAGCAGAAAACAGTTGATTAAGCTGTTTGTGGCATAGTCACGGCATATTTCCACACCGGGGCGCAAAACGTGCTGCAAACGCTAAACCGATTACTTAGCAACAGGTTCTGGGCCAACCGGTCCGGCAATGCCGCCATGATCATGGCCCTGGCGCTTCCGGTCGTGCTGCTGGCCATCGGCGGCGCCATCGACTTCAGCCGCATGACCCAGCTGCGCAAGGAAATGCAGGACGCTGCCGATATTGCCAGCCTGGGGGCGATCGCGCCCAACTCGATTGCTTACAAGGCAAAGGTCAAGGGCGATGACGATTTCGCCTCGGCGGGCGGTGAAAAGCAGGCACGCGCCATCTTCTTCTCCAACATGTCGGGCTCAAACGAACTGTCGATGTTCAAAGTGGCCGCCCAGTTCAGCCAGACCGACACAACCCTGACGACCGCTGTCCTGGTCAAGGCGCGCTACCGGCCGTACATTCTGGGCCTGATGGGCAAGGCCTATTTCCCCATCTCCGTCACCTCGACCTCGACCTCGACGATGGCGCCCTATATGGACTTCTACCTCTTGCTCGACAACAGCCCGTCCATGGGGCTGGGCGCGACCTATGCCGATATCGACAAGCTGATGGTGGCGACCACGGGCAAGTCCGAAGGCACCTGCGCCTTTGCCTGCCACGAAAGCGGCGCCAATGCCGGCAATGACTATTATACTATCGCCAAAAAGGCCGGCGTTACCATGCGCATCGATGTCGTGCGCCTGGCAACCCAGAACCTGATGACGACCGCCAAGAAGACGCAGAGCAAGACCGGTCAGTTCCGCATGGCCATCTACAATTTTGGTTTGGCGGCGGACCAGATCGATCAAAAGAGCCCGCCAGCCTACCAGATCAGCGCGCTGACCACGGATCTCGACGCCTCGGCCAAAAATGCCGCCGCGATCGATTTGATGACCATTCCTTACCAGAATTACAATTCCGACCGCCAAACCAACTTCAAATCCGTCTTCAGCTCGATGAACGCGCTCATCTCCGCCGCCGGCGACGGCACCTCAGCCAAGAAGCCGCAAAAGGTGCTATTCTTCGTCTCGGACGGCGCGACCGACAGCTATGACTGTTCAGCTTCAGGCTGCCGTCGCCTCGGTCCGCTGGATGTCACCACCTGCAAGGCCATGAAGAACCGTGGGATCAAGGTCGCGGTCCTCTACACCAAATATCTGCGCCTGGTCGATAAGTACAAAAACCAGTGGTACATCGACAATATGGACAAATATGTATCGCCCACCGAGCAGTTGTCGGCTGAGATGAAGGCCTGCGCCTCGGACGGCCTGTTTTTCGAGGTCGGCCCGAACCAGGGCATTTCCGAAGCTATGGCCGCCCTGTTCGCCAAGGTCGTCACCAGCGTGCGAATCAATTCCTGACGCTCAACGGCACATGGCGGCGATCTCGTTGGTGTCGCTCAGCACCGGCACGTCGGGCGTCCAGATATTGATGCCCTTTTCCTGCGCCGTGCGTTCGATCAGCGTCCCCTGCCCGGCCTTCGGTCCCGTCTCGTCATAGGCCGCATCGCTTTCCGCATCTGCCAGTGTGACGTAGGACACGCCCTGCGCCTCAAAAGCGTCCAGCACCTGGGGCAGCATTTCGCCGGTAAACGCCCCCACGTGGATCAGCAGGACGTGCGGAATATCGTGGCCATAGACCTTTTGGGCCAGCAGCCGCGACCGCTTCATCGACGCCACGACGTCGCCCATATAGCGCGTTTTCAGGGCCTCGACCGTGGCGGTATCCCCCTTGGCCATGCAACGGGCATAGGTATCCGTATAGGCCCAGTCATTGAAGCTCATCGACACGTCGGCGACCTTGTAGCCGTGATCGGCGACATAGGTCATGATCTCGGCGTGGGTCTGGTCCGAGCCCGCGACGAGGAACGGAAAGCGTAGCCAGTGCCAGTCCTGGCCGGACATCAACTCGCCCAGCAGCGCTTCGTTGCCGGCGATATCGCCCTCGAAAGCCGCGGCTGTGTTCTGGCCGGAGTTCATATGGGTGTAGCCGTGATTGCCCAGCGGATAGCCTGCCGCCCGCCAGGCAGTCAGGACGCCCTTGCTGTCGGGCTCGCGCTCCAACTGGACGCCGTTGATGAAACCGTAGGCTTCGGGGACCTTGTGCGCCTTGAAGGCAGCCAGGAACTTGTCGGCGACCTGCTGGCGGGTAACGCCGGGCGGCAGGCTGCCGTGGGCCGAAAGGTCGTCGACCGTGATGGCCAGCTTGAAGCCTGACGGCTTCACTGCGTCGTCGGCATGGGCGCAGGCGGTCACGGCCAGGGCGGCTGCTAAGCCGGTCAGAGTCAAGCCAAGGGTGCGTAGACAGTTCATAAGCGAAATCTCCCAATAGACGGGCTCTGCATGGCCGTTAGCGCTAACCTGCACGCATCGCCGGCGCCCCGCAAGTCCGCGATTTGCCAAATCAGAGTTTCACTTGTAATCATTTACCCGCAACATGGTCTGGGAGGGCCTAAAAATGAACGGTAATATCTTTCTGCGTACCAGTATGCTGTTCCTGCTCGTCGGTATCTGTCTCGGCCTCTATATGGGCATGCACGAAGAGTTTACCCAGGCGCCGACCCATGCCCATATCAACCTGCTGGGCGGCGTGTGGTTATTCCTCGCCGGGCTGTTCTACAACGCCCATCCGCAGATCTCGAAACGCCTGACCCTGATCCACTACTTTCTGGCGGTGATCGGCCTGCTGGTCTTTATCCCCGGTATCTGGGGGGCGCAGATCCAGGCGCCCTGGTTCGGTCCGGTCGTCGGCATCGGCTCGTTGCTGACCGCCGTGCAACTGATCTATTTCACGGTCATGGTCTTTATGGCCACGGGCAAGAAGCCGGCCTGATCGGATACCAAAGCTTACTCAGATTATCGTCTCCTGCCGGGCCAGCTTTTCAAGAATAGCCTTCATCCGTTTGTCACGCGTTTCCGGACGTTTGGCGTTGTGCAGGCGGAAATAGATGGAAAACAGGTTGGCCCGGTTCAGGGTGTCGTAAAACGCTTTGGCGTCAGGATTTTCATCCAGCGCCTGCAAGAAGTCGTCCGGAATGACCATGTCGGACGACCCGGCATAGGCCGCATCCCAGCGTCCGTCCTGACGGGCCGCCTCGACATGCGCCAAACCGGCCGGCTGCATCCGGCCCTCGGCAATCAGGCGTTCGACATGGTCACAATTCTTCTTCGACCAGTTCGACCGCGCCTTCCGCGGCGAGAGGCGTTGCAGGTAGGAGACGTCGTCCAGCGACTGCCTCTGGCCGTCGATCCAGCCCCAGGCCAGGGCCGTGACGACGCAATCTTCCCAGGTGACCGAAGGCGTTCCACTCTGCTTCTTATGAAGCTGCACCCATAGTTCACGCGCAGTGGCATGGTTTACCGCCATCCAGTCCGACAGGTGCTGCGGCGTGGCAAAGGGCAGATATTCCGTCGGAGTCATACGGCGCCTTCTGTGGACAGGGGATTGGCCAGTTCCTCTACGTGTGTCTCCTGCCAAACTCTGGCAGCAGTCATCACTCTCCCGTATCAGGCAGGGCCAGTTCGCCTGTACGCGAGGCCTGCGCCACAGCAGCCTCGTAGGCTGACTGCATCCTGGCCAGCGCCGACCTCTCCGGCCGTGGCGCGTCCAGATGGAGATGCCGCAATTCGTCCATAAACTCGGACCAGAGCTGCGAACCGCCGTCTTCGAGAATTTCGGCACGTATCGACAGCTCTGTCGATGCGAGCGTGTGACGCAGGCCCCAACTGCCCATGATGGCCATCAAGGGGACGAGGTCGATGGCTTTCGCCGTCAGACTGTAGACGGCCTTCTGCTTATGGCCCGGGTCTCCGCTGCGCGCGAGAAGACCATGGGCGGTCAGGCGTTTAAGGCGATCGGCCAGAATATTGGAGGCGATCCCCTCGATGCTTCCACCCAACAGGGCGCGGAAGGTTCGGCTGCGGCCGAACATGATGTCGCGAAGGACGATCAGGCTCCAGCGGTCGCCGAAGGTTTCCAGGGTGAGGTTGATTGGACATCCTGAGCGTCGCCGGTTCATCGCATTCATCCATCAAACTAGTTGCAAATTGGTGGTGGTTTTAGCCGATATGGACTGGTAGCACAGCGCAGGTGATTTGCAGAGGATGACCAGTATGATCACAGTTTTCGGCGAAGGCAGGGGCTTCCGGGTTGTGTGGCTGCTGGAAGAGATGGGGCTGCCATATACCCTGAGGGGCGTGGACTTGCTGGCCGGTGTCGAGAACGACCCTGAGTTCCTGGCCATCAATCCCGCGGGCTTCATCCCGGCTCTTCAGGACGGCGATGTGATCATGGTCGAGTCGATCGCGATCATGGAGTACCTGCTGGCGCGCTATGGCCAAGGATCGCCGCTCGCCCCCGGCCCGCAGGAACAGGCCTTCCCCCTGTACCAACAGTTCCTTCATCTTGGTGAGGCCGGCTTGGCCGGCTCCATGTACTTTGTCTCCGGCGCCCGTAATATTGCGCCTGAAGCTGAGCGGAATAACTGGAGCGCCCGCCAGGCGCTGGACGTGTTCGAAACCCGGTTGAGCCTGGTGACCCGGCAGCTGCGGCGCTCGCCGTATCTGGCCGGTGAGTCCTTTACAGCGGCCGATATTTCGGTGGTCTATGCCCTGCAGATGGCGAGACGAAACGTCGGCTACATTCTGGGGGAGACGGAAAAGGCCTATCTCGCGCGGATCGTCGAACGCGACGGCTATAAACGGGCGTTGGACACCTGTAAGGCCACCAAGGGATGGTGGTCCTCAGGCCCGGCTGACGCGTAGATGTTCACCGCAACAGGGGATCGCTGGAAATTTCTTCCCTCATGTCGATTCCGGCCTTGCCCGTTCGATGTGTTGACAGGGGCGTCAGCAGTGACATGGTGTCATCCGGCGGACGAACTGAGGCCTGAACAAGAACGGGAAAAACCATGGCGACAATTACCCCCAATGCCCCGGAAGACGCTCGTATAACATCACAAATCGATGCGTATATTTCCAGCCAGCCTGAGCCAAAACGCAGCGACATGCGCGACCTGCACCGCATCATTCAGGATGTGATGCCCGGATGTAAATTATGGTTCCTGGACGGAAAAGACAGTGAAAACAAAACTGTCTCCAATCCCAATATTGGATATGGACTTTACACGATCACATATGCCGATGGAAAAACCAGAGATTTTTATCAGATTGGCCTGAGCGCAAACACAACGGGGATTTCCGTTTACGTCCTCGGGATCAAGGACAAGACCTACCTGGCGCAAACCTACGGGAAAACTCTGGGGAAGGCGAGTGTGAGCGGCTATTGCATCAAGTTCAAATCTCTCAAAGATATCAATATGGATGTCCTTCAAGAGGCCATACGATACAGGGCGTCCATCGTCGAAGATACCGGAACGATCGAGACGGTAAAATAGAGGAGAGATATGACCGCTTCAATGTGCGAATACAGCTAAGTGGCCATATCCCGGTTACTCGGTCAGCCTCGCAGCAAAATGCTGTTTTCTGCGCTTGCCGTTATCACCGACGCGCTTTCCAGATGGGTCAAATCGGTCGACCGGGTCGTTGTAAGGATTAAGGAGACACACACCCAGGCCTCTCATATCCTTTGTATTGCGGGTCACCAAGATCATCCCATTGACCTTGGCGACGGCAACCATCATGGGATCCTTCTCGTTCACACCTTTTTCGGCAACAAGCCGTGCTGCCACCTCGGCAGCCGAGGCGTCAAAAGATGCGATTCTATCGCGATGATACGCCTCAAGATCGTCAATAAAGGCAAGGCCGGACAGGGCGCCCGGATTTACCGTGTCTTTCGCCAGCACCTTCTGCACGCCGAGGCGCGCTTCATAAAGGGTGTGAGCGCTCAGCCAGATCTCGCTGTCATTGACCGTGCCAAGCCATTTTATGACCGCACAGTTTTTCGCCATAAGTCCGCGTACAAGATTGGTGTCGAGCAGATAGCGGGTCAATCGCCGCTCGAATCTGTTCCGTCACTGCCAAACATGACGTCCAGCGTCTCCTCGTCGAGGCCGTTGGCCATATGGCTCAAGGTGCGCTTCAGACTAAGCGACGGATAGGGCTTGCCCTTCTTAGGGTAGACTTCAGCATAGTCGATGGCCGCCCGAACCATTTCGATCGTCAGCGAAGGATAATCCTCCGCGATGTCTTCGATGGTCTGCGATTTGTTGAGCGCAGCCACGCGATAGGCGGAAATATCCGTGCCCTTGAAGACAACGTCGCCATCCATGGCGACGAACCTGGCCTTCAACGCCTCAAGGCTCGCTTCGCGCGCTTTAAGCTCGGCATCTATAGGCGCCAAGTCGTATCTGGCGTTGCGAAGCTCGAGAACTTTCTTCTTCAAACTCAAACTACGCATGGAATGGAAGACCGAGCGACGTAAGTCCGGACTGAAGTCATTTCCCCAGTATTTCATCAATCGGAAATAGCGAAGGTCTTCGGGCGTAAACTTCCGGGCCGTATATCTGGCGCGCAGTTCCTTCGGCTTTTCGTTCGCATTGAACACGCCTTCGTCGAACTCGCGCGTGAGCACCTTCGCGGGACGCTCGGTTACGAAAGCTGCTTCATTGACGGAGTAGGCTCTGTTGTGCATGGCTTACCTTCTAATAAATCCGATTATGCGGACGAATTAGAAAAAATGCAAGCCTGATGCCGTTATCGCACTCGGTTAACAGCCCGCCCCTACGCCGCGAACTTCTGCGCCGCTTGCCGCGTCAGGGCTTCCAGTTCATTGAAGCGTTCCGGATTGGCGTCATGGAACACGAAGCACGTTTTGCTGGTCGACATACGCTTGAGGCTTTCCGGCACGTCCAGGTCGCGGCCTTCCTTCATGGCGAGCGGCGGCAGGTAATAGGACACATTGTTGCCGCTCAGGCGCACGGACCCGAACCACACCGGATCCTTTGCCGCCATGATATTGCGCGCCACATTCAGGGTCAGTTCGCCCGACGCATCCTTGCCGATCTGCATGGCGGGAGCGGCGCGCACCATCAGTCCGCGCAAGGCGATATAAACGGAATAAAGGTCAGCCATTTTTGTCCACTCAAACTGGGCCGCTGTCTCACGGCTATTTTAAGAAGCGATTATACGCGCCAATTACAAAAAATTCCCAAACGCGGCGCCAAAGGCCACCAAGCCCATTGCCAGCCCATCCTAACAGGTATAGTTTCATTAGATACGATTACATTCGATACCGGGACTCGATATGCCTGCAAGCCTGACCACAGCCCCTGCCCAGACCGGCCTGATGGATGCCCTGGGCGACCTGCCGCTCGACCCCATGCTGGCCTTGCTGCAATTGCTGCGCAACGACCCACGCCCCGGCAAGATCGACCTCGGCATCGGCGTCTATCGCGACGCCTCCGGCCACACCCCCATCCTGGCCTCGGTCAAGCGCGCCGAACAGCATCTGGTCGACACCCAGACGACCAAGGACTACCTGTCTCCCGAAGGCGATCCCGGCTTTATCGCCGCCCTCGCCCCCGTCGTCCTGGGGGCAGACCGCGCGCACGATGAACGTCTGTGGGGCATGCAGACGCCCGGCGGCACCGGTGCGTTGCGCCTGGCCGCAGCCCTGATCCAGCGCACCAATCCGGATGCCCGGGTCTGGCTGGGCACGCCCACCTGGGCCAACCACGCCATGCTGATGCAGGTCGCCGGACTCGAAGTGATCGACCATTCCTTCTTCGACATCCTCACCCAGACGCTCGAGTTCGACGCCATGATGGCAGCGCTCGAGCACGCCCGTGCCGGCGACGCCGTCGTCCTGCACGGCGCCTGCCACAACCCGACCGGCGCCGGCTTCAACCGCGACCAATGGCGCGCCATAACCGACCTGGTCGCCCGTCGCGGCGTCATCCCACTGATCGACAGCGCCTATCAGGGCCTGGGCCACGGCCTGGAAGACGATGCCTGGGCGATGCGCCACATCCTGGCTCATGTGCCGGAAGCCCTGGTCTGCGTCTCGTGTTCGAAGAATTTCGGCCTCTATCGCGACCGTATCGGCGCGCTCTGGGTCCAGGGCGCCAATGCCGGCAGCGTCCGCCGCGCCCGCGCCAATCTCAATCCCATGGCGCGCCTGCTGTGGTCCATGCCACCCGATCATGGCGCCGCCGTCGTTCGGACGATTCTGGAAACGCCGGCGCTGACCAGCCTGTGGCACGGCGAAGTCGACGCCATGCGCGACCGGCTGAACAGCCTGCGCCGCAACCTGGCTGATGCCCTGCCGGAATTTGCCGCGGTGGCCGGCCAAACCGGCATGTTCAGCCTGCTGCCGATCGGCCGCGACGCCGTGGCGCGCCTGCGCAACGACCATGGCATCTACATGATGGACAGCGGCCGGATCAATATTGCCGGACTAAATGACGACAATCTCACGGCCTTCGCGACGGCCGTGCGGTCGTGTCTGTAATCACCTAAGGAGAGCGGATCATGGCACATATCACAGCGGAAAACCCCCTGGGTCTTGACGGTTTCGCCTTTGTCGAATTCACCGGCCCCGACGCCGCCGGCATGGCCGGGCAGCTTGAGATGCTGGGCTTCACCGCCTTCGCCCGCCATCCCTCGCGCGACATCACCCTGTACCGCCAGGGGCGCATCGCCTTTGTGCTCAACAACCTCGGTACACCCCAGGCGCAGGTCTTCGCCGACCTGCACGGTCCGTCAGCCAATGGCATGGCCTTCCGCGTCGATGACGCCGCCAGGGCCTATGACCTGGCCCTGCAAAGCGGCGCCCGGGCGGTGACGGGAGGCGGCCTGCTCGATTCCTATGTTCTGGAAGGGATCGGCGGTTCGCTGCTGTATCTGGTCGATCACGACGTCTTTGCCGGCTGGACGCAGATTGCCGGTGCGGACAAGGCCATGGCGGCCAACAGCGTCGGTTTCGATGTGCTGGATCACCTGACGCACAATGTGAAGCGTGGCGAGATGCGCACCTGGTCGAGCTTCTATCGCAACATCTTCGGCTTCGAGGAGCAGAAGTATTTCGACATCAAGGGCCAGGCGACCGGCCTGTTCAGCCAGGCGATGATCGCCCCCGACGGCGCCATCCGTATCCCGCTCAACGAAAGCCAGGACGACACCTCGCAGATCGAGGAATTCCTGCGCCAGTATAATGGCGAAGGCATCCAGCATATCGCCCTGACCACGTCCAACATCTATGCCACGGTCGAAAAGCTGCGGGCGCGCGGCGTCAAGCTGCAGGACACGATCGACACCTATTACGACCTGGTCGACAAGCGCGTCCCGGGCCACGGCGAGAACGTCGCGCGGCTGCGGGCGAACCGTATCCTGATCGATGGAAATGTCGGCGACGAGGGCATCCTGCTGCAGATCTTCACCGAGAATACGTTTGGACCGATCTTCTTCGAAATCATCCAGCGCAAGGGCAATGAAGGCTTCGGCAACGGCAATTTCCAGGCGCTATTCGAGTCGATCGAACTGGACCAGATCCGAAGGGGTGTCATTAAAGTCGCGTGACGGAGCCATAAGGACCGGTTCCGCACCCACCTCCCCACTCGTGGGCTAGGCGATTCACACATCTCAAAAAGGCAAGTAAACTCAGTAAGATTTTGGTGTGAGATGTCAGGGCTTCGACGCTAAAATCCGGAGCCATGTTTACGCAGTAGCTAAGGCCCCCCACCGTCACGGCTTACGCGCCGAAGACGCGCGAGCGCCGCGCCACCTCCCCCGCTCACGGGGGAGTATAAGAAAAACAAATACTTATACCGCCCCGTGAGCGGGGCGGGGGACCGCCCGAGACATTGCGAAGCGTAGCGCAGCTTTGGCGAAGGGTGGTGGTGGGGGCCTTCGGTCGTTCGGTCACTCAAACCAAGCACATATGTGCATACCCTAGCACTCGTGGGGAGGTGGCTCGCGAAGCGAGACGGAGGGGTTCCAGCGCAGTCGAATCCTTACCGTCCGCGCCGCAACTCCGCCCTTACCGGCCCGTCCCCTCCCCTCCTCACACCGTTGTGAGTCGCCAAGTCTTTCGCTGCAGCGCAACCTTCGCTATCCTGCCATTGGGACGGGCGAACCGGAGTCACAGATGTTGAAACTGCACGGCTATTGGCGCTCCAGCGCTGCCTACCGCGTCCGCATTGCCCTCAATCTGAAGAACCTGCCCTACGAACAGGTCACCCATGATCTGCGGACCGGCGCCCAGAACAGTGCAGCCTATAAGGCCTTGAATCCACAGGGCCTTGTGCCGGCACTGGAACACGACGGCGAGGTTATTACCCAAAGCACTGCCATCCTCGAATGGCTGGAGGAACGTTTCCCCGAGCCCGCCCTGTTGCCGGCGACGCCCGACGCCCGTGCGGCGGTGCGCGCCATGGCCGCCCTGATCGCCTGCGATATTCATCCGCTCAATAATCTGCGGGTTCTGAAAACCCTGAAACATGACCTGTCCGCCGGCGAGGACGTCATCAAGCGCTGGACCAAGGGCTGGATCGCCGAAGGCTTTTCGGCGCTGGACCAGTTGATCGCTCAACAGGGCCACGGCTTCTGCTTCGGCAATACGCCGACCCTGGCCGACTGCCTGCTGGTCCCGCAAATGTTTTCGGCCCAGCGCTTCGAGGTCGACCTGAAGCCCTATCCCAATATCCGCGCGGTAGGCGAACACTGCGCCGACCTGCCGGCCTTTAATCGCGCCCATCCCCGCCACCAGCCCGACGCGGACACGGTCAACGCTTGACGAACCAGCGCGTCTTTGTCACCCCGGCCGGCGTCAGTTTGGGCCCGCTCGACCAGATTGCTCCGGGAGGCGCGCGCAATTTCGTTTTGCAGATCGGCGAGGCCTATTTTCATGGCTTCGTCGTTCGCCAGGAGACGCAGGTCTATGGCTATGTCGATCGCTGCCCGCACGCCGGCATGCCGTTGGCCCAGGAACTGGACGATTACCTGACGCCCCAAGGCGACCTGATCGTCTGTTCATGGCACGGCGCCTTGTTTCGCATTGCCTCGGGGCTTTGCATCGGCGGCCCATGCGGCGGGCAGTCGCTGACCCGATGGCCGGTCACAGTCAAGGACGACCAGATCGTAACCGCGTAGCTACCACCGCCCCGGCACAGGCACAAAGCGAAACGCCCCCGGTACGTCGTCGGCCCGAATTTCAAACGATTCCAGCTGGTTCAGCATAAATTCCCGATGGCAAAAGTCATAGAAGCTTTGCCGGGCGTGCGCAGAGGCGAGGTCCGAAACCGCTGTTACCAGTGCGTCCAGTCGCACCTTGAGTTTTGTGGCGGCATAACCGATCAAAACCAGGCACCTGATATTTTCACGGTAATCCGTCCTGAAGCCCTCGATAATATGCAGGGTCAGGGCGTCCCTGAGCACGGACGGATCATTTTGATTGATCGCCGTTTCCGCGAGATATCCACTGAGTCCCAGCAATTTCATGCCGACGGAGGTGTTGACCAGCGCCGCCGAAGCCACCTCTCTTTCAGACTTCGACATTTTCCGAAACGCCCCGGCAAGGCGTGAAGCGGTCCCGAGCTGTACCTCAGCCGGCGGCCGGCGACGCAGGCTCAGCCCTTCAAGACCGGCGATCTCAGCGCGAAAATCCTCAACAGCATTCATGACAAGAGGCTCATGGATCTGGGAACGATGACGAGCAACAGCTTATCACAAAAACGCAGATGATTGCCTACTCACGCGATCAAGTCTTAGATGGAGGTATGAGTTATTACCACCCAGCCGTTCGGAAAGCCGTCCATGTCCAAACCACGTCTCATTCTGCCCCTGCTACTCTGTCTGGCAGGTCTCGGTCTGCGTGCCGGCCTGCATGCTTTTGACGCCTACGCCGTCCAGCACTACACCGACAACGGGGCAGCCTTGCTATGGGTCGTTCCGCCTTCGTCGATCTACCTGTGGATCATCGGCCTGACCAGTTGGGCTCTGGCTATCGGCGGCACAGTCTGGTTTATCGCGTCGATTGTTCGCAGACTGACGCTGCGTCGCGCTACATGATCGCAGCACGTCTGCTGCACGCCCCCACTGGTTCGGCGAAACTATGTGCTTGTCAGTCAGCAGGTTTTGGCCTGATACTGCCTGTATCAGTAAAAACGGGCCGCTCGATCGGGAGGCGCACGCCCGTTCATTCAGCCGGGGGAAGAATGACACAGTTCCGCAAGTCCATGATCCGTGCAACCGCGATAGCCGGAATATTGCTACTCGCGTCCTGCGCCACGGGCCAGTCCTATCAGGGTCTGACAGCTTCTGAACCCGGTGCGGAGGTGACCTTCGCCAAGAGTTACCAGGGCCTGAGAGTTGGCGTGTCGGCGTTGCAAATGTATATGCTGAGTACAAGTCAAAACTGCGAAAACCTGAAGCTGGCAGCGAGCTTCACCTGGACCAATGGGGCTGAGAAAACATTGCGGCTTCCGGCGGGGGCGCCGACCTATATCTATAGCCAGACCAGCTATCTTTACACCAGCAGCGTCTCGATGATCGCCGGCAGTCCGGCCGCCAATGTTGCAAGCGAAAAATGCGGGAACGCGGTGCAATTCACGCCCGAGGCCGGCCATGCCTATTCCGTACGCCAGACGACGAGTTTCCGCGTCAAGACCTGTCCGATTGATATCATCGACAAGGCGACCGGGACCAGCGTTTCGGATCTCAAGCCGGCGCCGAAAATGGCCCAATGCGCCTCCTACACCGGATAGCGGCTGCGCGGCGTTTAAGCTCGCAATATTGCAGATTATTGCATTTTCCCGGGGGCTATGTTAACCGCCGAACATGTCAGCCAGCCATAAGATTACACAGCAACCCGCGGAACCGCTGGCTTCCGTTTGCCTTGCTGTATCCCCGCCTGATTTGACCAGGGTCGGCCTCGCCGGAGCGCCGCCCCCACCGGCCGCGCTCAACGCGCTGCACTAACCTACCCGGTCAAAAGTCTCGTGTCGTCACGGGACGCAAACTCAATTCAGGTGTTATCATGCTAAATCGTCTTGCGTCGGCCCTGGGGCCAACGACGGTCTTCGTCTTGCTGTGGAGCAGCGGAGCCATTGTCTCCGAAATCGGACTTCGGCACGGCTCGCCCTTTGCCCTGCTGATCTGTCGCTACCTGATCGCGTTCGTCGTTCTGGTCGGCCTTGCCGCCTGGAACCGTAAGCTGCTGCCGGCAGCGGGAACGCGGCTGAGGGCTTTTCTCACCGGCTTCTGTATGGCGGGCCTCTATTCGACCTGCTACCTCTTCGCGCTTGATAAGGGCATAACGCCGGGCGCACTGGCCACCTTGCTCGGCATTCAGCCCATACTCACGCTCTTTCTTACTGAGCGTAAGATTACCAGGGCCCGTCTTGTCGGGTTGCTCCTGGCCATTGTCGGCCTTGGCTTTGTCGTATCGGAAGGCCTGATGTCGATGCGATTCAATATCGTGGGCTTGATGTTCGCCGCCCTTTCCCTGGCCGGCATTACCCTCGGCTCCATTCTGCAGAAGCAGGAAAAACAGGCGCCGTGGGAAGTGCTGCCCGCTCAGTACGCGGCGGGCCTGCTGTTCGCAGGTGCTGTTTCACCCTTTGGCCCGTTCCATGCATCGTGGGATGTGGGTTTCGTCCTGCCGGTCCTGTGGCTGGGCCTGGTGATTTCCGTCGGCGCGACCTTCCTGCTCTATCGCTTGATCGCGCGCGGCAATCTCGTCGATGTCACCAGCCTGTTCTATCTGGTGCCGGGCGTCACTGCGGTCATGGATTGGTTGGTTCTGGGCAACCCGATGTCGGCGCCGGCGATTATGGGCCTGGGCCTGATCGTCACCGGACTCATGCTGGTGTTTCGGCGACCGCGGGTTTGAGACAGAGACGCGGCGAGCGGAAGGAAAAACGCCTTCCGCTCGCCAATAGCCGGGCCAGGGTGATAGGAATATCCGAACCTAGTGATGATCACCGTCTTCGTCGTCGTGTTCATGTTTCAGCCAGGTGCAGAGTTCTGGCGGCAACAGCTTCTCATAGGCGTCGTCACTGCCGACAAACTCGCCCAGATCCTCGACACTGACAAATCCGACATTGGGAAACTTGCTGGCCGCCCGGCGCAGGAAGCGGAAGTCCGCATTTCCGATGCCGACCATGATGTAGTAGATCTGCGATTCCGCGTGTTCAGCCTCGCTCAGTATCTCCCAGGCGGCCTCGTGATCGGAGTTCTCGCCATCGGTCAGGAAGTAGTTGATGGCCGGCGTTCCTGAGCGCGTTTCCTCACCATAGGTCTCACGCGTCAGTCCGAAGATCATGCCGAGCAAGCCACCCGGTGAATTTTCTTCGATCAGGCCATAGGCCATCAGGTTGGACCTCAGCACGGGAGCGTAGTCCGTCGTGCCGCCAATAATGCCGTTCAGGCTCGCGTTCGTCAGGATTTCGCGTTCCACATAGTCCGTGTAGTTTTTTGCCGTGACGGGCCTGATCGAAGCCATGTTCTCACCGCCGGAAAACACCCAGGTGTCGATGCGTCCGTCATCGTCGAAATAGAGGGCCACAGGCAGGATACGTTCGATGGCCGACTGCACGGCGCCCGAAAGGTAGAGATTTTTCATCGAACCCGAGACATCGATATTGATCCCGACCTGCGCCGGGATCCGCTCGTGAATACCCTGTTTTTGCAGAACAAAACCGACGCGCCGGATTTCCTCTTCGGGCTTCTGCAATTTGAACGTGGTCATGGGCTTCCCTTTCGCTGAATCTGGCCGTCAGTTTGGCCGCTTTAGGTGTGACAAAAGTTGCTGGTGGGCTTTGAGAGCGGCTTCGAAAATCCCGCTGTCCTGCGATTTCATACGCCTGGCCAGGAGGGCGGCGGAAAACGCCGCGTACCAGGCCGGCAATTCTTCGCGCGTAAAATTCTTCCCGGACAGCCCGAACTCATCCATGCTGCGCGCGAGCACCTTAAGGGTCTGCTGGCCCACCTCAAGCGTCGCGCGCGTCGCAGACAGGCTGCTTTCGCGGTTAGCCAGAGCCTCTCTTTGCGATTGATAATGTACGGTCAGGCCCCGATCGTCGCGGATGGATGTGTCGATATAGGTGACGATAAAGCGACAGGCCAGGACATGCGCGCTGAGCGATTGCGACAGGGTGACATAGCGCCGCGAAAGCCGCTGAAGCGTTTCGGCAAAACTGTTGATCACCGGCATGCTGGCCTCAAGCGTCTGTGACAACGCCTTGATCCTGGCAAATTCCACCGCAAAACTGCGCTCGGTCAACCCGCCCTGAAAAAACTGCTTCAGCTTTTTCAGGGGGCCGGGGCTGCCGGCAAACACCTGTTCCGGATCGAGTTTTTCCAGGCGGTCAATCAGTTCGAGATAGTTGGTCTTGATCGACGTCAGGGCGTCATCGCTGACCAGGTCAAGCTCGGCCTCGGCGAGCTTGCCATGCTCCGACTGCAGGGCCGCGCCAAAACGCACCACGTCCTCGAAATGGTGATCGTCAAGATTGACGCCGTTCACCGCCTGCAAGGCCTCCGCCAGCACATGGGGCGCGGCGTCCGCGTCCAGCGCCTTCAACTGTTGAAGGTCGCAGGGAATGCGGTTGCGCGCCTTGCCGGCCGCCACTATTTTCGGCCGGTCGCTTTTTGCCGAAGGCGCCGTCGGGGTCCCAAACAATATGGCGGGCTTCTTTTCCAAATGCCTTGGGTCCCGCAGTTGACGTGCAAATTATTGCAGATAGGCGTTGATGACGTCACCAAGGCCGGCGTTCGAAGCGGCCCCCACGGCATGGAACTTCCACGAACCGTCCTCCTGCTTGATGAAGGACGCCACCTGAATGGTCGTCTTGCCGGCAAATTCGGAGGTCAGTTGATAACGGCACAGTTCGGAGTCCATGGCGTCACAGACCTCGATATAGGCATTTCTGACCTTGCCGAAATGCTGGTTCTTGCGTTCGGCTTCGTGGATGGAGGCCCAGACCGCGAGCTCGGAAATTTCGTCGGGCAGTTTTGCCAGCTCGATCTTGAACTCCTCGCGGAAACCCTCGTCATGATGTCCGCCGCCATGACCGGCCTCTTCTTCCTCGCCTTCCTCTTCCTTATGGCCCATGCCGCCACGTCCCGTGCGATCGTCACGTTCATGCCACATCGATCCGTCGTCGGTCTGAAACGAACCATCGGGGTTCTTGAGCAGTGAGCCCTCCCGGTTACCGGGCCCGCGGACAAAGGCATAGCACAGGGCGTGCGAACCATCATTGTAAAGGCGCGCCCGATTGGCGTCGCCGCGCGGATGCACCAGGGCAAAACAATGGACATCGAGATCGAAGGCTGCTTCCGAGCCTTCAGGCGGGTCCCAGACAAGGCCGGAATGGATCAACTGGATTTCTTTTTCGAGTTGAAAGGACTGGCCCTTGCTGAGCTTGAACGTCGCCATCGTGTAAATTCCCTATCGTTATCGCGCTTTTATCGACCAGGCCTTAAGAGGCAATCGGCCGATCGACAGCCAGTTGCCGCGCCTGTTCCAGCTTGACGCGGGCGGCGGCATAACGCTGCTTGTTGCGCTCACCTTCGGCTACAACCTTGTCCGCAATCACCCGCAGGCGCTGGGCCGCGCCGAGCACCAGGTCGGCATCGGCCAACCGCGCTTCGCCGGACGCCTTAGCGGCGTCGACCGACACGTTTTCCAGAACGTCCAGCCCGTAACCCTGCAGGGAAGCGCGAAGTTCACGCCGCATGAGGTTCATCTGCTGCACGGACTGCGTCTGGAACAGGGCATGCAGGCGGATCAGGATGGATTTCACATCGTTGAATTCGGCGTGGGCCGAGGTCACCGTGTCGGCCAGGGTCGCAAGGGCGGCGCCGCGCGCCAGGCCGATCGAATCAAGATCGGTCGGCGCCTTCGCATAGGCGCTCTCCAGGACCAGGACGCGGTTCTGGAAAAGATCGACCTTTTGCGCAAAATCCCGCGCCTGCTGGACCTTCAGCGGATCACCCGACTTGGCCAGTTCCGTCTGGTTGGCGAGTTCGGTCTGGGCCAGGGCCAGGATGTGCCGTCCGGCCTCGACATAGACGCCCAGGGATTCAATATTGTCGCGATAACCGTCGGCCAAGGTGCTCATGCGCGACACTTCACCAATCAGCTTGGTGGTCTCGCTTTCGATCTGGACTTCCATAGGCCTGATAAGATCGGCCAGCGACTTGGCCTTGCTTTGCAGCATGCCGCGCACCTCATCCGTCACCCGCTTCAGGCGGGCGGCCGGATCGCTCAGGCCAAGCGCCATCAATATCCGTTCGAAGAACCCGGCCTGCAGCTTCTTGCGAATGCTCTGTTCAAGTTCCCCCAGGTCGGCCCCGTTTACCCCATCCTTGATGGTGCGGAACAGTTCAAACAGGACGGGCGAATCGGCCTTGGTAATTTCCGAGAGAATATCGTCGAGCTTGGCGCCGAAGCTCGAAATCGCCTCCTGGCCGAAGGTGACGACCATATGCTCGGCCGTTTTGACCAGGGGCGCCTTGCGGGCCATGTCCTCGGCCACAACGCGCTTTTCGGGCGGCAGGATAACCTTGACCACCGCCGGCAGATTGCCCGTCGGTGCGGGCTGCAATTCGATCAGGGCGTCAGTTTCGGTCTTGGTTATTGTGGTATCCGACATTGCCATTGCTTCCCCATTCTGGCCCGACGTAACCTTTCACGTGGGCTTTTATCTATCTTTTTTCAAGCCACTATACACAGAAAAATCAGGAATCGCCTGTTTTGTGTTAGCGTCGAAACCCAAGTTACGACGAGACATCAGAGGGATTAATAATGGTAGCCCAGACCCGCTTCAACATCCAGGGCATGGACTGCGGCGCCTGCGCCCGAAAAATCGATACCGTCGTGCGCCGCATGCCGGGCGTCAAGGACGTCAATGTCTCGGTAACGTCCAATGCGATGACTGTGGTGCACGAGACCGGCGCCGCGGTGAATGAGGCCATCCCGCAAAAACTGAAAAGCCTGGGCTATGGCGCAACCCTGGCTCCGGTGAGTGCCGGAAACCTGAGCCCGCAGAAAATTGAACATGACCACCATGCCGGATGTGACGGCCATGATCACGAAGGTCATGACCACGCCCACGATCATGATCATGGGGAGCACGATCACGAGAGCCATGATCACGAGGGTCACGACCATGAGGACCATGATCACGAAGGTCACGACCATGAAGGTCACGATCACGAGGGCCATGACCATGCCGGGCAGGATCATGCCGAGGCAGCCGCAGACAACCGCGGCCATGTTCACGAGGCGCACGACGGTCCATGGTGGTCGTCCAACAAAGGCCGGTTGACGATCGCCGTCGCCCTTGCCTCGGCCGCCGCCTGGATCCTGAACCATTTCGTCCCTGAATACGGCAAATGGGCCTTCATTGCCGCCGTGCTCGTCGGCCTGCTGCCCATTGCCAAGCGGGCCTTCATGGCCGCAATCAACGGCGTCCCCTTCACGATTGAAAGCCTGATGACGGTGGCGGCGACGGGCGCCATGTTTATCGGCGCCACGCAGGAAGCGGCCTCGGTCATACTGCTGTTTCTGATCGGCGAAATGCTCGAAGGTGCGGCGGCCGGAAAGGCCCGCCAGAGCATCAAGGCCCTCACCTCGCTTATGCCCAGTACGGCCATGTTGCGTGACGGCGACAGCTTCCGGGAGGTTCCGGCCAGCACATTGCAGGTCGGCGATACCATCATGATTCCGCCGGGCGATCGCATCTCCGCCGACGGCGTCATTGCGTCCGGCGAAGGCAATATCAACGAAGCCTCGGTCACCGGCGAAAGCCTGCCGGTCTTCAAAAAGCCGGACGCCGTCGTTTTTGCCGGCACGGTCAATGAAGACGCCACCCTGCTGGTTCGCGTGACCGCCCAGGCTTCCGACAATACCATTGCGCGGGTGGTGCGCCTGGTTGAGGAAGCGCAGGAATCGAAGGCGCCGATGGAGCGCTTCATCGATCGCTTTTCCTACTACTATACGCCGGCGGTCTTTCTGACCGGGCTGCTGGTCGCCATTGTGCCGCCCCTGCTGTTGGGCGCCTCGTGGTCGGCATGGATCTACAAGGGCCTCGCTATTCTGTTGATCGGCTGTCCGTGCGCGCTGGTCATCTCGACACCGGCGGCGATTGCGGCATCGCTGTCGACGGGTGCGCGGCGCGGACTGTTGATCAAGGGCGGCGCGGCCCTCGAAGGCCTGGCCCGCATCACCACCGCCGCCATCGACAAGACAGGAACCCTGACGCAGGGCAAGCCCGTCATAACCGACATTATCGCGGTCACCGGCAGCGAACTCGACGTGCTGGCCATGGCCGCATCGCTGGAGGTGGGCTCAACCCATCCTCTCGCCACGGCCATCATGAAAAGGGCCGAGGCCGAAAAGCTGAAGATCGTCGCCGCAAGCTCCATTGTTGCCGTGGGCGGCAAGGGTGTGGTGGGCCAGGCGTCGGGCCAGTCGCTTTTCCTGGCCTCGTTACAGGCAGCCCAGGAAAAAGTACAACTCGATCCGACCGTCCTGAAGCAGATTGAAGCCCTGCATGGCGACGGCAAGAGCGTCTCCGTTCTGCTCGCGGATGCAAGCCTTGTCGGCATTATCGCCATGCGCGACGAACCGAGGGCCGATGTGAAGACGGGCCTGCAGGCCCTGCGCGATCTGGGCGTGTCGATCGTCATGCTGACGGGCGACAATCGCCGTACGGCGGAAGCTGTCGGGCGCGACCTGGGCATCGATGTGCGGGCTGAACTGCTGCCCGCCCAGAAGCTGCAAATCATCCGCGACCTGCAAAAGGCCGGGCAAAAGGTGGTGAAGGTCGGCGACGGGATCAATGACGCACCGGCCCTGGCCGCCGCCGATATTGGCATTGCCATGGGCGGCGGGACCGATGTTGCCCTTGAAACCGCCGACGCCGCCATTCTTCACGGCCGGGTTGGCGATATCGCGTCGATGATTCACCTGGCCAAGGCCACCATGGCCAATATCTGGCAAAACATCACCATATCGCTGGGGCTGAAGGTCGTTTTCCTCATCACAACTATACTGGGCCTGACCGGCCTGTGGCCCGCCATCCTGGCCGACACGGGCGCCACCGTCCTGGTCACGGCCAATGCGTTGCGGCTGCTGAAAAAGAAATAAGGCCTCGGCAGGCCTTCGCGGGTGCGCGGAAAATGTCGCACCCGCCCGTAATGCGTCACGTCCCAGCGCAAAATCTGTGATGTCGCAAATTCGTCGTTGAACCGACACCGAACCGTTGTGCATTTCTGCGACGAGCCCCCCTCGTTCCTGCGGCGCGCCTATATGCGCCCGCCTTCTTACTCGGGGTAGCCTTCATGTTCTCGACGTTTTCATCCAGCCTGAAGCACATGCTTCTGGTTTCCACGGCGCTTGTCGCCACCGGCCTGGCTGCGCCGGTCCTCGCCCAGGACGCTGCTTCGGCCGGCGATGGGCAAGATACGACCGACGTCGGCGACAAGACAATGACCACAGTCATCATCAAGGCCGAGCGCTCGCGCGCCGCCGCCAATGCCCCGACCAAGTCGAGCATCGACGCAACCCAGCCGCAGTCGATCATTTCGCGTCCCTATATCGAGCTGGTTGTTCCGGAAACCGGCGATTTCACCTCGGTTGCCAATATCGCGCCTTCGATCTCGGGCAACAGCGGCAACGGCGCCGGCTATTCCGATACCAAGTTGGTGCTGCGCGGTTTCCAGGACGGCGAATACAATGTCACCTATGACGGTATCCCCTATGGCGACACCAATGACCCGACCCACCACTCCAACACCTTCTTCCCCGCCTCGACCATCGGCGCCCTGACCATCGATCGCGGCCCGGGCGCGGCGGGCGACCTGGGCCAGGAGAATTACGGCGGCGCGCTGCACATGTTCTCGAACAAGGTGAAGGACGATTTCGGCTTTACCCAGAAGGTTTCTGTTGGCAGTTTCAATTCCTGGCAGACGGTGTCGATCCTGCAAACCGGCAAGATCGAGCGGCTGGGCGGCCTGAAGGTGCTGCTCAATCTGCAGGAACGGGGCACCGACGGCGCCCTCAGCTATTTCAGCCTGAAAAGCAGCAACCAGTCGATCAAGGCCGAACTGCCGCTGGGCGATCACTGGACCGCGTCGGCCTTGTTCACCCACAATATGAACTACAGCCACCAGCCCGATAATGACGGCATCACCAGGACCCAGGAAGCCCTGTACGGCAAGAACTTCTACCTCAACAACGACCCCAACAGCTATAACTACTACAAGTACAACAACATCCTGAAGCACACCGATTTCGGCTATGTTCGCGTCAATGGCGACCTGGGCGGCGGCTTCACGGTCGAAGATACGCTTTACACCTACTTCTATTCCAACAAGACGATCTCGGCCCTCGACGCCACAGGCGGCACCGGCTACGGCACGTCGGCCACCTCCACCCTGGCTCCCGATGGCGTGACCAGCGTCAAGGGCGTCCTCAAGGTCGCCGGGGCAGGCGCCGGCGACATCCCCGGCTACGACAAACTCAACCACTATACCGTCAACGGCAATATCCTGCGCCTCAACAAGCAGTTCAGCTTCGGCGTGCTGAAGGTCGGCGGCCTGATCGAAACCTCGGATACCGAGCGTCACCGCTATGACCTCGACATGAACTTCCAGGGGGTCGCCGGCAATATGGTCCGCGATCCGCGTGAAAAAGCGTGCACCGGTCCCCTGCCGGTTCCGGCCGCCGGCACGACAAACCTCCCCTGCCCAACCGACGACAAGTCGGTACAGCTCGATGAGCGTTCCTACTGGTGGCAATATCAGGTGTTCGGCGATTTCGCCTGGACCCCGACCGACAAGCTGACCATCACGCCGGGCCTGAAGATCGTCAACATGACCCGCGCCGTCTCGGGCAAGATCAAGGCCAAGCCGCTGGCCTATGTCGCCCCCTGGGCCAAGGCCAAGTATGGCGCCACCCTGCCCTTCCTGACGGTGAACTACAAACTTCAGCCCAACTGGTCGGTTTACGGTCAATACGCCAAGGGCTTCGTCCTGCCGCCGCTCAGCTCGCTCTATGTCAACACCCTGACCGTCAGCACGGGTGAACCGCAAACCACGGTCAACTATCAGGCCGGCACGGTCTACAACGCCGGTCGCTTCTCGATCGACGGCGATATCTACAAGATCGATGTCGACAACAAATACACCTGCAACAACGATATCTGCTTCAACCAGGGCAAGGTGGCGTACAAGGGCATCGAAGGCCAGGCCGCCTACGCCTTCGACTTCGGCCTGACCGCCTTTGTCAACGGCTCGATCAATGAAGCCAAAAACAACGACCCGACCCATGCCAATTTCAAGAAGACGATCGCCAAGGCGCCTGAGAGCACCTTCGCCATGGGCGGCATTTATCGCAAGGGCCCGCTGAACCTGGCCCTGACCTACAAGGTGGTGGGTGAACAATGGGCCGATGACGCCCAAAGCGCGGCCTACAAGCTCGAGGCCTACAATGTCGCCGATTTCGCGATCTCGTACGACTTCGGCCATGTTTCCGCCAAGCTGGGCGTTGACAACCTGTTCGACAGCCGCGCCACGACCAAGGTCGCCATCAACGGCCTGGTCGGCGCCTACAACACCGACCAGTACTTCTTCCAGTCGCCGCGCAATGTCATGCTGACCCTGACCGGCAAGTTCTAAACGACCGTCGGCCGAAAGCGTTGAAGGGGCGCGGATGGTGAAAACCACCCGCGCCCTTTTCGCGTCTGGTCAGATGGGCTGAAATTTTTGGCGTTCAGGATTATTGACGTAAGTATCGCAAACGACGCAGGCCCATGTAGGACCATGTCATGAATGCAAATCGCAAGATCGGACGAGCACCTTGCGGCCTTCAACCGCTAGATGGAGGCGCCACGGAGGACAAGACGATGACAGCGGCGCTTCACAACTACCATACCCGAATGCAGCGGGTGCTGGACTACATAGACCAGCATCTCGACGGCACTCTGGACCTGGACACGTTGAGCGGTGTCGCGGCCTTCTCGAAGTTCCATTTTCACCGGCAGTTTACGGCGACCTTCGAGTTGTCCGTACATAGCTATGTCCAGCTGGCCCGTATGAAGCGCGCTTCACACCGGCTGGCCTATCGCGACGCCGAAAGCGTCACGGACATAGCGATGGATGCCGGTTACGATGCACCCGACGCCTTCGCCCGCGCCTTTCGGCAAAGGTTCGGGCAATCGCCTTCGTCGTTCCGCAAGTCGCCCGACTGGGAGCCGTGGTTTTCGGCCTTTGAGCCTCTCGACAATGCAAGGAGCAAAATCATGCAGAAGACCTTTACCCCTGACGACGTGACACTTCGCGACGTATCCCCGACGCCGGTGGCGATCATGGAGCATCGCGGCGATCCGGCGACGCTTGGCGCCACCATCCAGCGCTTCATCGCCTGGCGCAAGGCGGCAGGCCTGCATCCAAAGACAAGTCCGACCTTCACGGTTTGGCGTTCGGAGCGGCGCCCGACCTCGCCTGCCGATTACAGCGCCGACCTGTGCGTCGGAACCGACCGACCGATGGACCCCAACGACGATCAAGTGAAGGCCGGCGTGATCCCGGGCGGACGCTGCGCCGTGCTGCGCGTCGTCGGCAATACCGACAATCTGGAGCCCGCCGCGCTCTACCTGTATCGCAACTGGCTTCCGGCCAGCGGCGAGGAAGCCCGCGACTTCCCGATCTATTGCCAGAGGCTGAGCTTCTTCCCGGAGGTACCGGAGAACGACGCTGTGGCGGAGCTGTTCCTGCCGCTGAAATAGGGCGTTTTCACCGCAATTCGGCCTGCGGCGGTCAATCGCAGCCGCGGGTCTCGTTTTCACACAGGCTCGCCCAAGCGCGGCAGTTGGCCATCGACCACACCTTGCCAGTCATAAATGTTGTGTACTCACAACATTTTTATTGACGGTCGCGCGAGGCAATGTAATGTATACACAACATTATGTTAGAAGGGCACAACAATATGTACAGCTGGCCAAGGTCTCCTGCTTACGTCGTCACGTCGCTATGTCTTTGGTTGATTTTCCTCGCTGCCATTTTCGGCGTTACCTGGGGCAAGTACAACGGCTGGCCTAAGGTCGCGCTGTGGGCTCTGGCAGCCGTGCCTGCCGTCACGGTCGTTATCCAGACCTTCATGGCCTACCGGCTTATTTCGAGACAGGATGAGTTCGTCCGCGCGCTCACAGCAAAACGTATGTTGGGTGCCATCGGAGCGACAATTGCCGTTGTCGTCGCCTACGGGCCTTTTCAGCAACTCCTTGGCGCACCCTACGTTCCCGTCTGGCTCATCTACCCGCTGTTTTGGTGCCTGTTCGGCCTGGTAAGCGGGTTTATCCGTGATGGCGGACGCGCATGAAGAGCAGGATGAAGGTTCTGCGGGCTGAGCGCGACCTTACCCAAGAGCAGCTTGCCGTCCTCATCAATGTCTCACGCTATGCCATCAACGCGCTTGAGACCGAGCGGCATGACCCGTCACTCGACCTTGCCTATCGCATTGCAGCTGCGTTCTCCCTGCCTGTCGAGCAAGTATTTCCCAACCCCTATTCGAAAGACTAACACGATGAGACTTCAAATCTCCTGGTTGGCCGCGGTCGTGGCCAGCCTCGCTCTAGCTTTGCCTGCGTTTGCCGGCGATTTTAAAAGCGACCGCATCACTGTCACTGTTCACGGCGAGGGGCGGGACGTTGTCCTGATTCCAGGCTTGTCGTCCTCGGCCGACGTTTGGGACTCAACGATCGCAGCCCTCCCCGGCTATCGTTATCACGTCGTCCAGGTAAAGGGGTTCGCAGGCACTCAGCCGGAAGCGAACGCAAGCGGTCCCGTCGTGGCGCCGGTCGCGGAAGAAATCGCCCGATATATCGGCACCGAAAAGTTGGAGAACCCTGCCTTGGTCGGTCATTCCATGGGCGGCACCCTGGGCATCATGGTTGCGGCCCGCCATCCGGGCCTGGCATCAAAATTAATGGTGGTCGATATGTTGCCCTTTATGGGGGCCATGTTCGCTCCGAATGCGACCCCGGAATCGGTCGCCCCTGTTGCAAGCCAAATTCGTGATGGCATCATCGGTGCGCCCGAGGCTTCGCGCAAAGCCATGGCCGAGCAAACGATTGCCGGCATGATCAAGGCGGAGTCCTTTCGTCCGATCGCCATCAAGCACTCGCTCGACAGCGACCCAGGCACATCGGGTCAGGCCATGTATGACCTTATCACGACGAACCTGTCCCCTGAACTTGCTAACATCCAGGTACCGCTGAGGGTGCTGTGGGTCCTGCCGCCAGGTGCGCCCATAACCGCTGAGCAGATGGAGGGTTATTATCGCATGGCTTACGCGAACGCGCCCGACGTGACGATGCGGCAAATCACCGACAGCTACCACTTCATCATGTATGACCAGCCCGAGGTGTTCCAGGCCGAGCTAAAGACCTTTCTGCAATAAGCCTGTGACGCCCCAGGAAAATGGGCACCCTTGCCGGCTTTCATCCAGGCCCCAAAAGCCTGGATGAAAGCTGTGACACAGGGCTGGCTCAGGAGCGTTCGTTCGCTTTGCGGGCCTGGCGTTTTCGGCGTCACAGCGTCACGCGCTGGCCCGTGTGACAACCTGTGACGGCCTGCCCGCTCCGACACGCCCAGGCGTCACACATGTCACACCCCCCTTATAGGGGTGTGACATGTGTGACGGTGTGACCGGGGGCACCCAAAAATAAATTTGCGTGTTAAGACATTAATATATTACCTTATTTATGCCAAAAACAGCCATTTTCATGTATTACAACAATTACTTGACATGCATTTGACGCGCTTCAAAAACCGTATTATCCAGTCATGACCGTCCAGCGATGGACAGGCCCGGGTTATCGGACACGATAATCCTGCGTAGCCATGAGCGCTTGGCGCTCCTCCCTCCACGACCTGCTAAAACCTCCTCTTCCCGCCTGCGGGGAGAGGGTGGCGCGAAGCGCCGGGTGAGGGGCATTCCACCGTCAAAACAGCCGGTGCGACCGTGCAGACCAGAGCTCCCGCTATCGGCAATGAACAGCTTCCCCCCGCACAGGATATCAACCGCCCCCTGACCGGGCCGCTGCATCTGCAGTGGAATGCCCCTCACCCGGCGCTTTGCGCCACCCTCTCCCCGTAAACGGGAAGAGGAGGTTTTATGCCCCTTTCCGCCGCTCCATCCGTCCAATCCTGAGGTAAAGCCATGAATGCCGTGACGTTAAACCTGGCCAGCGTCGAGGTCGAGCAGGCCCTGTGCGGGGCCTGCCTCAACATTCCGGCCGCCGTCAACAACGCCCACGGCGTCACGGCCAACCACTTCGCCTCCCCGGTCCTCGGCCGGATGTGGCAGCTCATCCAGGACCTGGCGCTGACCGGCGGCGATATCGCCCCCTCGGTCGTCGTGTCGCGCCTGAAGGCCGATCCGGAGTTCGCGTCCATGGGCGGCAAGGGCTATCTCGCCGACCTGATCGACAAGGCGCCCTGCTCGGCGACCAGATGGTGCGCGAACTGGCCAAGGGCGGACCGGTGGGGCATGTCCTGGCCTATTTCGGCGCCGAACTGGACAAGATCCAATCGCTCGACACCAAGACCTCGCGTTACGCGCCGG
This sequence comes from Asticcacaulis sp. P2_C5, assembly GCF_056404555.1. Taxonomy (NCBI): domain Bacteria; kingdom Pseudomonadati; phylum Pseudomonadota; class Alphaproteobacteria; order Caulobacterales; family Caulobacteraceae; genus Asticcacaulis; species Asticcacaulis sp. P2_C5. The sequence continues at coordinate 375,447 of NZ_JBFUDU010000004.1, forward strand.
AGCCCTTCGCGGCGGTCGCTCCCGTGGCGTCGCCGTGGCTGATCAAGGGCGTCCTGCCGTCGAAAGGCGTCGGCTTTATCGTCGGCCAGACCAAGGCCGGCAAGAGCTTCCTGGCGCTCGATACCTGCCTGCGCCTGGCGGCCGGCGCACCGAAGATCTTCGGCGCAAAGGCCAGGCGCTCCGGGGTGGTCTATATCGCGGGCGAGGACGACAATGGCTGTCGCGCGCGCGTCCTGGCCTGGCGCCGGAAACACCACCGCGCAACCCCCATGCCGTTCGAGCTGATCGGCCAGGGGCTGAACCTGCTCGACCCTTCCGCCGTGCACGACCTGAAAAAGGCCCTGCACGCCGCGTCCGATCGCTTCGGCGCCATCGGCTGTCACCTCGACGTTATCGTGATCGACACCCTGTCACGCTGCGCACCGGGGGCCGATGAGAACAGCTCCGCCGACATGTCGCGGGCCTTCCACGCCCTGGAAGACATAGCCAGGTCGACCGGGGCGCTGGTCCTGGCCGTCGCCCACTTCGGCAAGGCCGGCGCTGACAAGGGTATCCGCGGCTGGTCCGGCCTTGACGCCAATTCGGACGCCACCCTGACCGTGGAACGCTCGACCGACGATGACGGTCTGCGCGTCGTCACCTTTGCCAAGGTCAAGAACGGCGTCGACGGCGGCCAGATTGCCTTTCGGCTGGAAGAGGTCGGGCTGGGCATGGTCGATGACGATGGCGACGAACTGACCTCATGCGTCGTGGCCTTTGAACCCCTATCGGACAGGCCTGAGCGGCAGAAGCGGTCACGTGTCCTGAGCCGGCCGGAACAGGTCGTTTTCGCCGCCATCTGCCATGTGACGGACCATGAAAAGACGCTGCCCCTGCCCGCTTCCATCGAGGGCCAAAAAACGTGGATGAAGGCTGTGACTCGGGAGCAGGTCAAGGCCCGATCCCTCGCCACCGGCCTTGCCGGCGACGACAAGGGCGGCACGGTCCGGATGCGCTTTTCTCGCGCCCTGGAAGGCCTTGGCGCGACCGGCAAGGTCAGGATCGAAGGGGATCTGGTGTGGTTGATTTAGAGCGACAGGGTCAGATCAGGTCACGTGTGACCGGCTGTGACGCCTCCCGTCTGCAGACCCGTCTACGGTCACAACAGTCACACACTCCCTATAGGGGTGTGACTGTTGTGACCGGGTGACGCTGGCCACGGTTCAAAAAGGCATAGAGTGAATAACGACTCTGACCTCTTAAATTCCCGCTTTTCCCGTGCTTTGGCAGGCCTTAGCGCGGCCCGAAAGATCAAGATCGAAGGCGACCTGTTATGTCTGATCTAGGATGACGGGGTCAGGTCGATAACGACACTAACCTCATTTTTCTTGCAGAAAAAAGGAGCAGAGTGGTCGGCGCTCACGTCGTCTGCGTGCTCAGCAAATGTCCAGCTATCGACGATTACGAGGATGGCTTTCGATTGACGGTTGCATCCCATAATGTCAGGAGTCGCATACGGATTATACGCGAAAGTCGATTCCAAATTGAAAACGCTCCCTCAAGTTGTTGCAACTGCTGAACAATTGCCTTTGATCAGCCAAAACCGGCGAGGTGTTGAGATCATCTGCGGCGCAGCGGGAAGCGGGAAAACATCTACTGCTCTCCTTCGCCTCCGTTCCCTGAGCTATATGTTTGATGAGCGTAACCAGCGAGAACAACGTGACGAACCGGTGCGTGTGCTGGTGTTGACTTTCAACAGCACTTTGGCGGGTTACGTGACGGCCCTTGCTGAGCAGCAAATTCAAGGCGATGGAAACATTTCCATTGAAATAGACACCTTCGGTCGGTGGGCACGCAACTACGTAGGCGCCACAAATATTGTAGATTCTGAGGCGACCAGAGAAAAACTTGAATCGTTGGCGCGCGGAATCGACGGCCTCAGCCGGGATTACGTAGTAAAGGAAGTGGAATATGTTTTAGGAAGGTTTGAGCCAGAAGATTTAGAAGATTATATTGTAGCAACTCGGGCCGGCCGAGGCTCAACGCCAAGAGTTCTACAAGGAACACGCAGAATAATACTTGACGAAGTGATATTTCCTTACTTGGCCTGGCTTGAAGAGAACGAAAGCCTAGACTGGAACTTGCTTGCCGTCAAAATGGCTAGGGAGATTACTCCGCTCGATTACGATATTATCGTGGTAGACGAGACACAAGATTTTTCCGCAAACCAACTGAGGGCTGTGCGTCAACATCTTGCGGCTGAACACGCTATAACCTTTGTAATAGACACCGTGCAACGAATCTACGCTCGCGGGTTTACGTGGGCCGAGGCAGGTTTCGACGTCAGACCCGAACGTTCGCATGTGCTCAGAATAAATCACAGAAACACAGCAGAAATTGCGGCATTTGCCGCCGGTATCCTTGAAGGAATAAGCGTAGACACAGATGGTGCCCTTCCAGATCTCACAGCAACAAATTCCCATGGCCCACGCCCTATAGTTTTGAAAGGGAGATACTTTCCACAACTTAACTGGGCTATAGATTTTATTAACAATGAGGTTAATTTGGCTGAGGAATCTGTAGCTTTCCTTAAACCGCGTGGCCAAGGATGGTTTAAGGATGATAAGAACAAGCTGAGCGAAGCCGGTATTGAGTTCGTCGATATAACTCGAAATCCGGATTGGCCAGATGGAGACGTAAATGTGGCGCTCTCGACTTTCCACTCTGCGAAGGGCCTGGAGTTCGATTACGTATTCATACTTGGAATAAGCGCAAAAAACGCACCTTTTGCTGATGAGGATTCAGACGATCAAATTTTACTCCTCCGACGGCTTTTAGCCGTCGCGGTCGCTCGCGCACGAAAGCAAGTAATTGTTGGTTATAAGCCCGGCGAAGAATCACAAATTATTGAATTTTTCGTTCCAGGCACCTTTGACGAGCTTATGTTGTGAGCATTGAATTGGACATTCAGCGATGGGGTATTTCTGAGGTACTCCATTTTACGACCAACCGCGGCATTGTCGGCGTCTTGGCCACAAAAGAGCTTTTGTCACGGCATCGGCTACCGACAACAGACTATTTGCAATATGTGCTCCACAACAATGCTGCAATTCGTCCCGAAGCGGCTACCTATTTCGATAAGAGCCAAAATTGGCTGGATTTTGTGAACCTGTCGATCTCTGAGGTCAATAAGCGTTTTTTGAGCGTGTCCCAACGGTGGCATGAACGCGCCGACGTCTGGTGGGGGATATTGGCGTTTGATCCCGTCATTATGACCCATCCAAAAGTGGTGTTCGCCACGACCAATAACGGCTATGATCTTTGCAGACGAGCTCCGGGCTATGCCGGATTTAGCGCACTTTTTTCGCCGACTATAGACCGAAAACCACAGCCTTCGGGAATTGGTATTTGGAGAGCACTCCGCGGACTACGAGCTGCAAATCTACCCACCTGCGAGCAGGCCGAAATTCTATACCCGGAACGAGTCCCAGTAGCGTATTTGCGACGAATATATGTAAAGGTACCAGAACAGCGCGACCTCGTGAGAGGCTGGCTACGAGAATTTGGCATAGGCGGCGTTGAGGTTCTTGTTGCGCCAGAGAAATTTGTAGGAAAGCCGAATTGAACACCGAATTGGCCTTTGATATTTCGGTCCTTGGCATGTCGAGCAAGATGGAGCGATCAATCGTGCTATCCGCTCTGTGGGCGGCAGCCGGCGACAGCATTGGTTGGATTACAGAGTTGGCAAGAGATTCCCATTTGATCTCCTATCGAACGGGTGGGTCTTCTGTCACTGAGCCAGTGGCTTGGCAAAGGAATATCGGCGGCCGCAATGGACCGAGAGTTGACCTGCCTGCCGGAACCTACTCCGACGACACGCAACTCCGACTTGCCGTTTGTCGGTCCATAAGAGGGAATGGAAGTTTTGACGCGGAGACATTCGCAAAAATCGAACTTACTGTTTGGCCAACTTACGCCTTGGGAGGCGGGTTGGGAACGAAGGCCGCGGCACTAAACCTGTCGAAGCGTGGAGTAAACTGGTTTTCGAACTTCTTTGCTTCCGGAGAGCAAAAATATGTCTACGGGGGTGGAAACGGCGCAGCGATGCGCGTTCAACCTCATGTCTGGGCCTCACGCCAGAAAGCCAATCGACTATACACGAACGTTTTAAAGGACGCCCTGATAACGCATGGTCATCCGCATGGTTTTTGCGGTGCGTTCTTTCATGCGATGGCGTTGGCTGATGCATTGGCTTCGAACGAAATCCCTCCGCCAGCAGCTTGGAAAATCTATGTCGAGCGATTCACCGACATTTCCGATCTTGTAAGTTCCGAACCGCAACTCGCTGCGTTCTGGCTAGCACCTTGGGAAAAGCTTAACGGTGAAAGTCTGCCGCATGCACTCGAAAGGACTAAGACTGAGGCTCTTAGCGACATCGAAAAAATTTCAGGCCTGCTTCAAACGGGTGGCGTCCATGCATATCGCCTAATTCTCGAGGAGCTTGGGTGCTTCAGCCCAAGATTCAGAGGATCGGGCCTTAAGACCGCAATTGCGGCGCTGGCCCTTGCCTTTCTGTTCAAAAACTCAAATCCGAGCGAGGCATTGGTCGTCGCTGCTAACGAACTCGAAAGCGATACCGACACCATTGCGACCATGGCTGGAGCTTTACTTGGAACCGTGGCATTGGAAGCTCCGGGTTGGCATATTCAAGACCGAGACTACCTAATTCGCGAGGCGCGGCGGCTGTTTGAAATTTCGGATGGCAATAGGAGTGAAAGTTTTAATTATCCTAGCCTTAGCCAATGGAATCCACCTACAAAACAGACTGACGCTGTTTCCTTATTCGAAAATGGTTTCGCGATAGCGGGTCTGGGGGTTCTGAAGTCCGTCAGCCGAGAGTATTCCGCAGGTGACGCCACTTGGCAGTGGTTTGAGCTGCCTTTTGGTCAAACGATTTTAGCGAAGCGTAAGGCAAAACTGAAAGATGCTATTGCGCTAAGCCAACTGCCAGGTATGCCGAGAAAGATGAACGTGGAAACCCCCAATACACGCATAAGCAGAAGTGGTGGTAATGCTGCTCAAAGTGACTTGCCCCTAGGAGACATATCTGGAAACCTTCGCACAGCGCCTTCCGACGCGCGAAAGTCAGTCGCTCCTGCATTGAATCAGGACTATCTAGATAGTCTATCCGATGAAATCATTCGATCAGGTTTTGACGACCTAACGCTTGGACGCCTCCTCAATCGTTACATCGACCGGACGCACTCGGTCGATCTGGCCGTCGCCCTAACTGCGATAGTGGCGAAAGCGAAATTGGCTCGATCGCGTCGGAGCTCAAGCTCATGATTTTAGATCGTGGGGAAATTTCGGGGACAGGTTTTCGTGTAAAACAGGGGTCGCGGTAGGGACGCTCATTACTGAGCGCCCCTACCGCGATCCTTCACATGACGATCGAACTCGTGCGCGCTGAGGGCGGCCAACTCACGACGCCCGTACTCGGAACAAACTTATCAAGTTTTCCAGTCTTGCGAGGAGGTCATCATAAGTGATGATATCGACGACATTGGCATATTTGCGCCGGAGTATGTCGAAGTCGAACTGTCGCTGAGCATCGAACCGATGCGACCGGCCACTGATCACCAAACCTTTCGGGTTCGTAACCTTGATTCCCAAGCCCGTAGGCAGTTGATCGGCGTATTTTGTTGTCAAAGCCCGTTCACCCAAGACGCCCCATTTGCTTAGGTGCATTAGATATTTTTCGGTCTGCATGATCGTGCCTGACAAAGCATATCTGGGGACGTAATTGTTACGGTATGTCCCATTGGCTAACAGTCCGTCTTCCGAAGGTTTCTTAATTTCGATTATGTCAAGATTTCCTGAGGCATCGACCAGGGCGAAGTCGATATACCTGTTCTTGGCCTTTCCGGGTTCGGAATAAAAATCTTTCACTTGCACGTTCTCCAGCACGGCGACATACTTTGGAAAGATGACCAGAAGAAAATCGACCATCAATTTTTGCCAGTCTTTTTCCGCATAACCTGTTTCTTCCAGAAGCATCTCTTGGATTCGAGCCCGGATGAATTCAAACTTCTCTACTTCCAACGCGTATAGTTGGTTGTTGCGCTTTAAAACGCCGCCAGTCTTTTTTCGCTTGCTTAGGTAGGTTTGATACTGCTGCTCCGCGTCCGACATGGTCCCAAAGAAGTCCTTCACGATGTTATGTATCCTGGCCCGGGCGTATCGGGTTAGCTCGGTGCTGGTCGGAAATTTACGAATTAGCTCTTCGAAAGCTTCGAGGGGCAACGAATCCTCCTTGGGGCCACCGACGATAATCGGCTGCTCGACGACCGCTTCCAAACCCTTAAAGATCGAAATATCGCGATAGGCGGAGAAAATTCGACGCTCGAGCTCGATTTCGCGCCCGATCAAGACATCATGACGAGTTCCCAAGACCGACTTTTTAATGTGATAATAGTCGTCATCCACATGTCCCATATCGAAAGTAAAGGACCTGGCAATCATGTCCTCTTCGGCCGGCAATTCGTCGTCATATGGGATCATATACTCAGGCAAATCACCGATCAGGTCCCTTTCCGTGAAGTGAAATACCTTAGCAATCGTCACGTTGTGAGCCGTATCGAGCTCATGTCGCACCCAATTAAAGTCGCGTTCGCCTGAGTATTCGAATTCCAGTGCCTGGTGGTTGACTTTGAAAATATACATGCTGCAGTTTCCGCTTCAGACTCTTCGCAGCGTGTAGTTAAACTTACGAACGATTAAGAAACTGCGATGGTCGTTACCGCCTTCATCTCCAGCCTAATTACTCTGGTTCAGCGAAGGGATAGGGAGCACGTTGAAAACAGCGCCGACTATCTCTATAACGATGTTAACAACGCAGCCTAGATCCTAATGCCATGACTTTGAAGACAAGTGACCTAAACGAATATGCCGCCGCAGAGCTGACAGGCATGTCGCCGCGACTTTTGGCCTGGCTGAATAAGTACGCGCCCAAACAGGGCGAAACTCGGAAATTAAAAGTTGCAAGGGAAGTTCAAGGCGCAAAGTTTTACTCGAAGGACGAACTGCTTGACTTCGATGTTTATCTCAGGAAGCCATGGCCATCGGTAGCGGGCAAAAGACCGAATATCCCCGCGGGCATTAAAGAAGAAATTAAGATCGAAGCTAACAACCAGTGTGCGATTTGCTCAAGTCATTCCGATAGTTGCGAAGCGGCCCACATTGTGCCGGTGTCAAAAACCCATAGCAACCATCCGTCAAACTTGATCTGGCTTTGCGCCAGCCATCACACAGAATATGACAAAGGCGTCCTCGGCCCACTTGAAGAGGACCTTGAATTTATCCCTAGCTTCAAGACAACCCTCCTTTACTATAAACGGTTGCTCTGGAGTACTCAGGGAAACATATGTCACAGACTATTCCTCGTACTCGATGCTTGCTCTGGATTGGAGGCCAAGCGGACCAGCGCCAAGACGCCCAATCAGAAGAAGGCGGTGGAAAGCCTGGCAAAACAGATGCTTGGAGACTTGAGTAGCCTGGCGCCAGTCTCGAAAGGCGACCCCAACTATCCAAAATGGCAAAAGCTCGAGAAAGAGGCAAAGGCGCTCTCAACCAATAAGGACAGCGTCGCGAAACGACTAAAAAAAGCTCAGGTAATACGCGACGAATTCGTGGCGGCCTCCGGCCATATCGTGTGCCCCGTCTGCCTTGGGTCAGGCGCTCGCGAAGGCGAAGACTGCCCGGCCTGCGCTGGAGAAAGAGAAATTCCCAAGGACTTGGCAAATCGCATCGATTTCGACGATTTCAAGAAGGTCGACTGTCCAGTCTGCGACGGGGAAGGTATTTTTCGAGGCGAAGATTGTCCAGGTTGCCAGGGTGAAGCCCATATCGATAAGCGCTTTGCCGACAAGATGGACACCAACGACTTCGCGTTTGTTGATTGTCCGCTATGCGACGGCGAAGGAGCGTGGGGAGGAGATGACTGTCCTGTTTGCCACGGGGATCGGCAGATAGAGAAGCGTCATATCGAACAGATCGATCTAAGGGATTACAAGGAAGTCGACTGTCCAGTATGTAAAGGCAAAGGGCGTCATCTGGGCAACGATTGCCTCGCGTGCCGGGGTAATCGAACTATGCTTCGCCACGAGGCAGACAGCATAGAATTAAGAGACTATGTTCTTGTCGATTGCCCAGCTTGCCTGGGCGTGGCCAAGAGATACGATGACTGCCGATGCTGTGGCGGCGAGCTGAAAATGATGCGCTGTCAGGCCGATCAAGTCGATGTGTCGGAATTCCGAGATTAGGTATGTCCGAAGAATTCGAAGAATTAGAAGAATTACGGTGACGCCAATTGTCAAATTAGCTGTCTCATTTTATTGGTCACTCGCAAGCATCGAAAGGGTCCCGTGAGGTTTGTGCAACGGTGAGGCATTCATCCACCCTTAAAACAGACTGCCGACCGTGCCCTGCACATCGCCGCCCGGTAACACCTCTTCATCCTGCTTGCCGCCAAGCCTGACGATCCTGAGCGATCCGTCCGGCAAGGGCTTTTGCAGCGCCTTCGCATCGTCCCACGGTGCCGTCATCCAGGTCCTGCACTCATCGAGCGTACGCAGATGGACCGGCATGGCCTTGGGGTGGACGGCGGCGACCTCAGCGTTCGGCTCAGTCGTCAGAAAGGCGTAGAACAGGCCTGAGACCGGATCGTCATTGACCTTGATCTTGCGCGTCACCTCGGCGCAGACCCCGGCAAAGAAGGTCAGGGGCCGGTCCTCTCCCAGCGAGAACCACGTCAGCTCCTTCGATCCGCTGGCCTGGTTGGGCTCGCAAAAGCTGGTGACGGGGACCAGGCAGCGATATTCCGGCGCCAGCCAGCGCCGCCAATGTGGCGAGGCCGTGTTGCGGATGTTGGTCACGCCCGGATCGGTCTTCTTGCCCTGAAGCGCAAAGGCCGGCGACGGCATGCCCCACTGGGCGCCGGTCAGGTCCAGATCGAAGGGGATCTGGTGTGGTTGATCTAGGGTCGCACGGCACGAAAACTCGCACCTCGCCACCCTGACGGCACCATGCTAGACATAAGCACCCTGTCAGCCGATCCCGACCTGAGGATACGAACATGTCCCTTGCCCGCCAGTCTCTTGCCCGCAAGGTTTCCGACCTTTTCGCCACGGCCTCACTTGCCCTGTATTTCACGGTTGTGCTCCTGCAACCGGCCAAGGCGGACCCACCCGGCGCGCCAGACTATGGACTGGCCTTTGCGAGTTTCGCGCCTCTTAATACCGACATTTACATCGCCGACGCCGATGGCAGCCACGCCCGGTCGGTCCTGCCGCATCCTGCCCTCGATTACGACCCGTCCGTCTCGCCCGATGGCCGGTGGATCGTATTTACCTCTACGCGGAATGGATCTGACGATATCTATCGTGTTCGCGTCGACGGAACGGATCTGCAACAATTGACGCATGACAAGGCTTTCGACGACCAGGGCGCGCTGTCTCCGGATGGCCGCTCGCTGGCGTTCGTCTCGGCCCGCAGTGGCCAGGCGGACATCTGGATCCTTGACATGACGACCGGGGCGTTGCGCAATCTCACGCATTACCAGGGCGGCGATTTCCGCCCGGCCTGGTCGCCCGACGGTCAGTGGATCGCCTTCTCGTCTGATCGCCAGTCGAAAAAACCGAAATTTACTTTTGTCACCGTCCAATCGACCGAACTTTTCGTCATGCGCGCCGATGGGACGGCGCTTCGCCAGGTGACCCACGACGATGCTTTTGCCGGCAGTCCGTCCTGGTCGCCGGACGGCAAACAACTGGTTTTCTATCAGACGGGCATCGACGATGTGCAAAAGATCGCGAGTCCGCGACGGCTGCGCGGAACGACCCAGATCGTGAGTCTCGACCTGGCGACAGGCCAGCGCGAGGTGCTGACCACGGGGAGCGGCGAAAAATGGTCGCCGGATTGGATGGCGGACGGACGCATCGGCTATGCCTCCGGCGGACCCGAAGGCGGTGTGGAGTTCGTATCGGGATCGGCAGGCGCACGAGGCGAGATGCGTAATCCGCACTGGTCGCCGGACGGCAAAGTCATGGTGTTTCAGCGCGATGTCGGCACTGCCTGGCCGCCACTCCAGGTGTGGTCCAGCCTGGATGCGCATTTCCAACTGGTGCGAACAGGTATTTTCCCGTCCTATGCCCCGCAGGGCGATCGTCTGGTCCTCAACGACCAGACGGCGGGCAACCTTCACAACAATATCCTGATAATGGACGAGGATGGCACCGGCCGCACCCTTGTGTTCAGTGACCCGCAACGCAGCGCGCTGGCGCCGGTCTGGTCACCACGAGGTGACCGCATCGCCTTTGGCCTGGGCGGATTTTTCCAGTCGGTAAACGGCCAGTCGATCGCGGACATCGCCGTCATGCAGAGCGATGGCAAGGATATGCAATTGCTGACCGGCGGAACCGGCAATTTCGGCCTGCCAAGCTGGTCACCGGATCAGACGCGCCTGGTCTATCGCGGGGCTGGAAAAGATTTGAACGGCCTGTTTATCGTTGATGTCGCCACGCATGCCGTGACCGTGCTGACCAGTGCCGCCGGTCACGAAAACTTCCCATCCTGGTCTCCCCAGGGTGATCGGATCGCCTATACCGGCGACCAGGACGGAGACTACGAGATCTACACTCTGCGCCCCGACGGCACGGATGTGCGCAGGCTGACCTGGTCCCCCGGCAATGATGCGCATAATGTCTGGTCACCTGACGGCAAATGGATCGCTTTCACCAGCGCCAGGGGCGGATTCAAGGACGAAGCACCTTTGCATCCCTATAATCCTCAGCCCTATGGCGATCTCTATGTCATGCGCGCCGACGGCACGGACGTGCGGCAATTGACGGACAACCAATTCGAAGAAGGCACACCCGGCTGGCTTCCGCGACCAGCGAAGACGAAACCTTGACGTGGACCCATTCGCACGCAGGTACGGTCGCGTGTCCCGAGCCGGCCGGAACAGGTCGTTTTCGCGGCCATTTGCGACGTGACGTACCTCGAGAAGCCTGCATTCCGAATTAGGACCTACCGGCTGCTATCTGACTTATAAATGCGTTTCGACTACGAAGCCTGAGCAGGTTGCCCAAAACGACGAGGCGGTCACGTTAGCAAGTGCCCTGGAAAGTCTCGGCGCGACCAGCAAGGTCAGGATCGAAGGGTATCTGGTGCGGCTGATCTAGGGCCAAGCCAAGTCTCGGCCCATAATCACACTGACCCTTTTTCGCGCCCGGACGCCTTCCGGTTCTTGCGCTGAGGCCCGAAAGACAGCCTTCGCCCTACCCCTGAGTAACCGCCCCAAAAAGCACCGTGAAGTCGCCTTTGGCAAGGTTAGCCGCCGGAATAAACAAGAAGATCGGATCGGCGTCGTTGATCCACATATCCATCGCCCTGTTCGACTCGATTAGAACAAGTAGGCGTAACGCGTCCGCGCCGGCGAAAAAGGCGTCGCGATTGTCCAGAAAATAGCGCACCTGATCGTCCTGATCATCGGTCCATGGCCGATAAATGGTTCCGTTCCTTAATCGTGACTCGATACGCTTCAAGGACAGCCATTCGTCCCAGTCCTTGATAAAGGCAAACCGCTCAAGGCCTTCCCGGCCGATCTGCCGGGCATGCAGAGCCAGGCGAAGGTCCGAACCGTCGTGATCGAACCCTTGCCCCAACAACCGGCCGATCGCGCCTGTGGGTTGCTGGCTAACGGCGTCTTGCAACCTTTCGAAATCGCCGTCGGGCGCCAGGGCCTCGACGGTTGCGTGAAGGTCCAGCCCCATGACCGGTACCGTGACGCCCGGCCGGAAAGCCTCGATGCTGACGGGCTTGAGCCGGTTGACATAGGCGCCATAGGCCTCTTCGCCTTCGGGCGCGGCCAGGCGCTCAAGGGCTGTGCCGGCAGGCGTCAGGATCGCCCGAACCGGTACGGGGTCGCCGGCGCTTTCGATATAGTCGACGAACAGGGACAACAAGCCTTCAGCCGGCAGATCGAGACACCCCGTACGCGTCCGGACATCCGCCAGATCGAGCTGCCCCAGGAAGCCGCAATATCCGTAGTCGCCGCGCGGCCACGCCGTGCCGGCGGCAAGATCGGGCGCGCCGCCCAGCCTTGTCCCGCCCAGTGGTGCACCGGCCGCGGGCTTACCTGCGATCATATGGAAACAGGGTTTCGCATGACGCAGAATCGCCTCTCGGGCATTCTCCAAACCGCACGCGTCAATCAAGGTGTTCAGATCGTCGAACGATGCGAGAGGCTCGAGCGTCTGCGCCTTCGGGGCCGGGTTCGGCTTCGAGCCGGAAAACACACGTCTCAGCCAAGACAGCATAAACCTACATTTCCGTTTGAACGCCCGATGACGCTCGGTTACCGGTAAGGTAGCCCGCCGTAGAGGCGTTGTGAAGCCCAACCGCGAGTATATGGGCCCGTTTTCGGTCGGCCCAATGCGCGCTTGAGCAAAATCCAGCCCCTGCGAGTAAGTCGGCCCTTGGTGCTATTCCGCCACACGGCCGGCAATGGCCACCAGACTCCACAGGATCGAGCCATCGGGCAACCGGCTTGTGGGCCGGGTTATGACCAGGCCACCAAGACCGTTGACATAATAGGACGTCCGCCGGTCGGCCACTGGCTGTGGCGTAACGTCACCACGGCAATCCGGCAGGCCGTTCGTCGTCTGGTCGGTCCATACCAGCCATTTGCCTTCCCTGCCCTTGTCTTCCGAGTGCCATTGGCCCTGCATCTTCTCCTGCCCGCTATCGATCACGAAGCTGCCGTTTGCCCGCAAGGTCCAACGCTCCCGGCAGACGGGCTGGCCGTCCGCGCGCTCTTCCGCCGTCTTCAGTTCATAGGTGCCGGCGATGCTCTTTGCTGCTGCGGCGCCGGTCGGCAGCGCACCTGTCGTCGCCAGGGTCGCCGTCATTATGACGCCACACACGGTTTTCGCCAGCCATCCAGACATCTATTCCCCCATAATCGGACAATCATTTAGCCCGCGGAGGGGCCGGGTCGGGTCAATAAAGTCACTGCCTTTTATCTTACGGAACGGGAGGGGTTTCAGCCGGCGTCTCCGCAGGCCACACCGGCACATCCATTGCGCTTTTGACATAGGGAACCTTCCCCGACATAAGGCCGAAGACGTCGCCGGTCTTTTCTGCAATGACGTCGGCATTGCTGAGCGTCTGCTCGGCCGAGATACACTCCGTGCTTTCGAATTCGCCGGTCACATAGTTATGGGAATTGAAATAGTGAAAGCAGGCACGTGGCTTGCCCGATGTCTCGGGCACGCCCCAGACGCCGCGCACGGCGCCACGATTGCCGGTAAACCACATTCGGTCGCTGCCGTCCGGAGCCGAGTATTCGACGTAAACGCCATAGCCCTTCTGATAGATGATCTTTGTCTTGTCCGTCAGGTTGTCGGTTAAGGCCGCGCGGATATCTTCGCTGGAAAGCGTTCTGAGCGCCTTCTTTTCCTCGGACTTCTTGTGTCTGGCGAGGTCGCTGAACGCGCGAGCGTCCTCCGGACTGAGCACAACCGAGCTATCCTGGGCCGCGGCCGCGACCGGCGCCAGGCTGAGCGCAGTGACAAGACATAGCCATTTCATTGGAAAACGCCCCCGTGTGACGGCGCCAATCCGGACGCGTCTGTAGCGGGAGTCTCGCAACAGCGCATCGCACAGTCAACGCTTTTCCACAGGCTCAGTCTGCCGCGGGTTACGCATGTCGCGATTATACCACACCCCCCGGGGACGAGGATGTCTACCGGCGCGGCATGGGACATGCCCCTCTCACCAAGACTGAAGAGCGAAGCTTATGCGCCAACCTTATTTATGCAGTCCAAAGCAATATCCCCGTTTTTCCAGGTATGGCTGATCCAGTGTCAAAGGGTCAGGTCAATAGTGACACTTGAATAAGAGGGCATGGTGAAGGCGCGCACATTTCCACACAGACGCTTTTGTCCGTCAATTTGATTGACGAAATACCTCTTGTGCGGATATAAAAATGGTTACGTACCATTTAGAGGCGGACGCAGGTGAATTTCCTACCGATCGACCCTCCGGAGATAGATTTACGCCTTGATTATCAAGGTGTATTTTCTCCAATTCGTAATGGTATCGCTCCCACGAATGGCAGCAGTGCCCCCGTCCTCCGGCTGTCCGATACGATCGCACAGCAGTTAGGCATGGACATAGTTTGCGGACTTTATGCCGTCGGCGAGGCCCTGCCCACGGAAATGACCCTGACCGCACAGTGGAATGTGTCCCGAACCGCCGTTCGCGAAGGGCTCACTATTCTCATCGATAAAGGCCTCGTTGAACCACGAAGAAAAGCCGGGACGCTGGTCACCCCGCGCTCACGCTGGCACCTGCTCGATCCCCTGGTGCTGTTCTGGATGCGCCTCGCCGAGCCCGACGAAAGCTTTATCCGGTCCCTCTTCGAACTTCGGCTGACCATCGAGCCCCAGGCCGCAGGATTTGCCGCCCGACGCAGGTCGGACCAGGACCTGATCCGCCTGCAAAAGGCCTTCGACATCATGTCCGATGATCGCCGGACCGAGGAGGCGGCCCGTCGCGCCGAGATCCAGTTCCACAGGACGATTATGCAGGCTGCCAACAACCCGCTTCTCCTGCCGCTGGCGGACTCCATCGAAGCGGCTGTCGTCTGGACAAATTCCTACAAGACAAAACGCAACATCTCCATCCGCGCTTCGTTGAATGAACACAGCATGATACTGGATGCCGTCCATCATCAGGATGACGCCCGGGCGCGGTGGTTGATGGAAGCCCTTATCCGCTCGGCGATAGAGCCGACCTCTGCCTGGTCAACGCCAGGCGGCGCTCGCGGACACGACAGTACCAGAGCCGCTTTGCACGCCTGAGAGCGACACCGTTGTACCGCTCTGACGGCCACGGCAAAGGCGGAGCTGGATACATATCATCGCCGCTCTGAAATTGTCCGACCTGAAAAATGATATACGTACCATCGGCAATCGACCTGCACTATCCTCACCTCTGCCTGCACCGAACGTTCAAGCAAATGTTTGATTTTGGCCGCCTCAGAGATTAACATTACAGATGGATTGGGATACGGCACACCGACATCGCCATGGACATTGAACCCGTACAGAAGCCAGGCCGCCGGGCGCGCAACGTCAGCACAATCCATGACGTCGCCAAACACAGCGGCGTCTCCCCCATGACCGTGTCCCGCGTCATCAATGGCGAAACCAATGTACGCGAAGAAACCCGCCAGAAGGTACTTGCCTCGGTCACCGCGCTGAACTACGCCCCCAGCACATCGGCGCGCGCCCTGGCAGCCCGGGATGCGACACAAATCGCCGTGCTCTACACCAATCCATCCACCTCTTACCTCAATGAGATACTGATCGGCGCCCTGACGCAAACAGGCCTCAGCGGCTGCCGGCTGACCATCGCCAAGTGCGAAGGTCTGGACGAAGCGGTCGAAACGGTCGAAGATCTGGCCGCCGCCGGGATAGACGGCGTCCTCCTGCCGGCGCCCCTCTCCAACTCCAATCGCGTTGCCCTCGCGCTCGACCGCGTGAATCTGCCCTCGATCGGCATTGCGGCCGCCCAGCAGCCACCCGGCCGCTCCATCATCGGTGTCGACGATCACGCCGCCGCTTTCGCCATGACCACCCGGCTGGTCGAATTGGGCCATACCCGGATCGGCTTCATTAAGGGCCACCCGAACAACCGCGCCAGCGATTTTCGCACCGAGGGCTTTCTCGCCGCCATGAACGCGGCCGGCCTCGATGTCGATGTCGACCTGATCGTGCAGGGCTATTTCGATTACCATTCCGGTTTCGACGCCGCCGCCGTCCTGCTGGGCCAACCCAACCGGCCCACGGCTATTTTCGCCTCGAATGATGATATGGCCGCGGGCGTTCTGGCCAACGCCCATAGTTTCGGCGTCCATGTCCCGGGCGAATTGACGGTGGTCGGCTTCGACGACACCACGACGGCGACGACGGTCTGGCCGGAGCTGACGACGGTGCGGCAACCGACCGTTCAGATGGCGTCCGAGGCGGTTGAACTTCTGCTGCTGCAGATCCGGGCGAAGCGTTCCGGCGCAAGCTATGAAGCGCGCCGAGAGCTTCGCGATTTCGAAATCATCGAGCGGCAAACCTCAGCACCAGCGCCAAAAGCCTGAATCGGTATGGCTTTAGAAAAGAAGAATATTAGAAAAGAAGAATAAGGGGGGCGGAGTCAGTTTCTGAACCATTCATGTCGCCATCGTGAGTCGATAATGACTCTGAACCTTTTCCGCGTTTCTATGCTCTATCGTCACTTTTATTTCCCTCCCGGTTGGAACCCGATAGATTCACACCCCCAGAAAATGCTTGGGCTTCAAAACCCCGGCCGAGATGTTTCTGGCAGAATTCAACACCGTTGCACTTGGTCTGTGAATCCATCCCCATTCCCGCCTTATAAAGGATAATCTGTATTCCAAGGCTCCATTAAGCACTCCTCATCTATATTATTGGCCAATAATATATCAGATACCTGTTCTAGCGTATACGCGACTTCGAAAAACTCGAACTTCACGTCATTTTCACCGAAATCCCAATTATTAGCTATACATTCCGAATTCACAAATACCTTTTTTACTGTATAAATTTGCATGACATTGACGGGAATTCTACTTCTGACAAGATTATTGATGCGAAGATAGCCGTCCGGCGTCCGATCAATGTAGTCTTTTTGTACCGCGGACACGGCCGCCCAACACTGATACCCAGAAATCTCGGACGGTAATTCACATACAACGATACCAGCGTTCATCACGAGCTGGTTTTTAATCTTCATTTTCATGACGTTCACCCGACCGGAAAGAAAATGTGGATCGTCGCTCCGCCGCCTTTTGGATTATCTGCAAATGCGGCAATTCGCCGTCTGGATTCTTCGGGCCGTGCCCGACAAACCGTACATGTGGTTTTGATAGTTCCTGCCGGTGTGGCCGAGGCAGCCATTGCCACCTCATTCCGGCTCGAATCGCGACCGTATGCGTTGCAGCGGCCGGGTTCAAGGATGTCATGAAAATTGGCCGTTGCCACGAAACCGTTACGGGAAACCGAAATGCCCATTATTCTTCTGTTAGGTTGATGCAGGGACGCCGAGTCAGGGCAATAGTGACCCTACCCTTTTTCTCGTAAGCCACGGCGACGATTATGGCCAATCCACAAGCTGAAGTGTTCCCTCGCTCCAAAGCTTCAATACCATTCGAGCGCTAAATGCGTCCAAGCCGCTTCCAGCAGCGACACCTTCAAGCGTATTGATTGCCGCCCCCTCTTCAATTGGTAAAAGATAAGTGGCCGCCCATGCCTGGACGCATTTATTTTCATTTTCTAACAATGAAAGTAACAATTCCAAGCCGTGATCAGGTAATTTTTTTAAATCGCCAAGCAGCGCAATGATGCGATCGTGAGCTTTATTCGATCGTTTATGGTCGCCAGTATTCGTAAAGCCGGCATGCGCCATACATGCTTCTATTAGTGCAGCTTTAACATTTTCCATTAGCAAAACTCAACATAATCTCCGAAATTGACTGAACCTGAATTGCGGTGACTTGATGCAAAATGCATAACTCCCCGGTACCCGTATTTAAGGGCCTGGAGCACCATTCTCCATGGGTTTCCAGACCCATTCCCTGAACCCGTCAGTCGCCTGTTTGCCGGACGCCGTCTAAAGCCTCGCCGCCAGACGCTACGACCAACACACCTTGTGCCATATTGCCATGGCACACGCCGACAGCCTTCAGTTCTTGAAACTGACCGCCATAGACGTGCCCTTGTAAACAACGGATTTTGTGACCGGAGCCGGATTGCCGCCCGTGCCCTGCCCCGGCTTCGCGATGACGATGTTCAGGGTCCTGGTGCCCACCAGGCCGGGGAAGGTTCCCTTGCGCGGGCCGATGGTCAGGATTTGCGTCTTGTCATCCCACGTCAGGTCGAAGGTCGCGAACTGACCCTTTTCGTAGTCGTAGGTTTCGTTGTCGTCCTCGTACACCGTAAAGGCGGCCTGGGCGCCGGGATAGACGCGGATCTCATACGGCGCGTCCGGTTTTTCCGTCGCATATTGCTGGAGCGGTCCCATGGGAATGATCGATCCGGCACGAATATACAGAGGCACGACGTCGAGCGGTGCCTCACGGACAACCGTCTGGCCTCCGTCGAACCGATCATTGGTGTAGAAATCATACCAGCCGGTGCCGGCGGGCAGATAGGTCGCGACCTTCAGGTCCAATGACTTTGTGGCGGATTTCAAAGCCTGGAGCTGGCTGGGCGTGCGCCACGACAGCCGCAGTCGGCGGTCCGCGGCGCCCTGGAAGAACTCGACCTTGACCGGAAGCGCCTGGCCCTTCTTCAGGGTGATTTTCGTGCTCTTGAAGCGATTGGCGCCATAGTCCCAATCATCGACGAGCAGCTTGCCATCGAGGAAAAGGCGGAAACCGTCATCGCCCTCGATGCCGATTTCATATTCCCCGTCTTCCGGCGCCACGATGCTGCCTTCCCAACGCGCCGAGAAATGGTCCACACTGTCCAAACCCGCCGGCGGCTGGGCCAGGGGCGGCCCCGGCCATCTCAGGTCAAGCGTCGCATCGATGGTTTTGCCCTTCGGCGTCTCGAATTTCTCGCCGGCGAAATATTGCCCTTCCAGTCCGGGCTGGCCCGACGGGGTGCGCAAATACGCGCTGGGGATGGTTTCCGCCGGCGGCTCCTGAACGTGGTACATCGCGTGGGTGACGGGATGGACCAGGATGGAGGACCCGAACATGAAGGCGTCATTGATGTTGAAGGTCGCGCGGTCGTCGGGAAAATCCATCGGCAGGGCGCGCATCAGCGTATAGCCGTCCGACGTCACCTTCCAGCTCAGGCTGTAGATATAGGGCAGCAGCCGGTAACGCAGGTTTACCGACTGAACCAGCGAGTTGTACATTTCCGGATCGAGATCCTTGAAAATGTAGGGTTCGCGTTCGATGCTGGTGCCGTGAACGCGGAAGATCGGGTTAAAGGCGCCAAACTGGAACCAGCGCGCGAACAGCTCGCGATAGGCCGGATTTTGCTCGCCGCCCTGGAATTCCGTAACAAAGAAGCCGCCGGTGTCCTGTGACCAGTATGGGTTGCCGGTGATCGTCACATTGGCGCCGCCGTTGATTTGCTCGCCGAAGGTCTTCCAGCTGGCAAAAATATCGCCTGACCACGACGCGGCGCCCGTGCGCTGGGCCCCGGCCCAGGCGGACCGCGTCAAGGTGAACACGCGCTTGTCGCTCGTCGCGCGCTGGCCGTCATAGGTGCCCTGCGTGGTCATCAGGCTGTACGGGTTGAGATACCGTGAAGCATCGCCCAGCGTGTTGTTACCCAGGCTCTTGATGTCACGCGCCACTTCGTAGGGATCCCAGCACGCGGTACCGACCTCGACCTCGGTGCCGTCCATCCACAGGGCGTCGACGCCCTTGTCCAACAGGCCTTTCTTGATGTGCTTGAAATAGATCTGCCGCCCCTTGGGGCTATAGGCGTCATAAATCCGCGCGTGTTTCGATATCCAGTGAAGCGGCGCGAAGCGCAGACCGCTGGCATCCAGCTCCCGGGCAAGGTCTGTGTCATTGCCAATCGACGGCCAGATCGACACCATCAGCTTCAGGTGCTCATCGTGCAGTTCCCGGGTCATGCCCTCTGGGTCCGGATAGCGTTCCGGGTTCCAGGTCATGCCGCTCCAGCTGCCGTCCTTGTCCGAACCCCAATATTGCCAGTCCTGGACGATGTAATCGAGCGGGAACTGCTTTTCCCGGAAGGTCCGCGCCACCTCAAGCAACCGGGCCTGGGTCTTGTAGCGTTCCTTGCTCATGAACAGGCCGAACGCCTGTTTCGGATACATCGGCGCCTCACCCGTCAGATGACGATAGGACTTCACGACGTCATCCATGGTGCTGCCGGCCATGAAGTAGTAGTCGACGCCGCCGGGGGCGCTTTCCGCCCACAGGGTGGCGCCGTCCGCGTCATCCTTGAACTTCATGATCGAATAGGTGTCCCACAGGATGCCGTATTTTTCCGAGGACATCATGACGGGAATAACGATACCCGTATTGGTCTGGACCAGCAGGATATCCTTGTTGCGGCGGTTGAGCTCACCTTCGTTGATGAAGCCGAAACCGAATATGCCTTCGTCGGGTTTAAGCGTGAAGGTGTTTTGCACTTCGTAGGTCGGGGCGCCGGAAATCTCGACCGGCTTGATCTGCTCAGGCGTACCCGCGCGTTCGCGCGTATAGACCCGGCCGGAAGGGTCCTGAAAGGTCAGCCCGCCGGACGCCTTGTCGATAACGATAACCAGTTTCTGCGACACGATGGTCACGGTGTCGGCCGTCTCCGTGACGTCGAAGGCGACGGGGTCCGGCTTGTCGACCACGACCAGGCTGGGGGCGGTCCAGTAGGACTTGCCGAGATTGGCATTCACCCGGACCGTATCCGGACTGTAAAAGATAATGTTCTTGGTGATGGCGCCGCGGGTGATCTGCACGCCATCCGCCAGGCGGACATAAGCGAAGCCTGTGGAAGCGGCCGGTTGCACGCTTTCCAGATGGCCATTGGCGTCGAGGCCCGTGGGAACAGCCGCGAACGCTGCGCCCGACACCAATGCCAGCGCCGATACACAGCCAGCCAACCAAAATGCTTTCATAGCCAAGTCCGTTATGTTTCCTGCCACGGGCCGTTATCGCCAAGCCCAATTGTGATAGCGCTATCACGCGGTTAGCAACAGTCAAGACAATTGTCTGACTTTTTGACACAGGTCTAAAGCAAGCGCTTAAAACTTCGCCACCAGATGATAATGGGCGCCGTCGAAAACCTGGCGGACCGCCGTCACCGCTTCGCCATCGCGCCAGGTTTCGCGCTCGACCCGCAGGCAGGCGCTGCCCCTGGTGATTTCCAGCAGACGGGAAATTTCGCCGTCGGCCACAATGGCGCTGATGCGGTTTTCCGCCTGGGTCCAACGCACCTGCTGCAACAACCAGCGGCCGGGCGAGATATGGGCGAAGTTGATGGTCAGCGCCTCGGGCACGGCGTCGAGATGGATCGTCCGGGTTTCGACGCATAAGGGCCGCCCGGCGCAGACATGGACCCCGGATACTTCCAGTTCACGGCCGCGCACGCGCTGCAAAAGCAGGCGGAACTGGTAGGTTTCGCCGCGCGCCTCGGTCTGGGCCTGAAGGTCGGGTATTTCCAGAACCGTCGATGACAATTGTGGCGCAGCGACGAAGGACCCGGCCTTGCGCCGGCGCTCGATCAATCCGGCCGCCTGCAATTGCGACAGCGCCTTATAGGCGGTCATGCGCGAACAGCCATAGGCCTGCATCAGTTCGGCCTCGGTCGGCAGGCGGTCGCCGGGCTTCAGTGCGCCCGACGTTATACGGCTGGACATGTCGTCATGGATACGGCGATGGAGGCTCATGACTTGAGCCTCGCCAGAACCGGCCGGACAGCCACCAGGATGGCATCGCGCTGGAGGTGACGGCCACCGGCGACGACCTTGTGGCCGCGCCGCCAGACGCAGTCGATGGCGTTCTTGCCAGCCGAGAATATCCACGCATCGAGCAGGTCGTCGCCGCTCTTTTCGATCAATCCGGCATGGATAAGATTGAGGCTGACCAGATCGGCAGTCTGGCCGACGGCGATGCCTGAACCCACGCCAAGCGCCTGGGCGCCGCCCCGCAAAGCCTTGTCGTATAAGCCCGAGATCACATTTCGCTTTTTCAGGAACAGACGCTGGGAATATTCCAGAAGACGCAGTTCCTCGGTCGCGTCGATACGGACATTGCTGTCCGAACCGATGCCGAAGCGGCCGCCTTCGGCGACGAAAGCCTCTGCTGGAAAGACGCCGTCACCCAGATTGGCTTCGGTGATCGGGCACAGGCCGGCCACGGCGTTTGAACGGGCCAGCATGGTGCGCTCGGAAGGGGTCATGTGGGTGGCGTGAACCAGGCACCAGTTCGGCCCGATATCGGCATGGTCGAACAACCATTCGACCGGCCGCTGACCGCTCCACGCCAGGCAGTCGGCGACTTCCTTTTCCTGCTCGGCGATATGGATATGGACCGGCCCGTCGCCGGTCGCCAAGGCCGTCAGTTGCTGCGGTGTGATGGCGCGCAGGGAATGCAGGGCTCGGCCGATAACCGTGTCCCCCGTTGCGTGTCGGCGACAATCGTCCAGCAGTCGGTTGAAGCCATCGATGTCGTGGATGAAGCGCTTCTGGCCATCTGTCGGCGGCAGCCCACCGAATCCCGAATGAGCGTAAAACACCGGCAGCAGGGTCAGGCCGATTCCTGTCTGTGCGGCCGCAGCACAGATGCGTCCGGCCATTTCGGCCGGATCGCCATAGGGGCGGCCATCGCTATCGTGGTGCAGGTAGTGGAATTCTCCGGCGCGGGTAAAACCACCTTCCAGCATCTCCATATAGGCCAGGGCGGTGATGGCCTCGATGTCATCGGGCGTCAATTGCGCCAGATAGCGGTACATCAGGTCGCGCCACGTCCAGAAACTGTCGTCGCCCGAACCGCGTTCGGTCAGTCCGGCCATGGCGCGTTGAAAGGCGTGGCTGTGCAGGTTGTTCATGCCCGGCACCACAGCGCCATGGCGTTCGGCGCCCGCCGGCGCAACACCGGTTTCAACCGCGGTGACAACGCCGTCCGTTACGGTGATACCGACATCCCTCGCCCAGCCCGCCGGCAAAAGGGCTTCACCGAACCACAAGGTTTCCATTGACATGACCGCGACTCCGTTCGATATTATGTATATACATAATAATCGCTGTTCGCTACGGGAACCTTGATGCGCATCTGGAAAAATGCCCGTCTGCTGACCATGACATCGGGTATGGATGTCATAGACGACGGCGTGATCCACGCTGACCAGGGCCGTATCACCTATGCCGGACCTGCGGCGACTGCGCCCCCGATCGAGGCGCCAGAGACGGATCTTGGCGGCAGATTGGTCACGCCGGGCCTGATCGATTGCCACACCCATCTCGTCTTTGCCGGCAATCGCGCCCATGAGTTCCAGATGCGGCTGGACGGTGCGTCCTATGACGACATTGCCCGGGCCGGCGGCGGCATCATGTCGACGGTCCGCGCCACCCGCGCGGCGTCAGAATCCGAACTGATCGCCCAGACCCTGCCGCGGCTCGACGATTTGCTGCGTCAAGGCGTCACCACGGTCGAGATCAAGTCTGGCTATGGCCTGACCCTCGACGACGAGTTGAAGATGCTGCAGGTGGCGCGCAACCTGCCGCGCAGGGTGCAGGTGGCGACGACCCTGCTGGCCGCCCACGCCGTGCCGCCAGAATTCAGGGATGCCGACGCCTATATAGACCATGTCTGCAACGATATCATCCCGGCCGCCATCGGTTTGGCCGATGCGGTCGACGCCTTTTGCGAAGGGATCGGCTTTACGCCGGCCCAGACGCAGCGTGTGCTCGAGGCCGCCCGCACCCATGGACTGCCGGTCAAGCTGCACGCCGAACAGTTGTCCAACCAGAACGGCGCGGCCCTCGCCGCGCGCTACAACGCCCTATCGGCCGACCATCTCGAACATCTCGACAGTTCCGGAATTACCGCCATGCAGGCCGCCGGCACGATCGCTGTGCTGTTGCCCGGCGCGTTTTACTTCCTGCGCGAAACCAAGCTGCCGCCGATCAGCGCCTTGCGTGCGGCCGGCATTCCCATGGCCCTGGCCACCGACTGCAACCCCGGCACGTCGCCCCTCACCTCCCTGCTGACCGTGCTCAATATGGGCGCGACGCTGTTTCGCCTGACTGTCGCCGAATGCCTGGCCGGGGTGACGATCAATGCCGCCCGCGCCCTGGGCTTGCGCAACGACATCGGCACGCTGGAAGCCGGCAAGATGTGCAATCTCGCGGTCTGGGACGTCCGCGATCCGGCCGAGCTGGTCTACTGGCTGGGCCGCAATCCCCTGTATTCACGCGTTTTCGAAGGCGAACCCGATGCTTGAAATAACTCCAGGTCAGGTCACGCATGACCAATGGTGTGCCATCTATCGCGGCGCCACCCCAAGCCTCGATCGGGCCTGCCTGGCCGGCGTCATCGCCTCGGCCGAGGCCGTGACGCGTATCCTGGCGCGTCATGAGCCGATCTACGGCATCAATACCGGCTTCGGCAAGCTGGCCAGCGTGCGTATCGGCGACGACGATCTGGAGACCCTGCAACGCAATATCGTGCTCAGCCACGCCGCCGGCGTTGGTGAACCTTCGGCGCGATCGGTTGTCCGGCTGATGATGGCGCTGAAACTGGCGTCCCTGGCCCAGGGCGCGTCGGGCATCCGTCTGGAAACCCTGCAGCGTCTCGAAGCCATGCTGGCGCGCGACCTGATCCCGATCATTCCCTGCCAGGGCAGTGTCGGCGCGTCGGGCGACCTGGCGCCACTGGCCCATCTGGCCGCCACCCTGATCGGCGAAGGCGAGATTGAAACAGGCGGTCGTGTCGTGCCCGCCGCCCAGGCCCTGGCCGAACACGGTCTGGCGCCCCTGGTGCTAGGCCCCAAGGAGGGCCTGGCCCTGCTCAACGGCACGCAGTTTTCGACCGCCTTTGCCCTGGCCGGACTGTTCGAAGCCGAGGTCCTGTTCCAGTCCGCGCTGGTGACCGGCGCCCTGTCGACCGAAGCCGCCAAGGGCTCCGACACGCCGTTCGATCCACGCATCCACGCCCTGCGCCGCCATCGCGGCCAGATCGAAGTCGCCGACACACTGCGCGACCTGATGCACGGCTCGGACATCCGCGCCTCGCATCTGAAGGGCGACGACCGCGTCCAGGATCCCTATTGCCTGCGCTGCCAGCCCCAGGTGATGGGCGCCGTGCTCGACCTGCTGCGCCAGGCGGCAACTACGCTACTGACCGAAGCCAATGGCGTTACCGACAATCCGCTGATCTTCTCGGAGACCGACGAAGCCTTGAGCGGCGGCAATTTCCACGCCGAACCGGTGGCCTTCGCTGCCGACATGATCGCCATGGCGGTGTGCGAAATCGGCTCCCTGAGCGAGCGTCGCGTCGCCATGCTGGTCGATCCAGCTTTATCGCGCCTGCCGGCCTTTCTGACGCCGCAGCCGGGGCTCAATTCGGGTTTCATGATCCCGCAGGTGACGGCGGCGGCTTTGGTCTCCGAAAACAAGCAGCGCGCCTATCCGGCCAGCGTCGATTCCATCCCGACTTCGGCCAACCAGGAAGACCATGTCTCGATGGCAGCGCACGGCGCGCGGCGGCTGATGCCCATGGTCGAGAATGCCATGGCCGTGGTGGCGATCGAATTGCTGGCGGCGGCCCAGGGCTGCGACTTCCATCGGCCCTTGATCTCGTCACCGGTGCTGGAGCGGGTACGTGCGACGGTCCGCGCCGAGGTACCTATGCTCGATCACGACCGCCATTTCCATCCCGACATGCAAAAGGCCATCGGTTTGGTCCGCGATCGGGCGGTGATCCAGGGGATCGAGTTACCAACAGTTACCTAAGTAAAGATTTGGAACCGCGAATGAACGCCAATGAACGCGAATAGGTCGGTTTTAGGCCGGCTATTACAGTCAATGTGAACTTGGCAGAGAAAAATACGCGCGCGATTGCGCGCCTCTTATTCGCGTTCATTCGCGTTCATTCGCGGTTCCAAATTTCCTGATGCCGCCTTCGACCAAAAGGGACACATTATGAACCGCCTCGACAATGCCCGCGTCATCCGCCCGGCCACAGGTATGACCTTAACTGCCCGTTCGTGGCTGACCGAGGCGCCGTTGCGCATGCTGATGAACAACCTGCATCCCGACGTCGCCGAGCGGCCCGAGGAACTGGTCGTCTATGGCGGTATCGGCCGGGCGGCGCGTGACTGGAACAGCTATGACCGAATCGTTGAAACCCTGAAACGGCTCGGCGATGACCAGACCCTGCTGATCCAGTCGGGCAAGCCGGTCGGCGTGTTCGAGACGCATGAAAATGCCCCGCGCGTCCTGCTGGCCAATTCCAACCTGGTGCCGCACTGGTCGACCTGGGAGCATTTCCACGAACTCGATCGCAAGGGCCTGATGATGTACGGCCAGATGACGGCCGGGTCGTGGATCTATATCGGCACCCAGGGCATCGTCCAGGGCACCTATGAGACCTTTGTCGAGATGGGTCGCCAGCATTATGGCGGCTCGCTGGCCGGCAAGTGGCTGCTGACCGCCGGTCTGGGCGGCATGGGCGGCGCGCAACCGCTGGCCGCTGTCATGGCCGGGGCGTCGTGCCTGGCCATCGAATGCCAGGCGTCGCGGATCGATATGCGGCTGCGGACGGGCTATCTCGACCATTCGACCGACAGTATCGATGAGGCCCTGGCGATGATCAAAGGCGCGACCAAACCGATATCGGTCGGGCTGTTGGGCAATGCCGCCGAGATCCTGCCCGAGCTTTTCCGCCGCGGTGTGCGGCCCGACCTGCTGACCGACCAGACCTCGGCCCATGATCCGATCAACGGCTATCTGCCGGCCGGCTGGACCGTTGAACAGTGGCTGGACCGGCGAGAAAGCGATCCGCAAGCCGTGGCTAAAGCGGCCAAGACATCGATGGCGACCCATGTCCGCGCCATGCTCGACTTCCAGGCCGCCGGCGTGCCCACCGTCGATTACGGCAACAATATCCGCCAGGTCGCCTTCGACCAGGGTGTCGCCAATGCCTTTGATTTTCCGGGCTTTGTGCCGGCCTATATCCGGCCTTTGTTCTGTCGCGGCATCGGGCCCTTCCGCTGGGTGGCGCTGTCGGGCGATCCGGAGGACATCTACCGCACCGACGCCAAGGTCAAGGAACTGCTCCCCGACAATGCCCATCTGCACACCTGGCTCGACATGGCGCGTGAACGTATCAAGTTCCAGGGCCTGCCGGCGCGCATCTGCTGGGTCGGACTGGGCGATCGCCATCGGCTGGGCCTGGCCTTTAACGAGATGGTGCGGACCGGCGAACTGAAGGCGCCGGTCGTTATCGGTCGCGACCATCTCGATTCCGGCAGCGTCGCCTCACCCAACCGCGAAACCGAGGCCATGCGCGACGGATCGGACGCCGTTTCCGACTGGCCATTGCTCAATGCGCTGCTGAATACGGCTTCGGGCGCCACCTGGGTGTCGCTGCATCATGGCGGCGGGGTCGGCATGGGCTATTCGCAGCACGCCGGCATGGTCATCGTCGCCGACGGCACCGACGCGGCGGCCAAGCGACTGAAGCGCGTGCTGTGGAACGATCCGGCGACCGGCGTGATGCGCCACGCCGATGCGGGGTATGATATCGCCCTGGCCTGCGCCCGGGAGAAGGGCTTGGACCTGCCGGGGATTTTGTAACTCAGGCGCGGCCAATAAGCCCATTTCACAACCAAACGAAAGCCGTATGACGACTTTTGGCCCTGAGCAGTCATTCCGTCAGTCGACGCAGTAAAGGCACTCGCATGAAAAGCGGAGATTTGATTCGCAAATTCAAAGATCCAAATCTCGAGTAACGTCTATTGAAGAACTGTAGGCTCTGGCAAATCCGGGACAGCTCATCAGATTTGACTTCCCCACTTATGATTTGGTCTCCAAGTTTGCGATGAATCGGTCCGCCGTCACAAGCCAATGTGCAAAAACCGGAATACGCTGCCTAAAGCTCAAGTTAGTTGTGGACAACTTACGCGAGAAGCTATTTTAAGCGTGACAGCCTGACGTGTATGAAATCTTATCGTCTTAAGGCCTACGGATAGATCTTTCCGTCATGTTTCGTGACGGTTGAAAGCAATGTCCGGGAGAATGCTCCTGTGGGATTATTCGCATTCCCATGTAAACCGATGGTTTGCCAACGAGTATCCGTAGGCCCCCAAAAACTGACGGGGGAATATGACCAACCTGAAAATGCTACAGGCGTGTAAAACGCTCAGCGACCTTGCACAAATTCTCGGCATTAAAGCTAGTGGCCTGTCTTATGCTCTCTACGTCATACCTGATAAATATAAGTACGAGCGTTGCGAGATACCAAAGAAAAGTGGAGGAGTCAGGGTATTATACCAACGGCGATAGGCGGTGACTCTGGCTGGGGATTCCCTTTAGGCGCGGATTGTGATTCCTATGGTCATTGATTTGGCTGGAGGGTTTAGGCTTGTCGACATCGATTTTGATCACACGTCTGGATTTGGATGCTTCAGGTCTTCGTCAGGCGGCATCTCGAAGCCATGACGCTGATGCCGCCCGACGGATGCTTGCGCTGGCGCTTGTATTGGAAGGGCGAAGCCGCACGGAGGCTGCGACCAT